>JAHDEN010000036.1:41415-43435 GCA_020628815.1 Chloroflexota bacterium | reverse complement strand
CGAATCCCTGATACAGATGAAACCCAAGATGGTTTCGGAGATATTGAGGCGAAAGCGAAAATCTTGGCCGATATCGATCAAATCGCCGCTACGTATCAACTCATCCCCGGCCCTGATTTGTACGCAACCTATCGACGCAATATCGAAGTAGATGGAGCCACCTGGTTTTCGGCCGATGGCACGCATCATTCAGCGGCCGGTGAAGCTCAGCTCATCGATCAATGGGCCGAGGCATTTGCTAACGGTGTTCCTGTTGAAGAGAGTATTGCGCCAACTGCCACTCCCATCCCAACCGCGACTGCAACAGCCACGGCAACTGCGACAGCTACTGCAACGCCACAGCCGGATATTACCGGTTTATTGTTGAACCATTTGGATATCTCTTTTGCTAATTCCACTTGGTCTGGAAATCCATTTGATCTTGAAGCTGTTGTTACGTTTACCCATCTTGGAACTGGAAATCAACGCCAAACAGAAATGTTCTACAACGACAACGATGAGTGGAAGGCGCGATTTACGGCCGATTTGATCGGCTTGTGGGGCTATTCAACCAGTAGCGGTGATCCTGATTTAGATGGATTGAGTGGGACGATTCAAATCGACTCTTCAACTGCAAAAGGGTTTGTCGAAGCAAATGGGACAAAATGGTCCCGATCCGCTACCGGAGAGGTTTTTGTGCCCCAGTTTGTGATGTTGGGCGATTTAACCAATTTTCACAACGACCCGACGCAAATCGATAGCAATATATCCTTGTTTATAGATCAACATGGTTTCAACGGGTTTCATGTACGTGGTTACTGTCATTTCTTTGAACTAGGTGCATCCGGAAACTTTCCTGCTTCCTGTCAAAATATTTCAGAAGCCGATGCTAATCCCGATATCGATACATTTGAGGTTCTAGAAGACATCATCGCAACCACCTATGAAAATGGCGGTGTTGTTCATTTATGGATGTATGGGGACAACATGCGTTTGCAAAATCCGACACAATGGGGACTAAATGGAACCATTGATCAGCGTATGCAACGCTATTTGGCCGCTCGCCTTGGACCAATGCCCGGTTGGAGCATGGGGTATGGTTATGATGTGTACGAATGGGCCACGCCCGCACAAATTGAGACATGGTTCAATTATTTCGACACTAAATCTGGCTGGGATCACTTATTGGGTGCTCGCGGCGCTAAAAACCAAATCATGCAGTACACGGATGTCTTGTCATACGCTTCGTATGAGCAACACAATCCTGACTATGATTGGTATGTAAATGCGATCGATTTCCGACCAAGCAAACCGGCATTTTCTGAAGATCGATTCCGAGTTAATCAAGCTTTTGCGGCTAAAGATTACACCTTTGAAGAAACACGCCGAGGCATGTGGCATTCGACCATGGCTGGCGGTGTGGCAAATATCTGGGGCAATATGCAGTTTCGGGAGGGCGGGTCATATGACGAGGGCTCACGCGCTTATCCCAACGCGGCCGAGATTAAAGCATATTCAGACTTCATCACTCCTCGTTTTCGTGCCGATATGGAACGCTGCAACAATTTGACCGATGGTTTATGCCTTCGATCTGTAGCTGATGAGCTAGTCATTGTTTATAAAGAGGACACCGACACTGTTTCAATTGATCTCACTTGGATGTCTGACAGCTCGATCCCTTATGTCGCGCTTAATACGATTACAGGGGAAAAACTGTCAGGAACATTTACGAATCAGAACCAACAACTGTCAGGTCTGAGCCTTTCAGATTGGGCTTTATCTGTTGGTGATTTTTGTACAGTAACTGGAAATCATTCAGATCTAGATTGTGAGGTTTCGCCAACACCAACGGCAACTGCAACGAATACGGCCGTACCAACTGCAACAGCGACAGAGACGCTTGTTCCAACAGCTACGGCAACGCAGACGCTGGCTCCAACAGCAACAGCCACACAAACGTTGACCCCAACAATGACTGCTACGCAGACGTTAACACCAACGGCAACAGCCACACAGACGTTAACGCCAACGGCAACTGCAA
>JAHDEN010000036.1:0-41315 GCA_020628815.1 Chloroflexota bacterium | reverse complement strand
CACAGACGCTAACTCCCACTGTGACTGCAACACAGACACTAACGCCAACGGCAACTGCAACACAAACGTTGACCCCAACAGTGACCGCAACGCAGACGCTAACACCAACGGCAACAGCCACACAGACGTTAACACCAACGGCAACAGCCACACAGACGTTAACGCCAACGGCAACAGCCACACAGACGCTAACTCCCACTGTGACTGCAACACAGACACTAACGCCAACGGCAACAGCCACACAGACTGCGACACCAACGCAAACTCCAACACCAACCTCGTCGCCGACAGCAACTGCAACACAAACAGCGACAGCGACGCAGACTTTGGCACCAACCGCAACACCGCCGGTTAGTGGCACTACCTATGTATCTGACGATTTCTCTAGGGTTTCGGCCGCTGGTTGGAATGATGCAGACACCGGTGGGGCATATACCCATCTTTGGGGCAGTTCGGCCACTCAGTCATTTGAAATTGATGGAGAGATGGGGCTGGTCAATTTAACGTCGGCCGGTATGGGGCGCGAAGCCAACCTTGGCTCAGTTTCAGCTTTGGATACAGATACCCTGTTTGTATTTTCGGCCGACAAGCTCCCTTCAAGCTGGATGGATGTCAAGATTCATTCCCGTCGCATGAACAATAACACCATGTATCGTTCTGTCGTGCGCATAAACAGCAACGGATCAGTTACCTTATTTTTCGACCGACTGGTCAATAGATCTTGGACACGGCTTGAGAATAACTACACTATTCCGAACTTCATATTTTTACCCAATACCCCGTACAACATTCGTGTTGTGACCGAAGGTAGTTCTCCAACCCAATTGGCTGTGCGAATTTGGAATGCATCTGCTAATGAACCATCAACATGGAATATGACGACAACAGATTCGGAGTCAGCTTTACAACAAGCTGGTTCTGTTGGTCTAAAATTCCAAGCAGGTGGCAACACAACCAATGTGCCGATTCAAATGTCAATTGATGATTATCAGGTTACAGGTTTAACGGATGACTTGTTCCCAACCCCAACGCCAACAGCAACACCATCAGTTGGAAATCCAGACGATTATTGGGTGTTTGATTCATTCTCAAGAACCGAGACTGATCAGTGGGGAGCGGCCGAAGTCGGTGGTGCATACACCCATCTTTGGGGCTCAGCGGCATCCAACGACTTTGACATAAACGATGGAACGGCAGACGTGATGCTCACATCAGCCACCGGCCGTGAAGCGATTTTGCAGAGTGTTTCAGCCCTTGACTCTGACCTTTCCTTCAAAATAAAATCTGATAATGACACGGATGGTTGGCAAGAAGTTAAAGTCATCACGCGTCGTGTGCAATCACGCACAATGTACCGGACTGCGGTTCGAACAAACACATCTGGAGTTGTTCAGATCGCATTTCAAAAATATGACAATGGATCGTGGTCTCGTTTAGAGAATTACACAAACGTGCCGGGTGTTCTATCTTCAACAGGTGAATATTTGAACGTTCGCGTCCAGACTTCATCTACAAACCCGACTTATTTAAAAGCTCGTGTTTGGGCAGATGGTGCAACGGAGCCGACCGTTTGGCATGCTGAAACAACAGACTCATCAGCATCTTTACAGACGGCTGGTGCTTTCGGATTACGCTTTCAAGCATCTTCAGCAACCACTAACACCCCCGTAGTCATGACGCTTGACGACCTGATCATTTTAAAAGCCATCGAATCCGCACCAGCAACACCTACCCCGACACCAACTGCTGTTCCTCCTATTTCAGGTAACGTCTACGTGGCTGATTCATTTTCACGATCTGAAGCCGGTTCATTGGGCAGTGCAGATGTAGGTGGTATTTACAAGTATGTTGGCGCCAATAATGCGAATTTTGGTGTTGATGGCTCCAAGGGAACGGTTGACTTAACATCCAGTGGTCAAAAACTTAAGACTTTTGTAGATGGCAATACCGCAATTAATTCAGAAGCAACAATGATTTTGAATGTGGATACCGCACCTCAGTCTTGGCACGAGTTCATTTATGAGCCACGCTTCATAAATTCAACAACGAAGTATCAAGTTTCACTTCGGGTATTTAAAAGCGGATCTGTATATATGGGATTGGCAAAGTCTGATAATGGATCATGGTCTTTAGTTACCCCCCGTAAGTGGATTTCGAATGCATCATTTGCGCCTAATACAGATTACAATGTCAAAGTCAGAGTAACTGGAACTTCACCAACGACTTTTGAAGTTAAGATGTGGGAGGTAACTGATCCTGAACCGGCTGAATGGCAATTCAGCGCAACTGATTCAGAATCAGCACTGCAGGCTTCTGGAGGTTTTGGATATTTGTTTGCAACATCCTCTTCGCAAAGTAGTTTACCTGTACGCTTTACGGTTGATGATATCAACATCATTGAGCCCTAAAGCCATCTCTCTATAACCGAACCGTACAAGGTGTTTTACTCTCTAGGGGGTATCTGAATATTCAGATACCCCCTTTTACGTTTTTAGCAAAATAAGGTTTGACAATTCCGAATTTCGTCTTACAATCTCGGCCGATTCGCTATGTTAGACCAAATCGATCGTTCAATACTTTCACATCTTCAAGCAGACGGCCGGAAATCGTACACCGATATTGCTCGCGCAATAGGTGTCACGGAGGGAACCGTACGTAAACGAGCTGCCCGGCTTATTGAAGATGACGTTATTCGGATTATTGGACTCGTAGACCCCCACAAAGTAGGATTTGAATCCCCCGCAATTATACAAGTTACTGTTGCCCCACCACATTTAGATGGAGCCGCACAAGCCATTAAGGCGTTTCCTGAAGTCAGCTATTTGCTGATGGTTTCTGGAGAGTATGATCTGATGGTAGAAGTTCGCTGTCGCGACCGGCATCATCTTGCTGGGTTTATCCGCGACAAATTGCAAATGGTGGAAGGGGTACAAAAAACCGTTTCCACACTCGTCCTTCATACTTATAAATTGGAAGAAGTGGACGTTGAAAAAAACTTAGATGTAGACGAAAAGGAAGAGCTTAACGCCAGTTGAGTTTAATGAGCAAATTATGTCATCTGCAGTCCAAATAACAGATGTAACCAAGGCGTTCGGTGATGTCGTTGCTGTCGATAATATTTCGATTGATATTAAAGATGGTGAATTTTTCTCTTTACTGGGTCCTAGTGGATGTGGCAAAACAACAACATTGCGTTTGATTGCTGGTTTTGAGCAGCCGACGATAGGGCAAATTTCGATTATGGGACAACCTGTTGCAGGGGTCCCGGCCTATCGTCGGCCGGTGAATACGGTGTTTCAAAGCTATGCGCTTTTCCCACACATGACCGTGGCCAAAAATGTTGCTTTTGGCTTAGAAATGGCAAAAGTCCCGGCCGATGAAATTAAAAAACGAGTGGATGCCGCCTTGGGGCTGGTTGAAATGGATGGATATGGGGAACGTCGCACCACACAAATGTCGGGTGGCCAAAAGCAGCGAGTGGCGTTGGCACGGGCCATCGTCAACTGGCCCAAAGTTCTGCTGCTCGACGAGCCACTCGGTGCACTTGACCTTAAGTTGCGTAAAAACATGCAGCTCGAGCTCAAACAGATCCAACAAGAGCTTGGCATAACCTTTATTTATGTCACCCATGACCAAGAAGAAGCGATCACAATGTCTGATCGGATTGCAGTTATGAGCGACGGCAAGGTGCAACAGATTGGCCCAGCTCGTGAGATTTATGAGCAGCCAAATAATCGCTTTGTGGCTGACTTTATCGGGGAAACCAATTTTATCAATGGGGAAGTAATTGACTCTGATAAGTCATCGGCTACGTTGGAATCAGCTGGGGTTAAATTGTCAGGTGCCGCCAAAGAGAAACTGCCGACCGGGCAAAGCGCAACTGTTGCTATCCGGCCGGAGAAAATTAGTCTGTCTTTGCAAACCGGTTTGCTCAACACAGACAATCGAACAGTTACCCTGGATGGGACCATCAGCGATATTATCTATATCGGAACCGATACCCGTTATCAAGTTGTCATCCCCACAGGTGACAAACTGTTTGTGCGTGTTCAAAATCTAGGCCGGCCGGAAGATGTCGCCTTTAATAAGAACGACAAAGTGCATGTTCAATGGCTAATTGACAATGCACAGGTGCTGGCAGAATAAGATGACAACCGCAATGAACCCCCATAATCAAGATGAAGTTTCTTTTGCGGCCGGATTAGAACCCACAATGCGGACGGCCGCATGGTTTTTGCTGGGGCATGGCTTACTTTGGATATTGTTGCTGGTGCGCTGGGTCACCTTTGGCTCTGTGGGCTGGTCCCCTTTTGAATTCGAAAGCGCCTTATCCGAGTTCCCCAGCATTACCCCTTATTTGATTTATGGGATAGGTGCGGCCGTTGATTTGGTGCTGGGCTTCGCTATTTTACGCGAAATAAGCTGGGCAAAAACGGCCGCCATTGGACGCAACATCATCTTGATAGCGTTGGCAACCGGGTATTGGTGGGCGGCTGACGAATTTATGGGGGCGATCTTTTTTGCCGCCGTGGCCGGGATGATTCTGCTGCTTTTAACCCGCCAGACAGCGTGGGCCATCAACTATCCGGCCGCTTTTTGGCTCATCGTGTTCTTTGTGCTGCCCAACTTAATCGTGTTGGTCATTAGCCTGAGCGAACGTGGGCCGCGTGGCACCATCATCTACCCCAATATTTTAGAAGATGGCTTTTTGTCGTTGTTTGATGATTATGTCCGCTTTTTTAGTCGCATCGGCGGTCAGTTAATTTATCTGCGAATCTTCTGGAAATCGTTCTGGCTGGCGCTGGTTAATACGATTGTTTGCCTGCTTTTTGGCTATCCGTTTGCTTACTGGATTGCGCGCAAGCCTCAGAAATGGCGCAACATTTTGATCTTTTTGGTCATGATCCCATTTTGGACCAACTTTTTAGTGCGCACTTATGCGTGGATGTTGCTTTTGCGTGACACCGGGCTGATCAACAATATTTGGACCATTACGATTCACGAGCAAGCTCAAATGTTGGCGGGGTCTAGCGGGTTTTTCGCATGGCTAGCCAGCATCACGGCCGAACCGCTGCCCTTGCTGTTTAATCAAGGTGCGGTGTTTATGGGATTGTTTTATGGCTTTTTCCCCTTTGTGGTTCTCCCCATTTATAGCAATCTTGAACAGCTCGATTGGTCTTTGTTAGAAGCTGCGGCCGACTTGGGCGCCAGCGGTTATCAAAGCACCATGCGCGTGCTTTTGCCCCTCTCAATGCCCGGCATTGTGGCGGCCGGTATCATCGTTTTTGTCCCCTCGTTGGGATCATATGTGACGCCCGCCATTTTGGGCGGTGGCAAAGTAGCATTGCTGGGTAACCTGCTGCAACAGCAGTTTATGACAGCGCGTGATTGGCCCTTTGGCTCTGCCATCGGCTTCTTAATGATGGCCATCATGCTACTCGCCATCATGATCTACTTCCGCGTTGGAGGTGCCAGAGAATAATGGCTGCAACAACAATCACACCTCGTAACAAAATTCGAAAATCGTTTAATGAACGTGCGCTAAGCTGGCTAGCGATAGGGATGTTCGTCTTCCTCTATTTGCCCATTATTATCTTGATCGTTTACTCGTTTAACGACAATCGTTTTGCCAGTGTATGGACCGGTTTTAGCACCCGGTGGTACACCGAAGTGTTTAATGACGAGTCGGTGCGAAACGCATTTCGTGTCAGCATGTGGGTTGCGTTTTGGTCAACCGTAATCAGTACAATTTTGGGTACACTAACCGCCATCGCTATGGAACGCTTTAAGTTCTGGGGCAAAGTTACTTATGACGCGATTTTGTACTTGCCCATCATTATTCCTGACATCGTGATGGCTTTGTCCACACTCCTGTTTTTTGTCATTTTAGGGATTAGTCTCAGCCGCTACACGATTTTGATCGCCCATGTGGCGTTTAACATTGCGTTTGTAGCTATTGTGGTGCGGGCACGGCTGGCTGATATGGATGCGTCGCTTGAAGAGGCGGCGGCCGATCTTGGGGCAAATCCGTGGGAGACGTTTAGGCGCATCACCATTCCGCTACTGTTGCCCGGTATTATCGCTGGGGCCTTGCTCGCGTTTACCCTGTCTCTCGATGATTTTGTGATTACCTTTTTCATGGCAGGCCCTGGCTCAACCACACTCCCCGTTCTGATCTTTTCAAAAATTCGTTTTGGCGCATCACCAGAGGTTAATGTGATCTCAACTTTGATGTTTATGGGATCAACCATTTTGGTGATTATTTCGCTCATGATTCAGCGACGTACTTGATAAGTGACCGGTTGCACTGTATCAATGATTCGGCCGGTTTTTTTGTGGCTGAGTGTGCTCTTTGTTTGTGTGGGATGTGGACCCGCAGACAGGCAGAGAACGGTTCATACGGTAGGTCTGTCGGCCGTTGATCAGGTATCGCTTGACCCACCAACCGGCGATCTAGACCCGAGCGATAACCGTGAGATAATTGAACTGCCGATATCGGTGTTTATTTATGATGACACTCAGCTAGCGTTTTCAAGTAGCCGCACGGCCGAAGAGGTTGTGCAGCTCCATAATCGGGCAAATGAAATCTGGTCACAGGCAGGCATCAGATTCACCTTTAAAAAAGTACATCGGGCAACGGTTCCCCTCGCCATGTCGGCAAACATTATCCGTTGGGAAGTGGACGCGTTTTTTGCGGCTCAGGCTGACCTAAACCGGAACATGCAGCCCTCGACACCGATCAGCGGCTATTATGTTAAAACGGTCCGTGGCCCCAATGGGATAGCGTCTGAGCAACATTTGGCATTTTTTGTTGCAGACGACCCTGTAAATGATGATGCTCGGGTTGTGGCCCATGAATTAGGCCATCTACTGGGTTTAATCCATGTAAATGACCCTGAAAGGCTGATGCATTCCGGTACAGATGGACTCATGTTAACGGCCGAGGAAATCATGATCGCTCGAAAAACGGCCGAAAATTTAAAATAAATTTCTTGTTTCAGATTAGAAACAACATTTTTAGATAGACAATATTCAAAGGAGAAGAATTATGTTGAAAAAGTTGATCTTGTTTACAACATTGATCGCCGCTTTTGCTCTGGCAGCATGTGGTGGCGGACCAGGTGGCCCCGGTGGAGGGCCAGAAGCTGGTGCTGGCGGTGGGGACGGTGAATTAGCTGCTGAACTTAGCGTTTATAACTGGGCCGATTACATCGATGAAGAATTGTTGACGCAATATGAAGAAGAGCATGGCGTTAAAATTATTTACGATACCTATGCATCCAACGAAGACCTGCTGGCCAAGCTCAATGCTGGGGCAGAAGGGTACGACGTGATCTTCCCATCTGACTACATGGTATCGATTATGATCGATCAGGGGTTGTTGGCTGAAATCGACATCAGCACGATGTCAAACATTGGCAACATGGACCCGCAGTTTATGAGCGCACCATTTGATCCCGGCAATAAACATTGTGTGCCTTACCAATGGGGAACAACCGGAATCGGTTACCGCGCTGGCAACGAATACTTTGAAGCCAATGAACCAACCAGCTGGAAATACCTGTTTGATCCAGAGTATTTGGCAGAATACGCGGATGGTGGCGTTAACGTATTGAACGACCCACGTGAGCTTTCGGCCGCGGCCGCGATTTACTTGGGCTTTGATGCCAATACCACAGAACAAGCTGAATTAGATCAAATGCTTGAGGTTATGTTGGCGGCAAAACCATTCTGGAAAACGTTTAACAGCGAAGACTACCCATCAACCCTATTGGTGCCAGACGAAGTGGTGATGAGCCACGGCTGGAGCGGTGGTGTTGCTCAGGCATACTACGAAACCTATGACGAAGAGGCTGAAGATGGGAACTGGTATTACTCGATCCCTGAAGAAGGCGCAGTCAAATGGCTAGATAATATTTGTGTGACCGCCACATCAGAACGTTATGATACGGCCGTTCATTTCATGAACTTCTTGTTAGATGCTGAGAATGGTGCTGCAATCACCAACTATGTTTACTACGGTAGCCCGAACAAAGCGGCCGAAGAATTCATTTTGCCCGAAATTTTGGAAGATCCATCGATCTACCCACCAGCTGAAGTTCAAGAAAAACTTTTCTGGTTAACGGAAGCTAGTGACGAAGGGGCTCAAGCTTATGACGAGCTCTGGACCGCTGTAAAAGCTGGCAACTAATGTAAGACAAGAGATGAGAGATAGAGAGGAGAGACTTTTGTTTCCCTCTCTACTCTTTTCTCTCTACTCTTTTCTCTAATGCCCAAAACAACACCTTTTCACCCACGTACAGGACCACTCAACCACCCCCAGATTTGGGAGAATTGGGCCGGTTACTTAGTGGCACCTCAATATCAACACTCTGAAATTTCAGAATATTATTCGGTGCGTAATTCGGCTGGATTATTGGACACGTCTCCCTTATTTAAATACAAATTTAGCGGACCCGATGCCGAAGCATATTTGATGCACGTGATGGCACGGGATATTCGCAAATGCAAACCGGGGCGAGCACAATACACCATATGGTGTGACGATGCTGGCTTTGTGGTTGAAGATGGGGTAATTATGCATGTGAGCGTGGGGGAATACTGGCTCACAGCGGCCGAGCCTAACCTGCGCTATTTCCGGCAAATCGCGCGTAAAAAAGAGTTTGATGTCCAGATTGACGACATCACAACCGACTATGGGATTTTGGCTCTGCAAGGGCCTAAATCACTTGAAATTTTACAAGAGCTGACCAGCGATCTAAACGGTGTAGGCTTCTTCCGTTTGGCACATACGAAACTAGACGGCCATTCTGTCGTAATTTCGCGCACCGGTTACACCGGTGATCTGGGGTATGAACTTTGGGTGCCAAAAGATAGTTGTGTGGCGGTGTGGGACGCGTTGATGTCGGCCGGTAGCGGCTACAACATCACGCCGATGGGGCTGCACGCACTCAAAATGGCTCGTATCGAAGCTGGCTTGTTATTGCTTGATGTGGACTTCCATTCAGCCCGCTACGCTTGGACAGATGCTCAACGCGATACGCCTCATGAATTGGGCTGGGGGTGGATGTTTAACACCTTGGCCAAAGATGACCGGACGTTTATCGGCCGGGAAGCGATTGAAGCTGAAATCGCCAATAAATCCAGCCGTCACAAAACGGTTGGGCTGGTGATTGACTGGTACGACTATCAAGAAAAACATCGCGAGGCTGGGATTCATCCACCGATGGACGGCGTGTTTAACGAAGGAACAATGAACATCTACCGCATCAGCGATACCCCGTGGGAATATGGCGGATACGCGACCTGCATGATGTATTCATCCTTGTTACGCAGTCATATCGCATTGGCAAAATTGCCTTTAGACTTATGTGAACCCGGCACCGAAGTTGACCTAGAAGTAAGCATCATTCGCCGTAGTGTGAATATCAAAGCCCGTGTGGCTGAGTTGCCGTTCTTTAACCCAGCAAGAAAAACTAGTAGAGAGTAGAGAGACAAGAGAATAGAGAGCAGAGTCCTCGCGCTCAACCTCTTTTCTCTCATCTCTCCTCTCATTTCTCAAATTATGACAAAATACGATGCAATCGTAATCGGAGGCGGACACAACGGACTTGTGAACGCCGGTTATCTGGCCAAAGCGGGACTTAACACGTTGATTCTCGAACGTCGGCCGTATGTGGGTGGCGCAGCCGTAACGGAAGAGTTGTTACCAGGCTATAAATTTACAACGTTTTCATACGCGTTGAGCCTGATCCGGCCGGACATTTGCCAAGAGCTAAACCTGCCAGAACATGGCATGATGACGTTGCCCATGCCCCATCACTTCCATCCGGCCGAAGACGGCCAATACCTAAAGCTGGGGGCTGACAGCTACGAAAACTATCACGAGATTTCTAAGCTCTCACTTGAAGATGCGGAAGCGATGCACGACTTTGGCCACATTATGGATCGGGTTTGCCACGCCTTAAAACCGTTGGTAGACATGATTCCACCTAACCCCCAAAGCCAAGAACCAGAAGAACTTGAGCGGATGGCTGAGTTCCACGCCATTATGGAAGGGATGCCGCCCGACGTGCAGGACATGGTGCAAAAGTTGTGGACCAGCAGCATCGCAGAGGTGCTCGACGAATATTTCGAGAACGATCTGGTTAAAGGGATGTTGGCCTCAAGCGCCATCATCGGCAGCATGTGCGGCCCTCGCTCAAAAGAAAGCGGGATGGTTTGGCTCTTCCACAAAATGGGTGAGTATGACGGCATCTTTGGCGAATGGGGCTTCCACAAAGGGGGGAACGGTGGATTTACCCAGGCTTTAGCCCGAGCGTTTGAAGCATTTGGCGGCACGATCCTATGTGATGCTGGTGTGGATGAGGTACTGCGCAAAGACGGTGCGGCCGTTGGCGTGAAACTGTCTAACGGCGAAGAAATTTATGCAGATATCGTTGTGTCAGCCCTTGACCCACGCAATACATTTTTGCGTTTGGTAGATCCGGCCGAATTGCCCGATGATTTGGTCAAAACGATTCAAGACTTTAAGTTTCAAGGGTCAGCGGCCAAAGTTAATTTTGTGCTTAGCGATGTTCCCAAACACCCGAACCACGAATACTCTTCTGAAATTTTTCGAGGCTTTTTGAACGTGGGGCCAACGTTTGATTACCTTGAAGAGGCGTTTGCAGATGCGCAAGAAGGGCGATTCAGCCGTCGGCCGTTTATCGATGGCTGTATTCAATCAACCATTGATCCCGACATGACCCCGCCAGGCAAACACATCATGTCTAACTTTGTGATGTGGGCGCCTTATCATCTAAAAGATAGCGATTGGGACACCGAACGGGACAATTTGGGTGATGCGGTTCAAGAGACGCTTAACTCGTTCTTCCCGGGCTTTAACGATCTAGTTGAACATCGTGAAGTGGTTACCCCGCTTGATATTGAACGGATTGTGGGTATCGCAGAAGGGAACATTTTTCATGGTGAACTTTTCGCCGATCAGCTGTTCTTTAGTCGGCCTGCTCCTGGCTGGAACCAATACCGCACACCGATCAAAGGCTACTACCAATGTGGCTCAGGTACCCATCCTGGTGGCTGTGTGATCGGTGCACCAGGTAAGCTGGCATCGATGCAGATTTTGCGTGATCGGGCGAAAGCGGCCGTGTAAAACGTGAGGCGTTTCAATTGCAAGATCACCCTTCGACAAGGGCCAATCTGCGATTGGCTAATGAGCGTAGCGACGCTCAGGGCTCCGCCGTTAAAGGGTAGGCTGAGCCTGTCGAATCCGGGATCGCACTAAAATCCAATTGGCACTTTTGAGATGCTGACTGAATACAAATACCATTTTGGAAAAACAACCTTATGACTGACGATTTTATCCCCGCATACATGGGCATTTCTACGTTTATGCATGCCAAACACACGCGCAATTTAACCGATGTAGACATGGCTGTCGTGGGAATTCCATTTGATAGCGGGGCGGCAAGCTGGCGCAGCGGTACACGGCATGGGCCAGGCAGTATCCGCGAAAACTCGAAGCAGATTTGGGGGTATAACCGTCATTTAAATATATCGCCTACAAAAGACCTCAGTTTTATAGATTATGGGGATATCGAATGTGATCCCACAAACATCGATCGGGCGGCCGATGCGATAACGGCCGGTGTTGCCACGCTTTTGGCGCAGGATATTCGGGTGATGTCACTGGGTGGTGACCATTCGATCGCCTATCCGCTCCTGCGCGCCCATGCTGAAAAGTTTGGGCCGGTGGCTCTCATCCATTTTGATTCACACACTGATTGTTATCAGGTGATTCCGCAGCTGGAGCATGGGACGCCGTTTCATTTGGCGATTCGGGATGGGTTTGTGGATACCGAGGCATATGTGCAAGTGGGTATACGCGGGCCGCAGTCAGAAGTAGGTGAGTTGGAAGAGGCTGAAAGTTTGGGTGCTGATGTGCTCACAATCGAAAAATGTTTTGAGATGGGAACCAGCGCCATTGTGGATCACATCCGTAAAAAGGTGGGTAACCGGCCGGTTTATATCACCCTTGATATCGACTCAATTGACCCGGCTTATGCTCCTGGAACCGGCACGCCGGAAGTTGGTGGTTTTACCAGCTTCCAAATGTTGCAAATGGTGCGTGGTTTAGCGGGATTAAATGTAATTGGTGCAGACCTGGTTGAGGTGAACCCCCATTACGATCATGGGGCGATTACGTCGATTTTAGCGGCTAATTTGGCATTTGAATTGCTATCTGTAATGGGTCAAGGGTTGAAATAGATAGGCGTAGATATGAAAAATACTAAGATTGCTGTTGTGCAAACAGATTGGGCCGGTAATCGGCCGGACATGATTAAAAAGCTTGAGGGATTGGTGGCAGAAGCGGCCGAAAAGGGTGCGCAGATCATCTGTTTGCAAGAATTTACCCTGTGCCCTTATTTTGCCAGTGTTAAAGACGACGAGAACTTTGAACGGGCTGAATCATTGCACGACGGGGAATGTGTGACCGTATTTAACAAGCTGGCTCAAGACAACCAGGTGATTGTGATCGGCTCCATCTATGAAAAAGATGACGAAGGGAACTATTGGGATACAGCCACTGTTCATGGCCCCACTGGGGAGCTGATCGGGTTTACGCGCAAAGTGCATATCCCACAAGGGGCGGGCTATTACGAAGATTACTATTTTAATGGGAACAATGAATATCCGATTCACGAATTGGAGGGGTTGAAAACGGCCGTCCCTACCTGCTATGACCAATGGTTCCCCGAAATGTCTAGAATTTGCGCCCTAAATGGGGCAGAATTTATCTTTTACCCTACGGCGATTGGATCTGAGCCAGAAGCACCGGAATTAGATACGGCCGAAGCGTGGCAAACGGTGATGCGCGGACAAGCGATCGCTAATGGTGTCTATATCGCAGCCGCAAACCGGACCGGGCAAGAGGGTGTTGAGTTTTACGGCAGCAGTTTTATTTGCGATCCGATGGGAAATATTATTGCTCAAGCAGGGCGTGATACGACTGAAGTGCTGGTCGCGGAACTGGACTCGGCCGTTTTTGAACAGTGGCGTTATCTATTCCCATTGCTCAATCAACGTCGGCCGGATGCGTATGGGAAAATTGTAGAGAGTAAAAACTAAGCAACCATTACATCAGGCTGAACATTTAGGTTCCGCATTGATGTCGGCTCTAATCGGCCCATCGAATTTATGTCAAACATTACGTATACCACTTTGTCTCTTGAGCTTTGTCAGCCGGTCGCGGACCTTGTTGATATCTGCTTCCCTGATATGCCAGATATTGATAAATATGACCGGGATGACTTAAGAGCAATGTATAAAGCTTTCTCAGAAGGGACGATCATTGCGCTGGATGGTGATCGGCCGGTGGGGATGGGAACCGGTATCTTTGTGAATTTGGATTTTGACAATCTGCCTCCAACTGAAAATGAGCTGCTTGGTAGTGATGAGCATTCGGCCCATAACCCAGCTGGAGATTATTATTATGGTAGCGACTTTTGCGTGCATCCTGACTATCGCAGGCGGGGAATCGGCCGAGAGATTTACAACAGACGTAAGGCGGTTGTTGTAAGGCATGGCAAAGTGGGATTTGCGGCCGCAGCGGTGTTGCCAGGCTACGAAAAATTTAAACACAATACGGATATCCATGCTTATTTGCAGATGGTGAAATCTGGAGAGGCGTTTGACCCTACGCTCTCGATGCAGATGCGCAACGGCTTTAAACTTATTCGGCCGATTAAAGATTTCTTCACCTATCCACGATCAGACAATTGGGCCGCATTAATTCTTTGGACCCCAGAAGATGCTGGCTAGAGACAATGGAAATCAGGTACACCACTTTAACCTATGATCTAGCAGAGCCGGTCGCTTATTTGATCAACTCCTGTTTTCCTGATATGACAGATGATGATCGGTACGTGCCTGAAGATTTAGAGCTAATGGCCGATATCTTTGCTGAAGGATCGATTGTTGCGTTGCTTGGCGGAAAGCAAGAAGTGGTTGTGGGATTTGGAACAGGCATTTTCACCGATTTAGATTGGCGGAACTTGCCCGAAACTGAAAGTGAGGTTTTAGGCGAGCTATGCGTTAAAAATCATGATCCGGCCGGGAAGTTTTATTATGGATCTGAGTTCTGTGTTCATCCTGATTTTAGATGCCAAAAAATCGGCCGGAATATTTATGATCGGCGCAAAGAAGTCGTTGTTCGAAACAAGAAGGTCGGTTTTTTCGCGGCTTCTGTGCTACAAGGTTACGTAGATTATAAAAGTGGAATCGGCATCGATGAATATTTTAGAAAGATCGAAAACCGTGAAATTTATGATCCAACCTTGAGCATGCAATTGCGCAACGGATTTCAGATTGTTAAGCCGATCCAAAACTTTTTTGATCATCCCCCATCTAATCACTGGTCGGCGCTGATTTATTGGGGGAATCCAGAGATGGGTAAAACTGACTTTAGGGAAATTTAAAAATTTAGTTTGTCGATATCACTCCATGCCCCAAGTTAAGATCAATTACCAAACCTTATCGGCCGAGCACTGTAAGCAGGCAGAATATCTGCTTCGGGACGTGTTTAGCTATGCTCCTACCGAAGAGCATTACACCATAGCTGACCTAGAACATTTTGCTGAAGTTTTTTCTGAAGGATGCATTGTGGCACTGGATGATGAATACGTTGTTGGGATTGGAATCGGCTTCTTTGTCTCTGTGGATTTAGACCATTTACCAGCCACAGAAGAGGAACTGATTTTTCCAAATGGGGCACTCGCTCACTCAGCGTCAGGGGATTATTATTTTGGAACCGATCTTGCTGTTAGGCCCAGTTACAGACGAATGCGCATTGCCAGAACCATTTATGACAAACGGAAAGAGGTAATCGTTAAATACAATAAAAAAGGTTTTTTGGCGGCTTCTCTGTTGCCCGGATATGAGAACGAAAAGCATAAAATGAGTTTGGAGAGCTACTTGGACAAAGTCGTTGCCGGGGAAATTTTTGACCCAACTTTATCCATCCAGCTGAGAAATGAGTTTAAAGTACTTAAACCTCTAAAAAATTTCTTTGAGCATGAAGAATCAGATCATTCATCCGCCTTAATATTTTGGGAAAACGGTGAATATGAAGAGTGAAAAAAATTTAACGATCACGTTAGATACGATCAAACCAAAATATGCAGGGGCTTTGACCCAGCTGCAGCGAGACTGCTTTCCATCATTGGCCGACCATGAGCTGATGAACGAGGAGCATTTTCTAAAACACTGCGAGGTGTTTCCAGACGGCGAATTTGTAGCCTTGCTTGATGGAAAAGTGGTGGGCCTTGGCTCCGGCTTTTTTATCGACTTTGATTTTGAACACACCGACCATACGTTTAACGACATGATCGCTGGTGGCTATTACACCAATCACAAACCCGATGGTGAATTTTACTATGGGGCAGACATTAGTGTGCATCCTAAATGTCGTGGGATGGGAATCGGCCGGATGCTGTATGACGCACGCAAAGATCTAGTGGTACAAACCAATCGGCGCGGAATAGTAGCTGGCGGGGTTTTGCCCGGCTATCCAACCTTCAGACAGTCTCACACCATTCATGAATATGTAGGGCAGGTGATCGCAGGCAAGCTGTACGACCCAACTTTAAGCATGCAGTTGCGCAACGGGTTTGTTGTGCGCGGCATGTTAGAAAACTATATCGACGACTCCAATTCTGATAATTGGGCCACTTTAATTTATTGGGAAAATGAAAAATATGAGGCAGGTATGCAAGTGGTAAGTAGCAAGTGATTTATCACTCGAACACATTTGCCAACCTGCAACTTGTACACGTGCAACCTTTACTATGTCCACTATTAACCTTGTAACCGAAATTCCTGGCCCAAAAAGCCAAGCTATGAACGACCGACGCGCGGCCGCCATTGCCCAAGGCAATGCCAAGTTAACAACCGTCGCAATTGACACGGCAGATGGAGCGGCCGTGCATGATGTAGATGGCAATACGCTGCTTGATTTTGCAGGCGGAATCGGCATGCAGCTGATTGGGCATAACCAACCGGCCGTGGTTGATGCGGTTAAAGATCAAGCGGATAAGCTGATTCACATGTGCTCGATTGTGAGTACGTATGAACCGTTAGTCGAGCTGGCAGAGCTGATGAACGCGTTGGCTCCGATTAGCGGACCGGTTAAAACGACGTTGTCGAACAGTGGTGCCGAGGCGGTTGAAGCGGCCATCAAACTGGCCCGGGCGCACACCGGCCGAGACGGCATTATTGTGTTTGAAGGGGCGTATCACGGCCGGACCAACCTAACCATGGGGATGACGAGTAAATATGCGTTGTTCAAGAGAACGTTTGGTCCGTTTTCGCCTGAAATTTATCGTTTGCCGTTCCCCAACGTGTATCGCCGACCGGCCGAAATGAGCGAAGAAGGGTTTGTTGAATGGTCGTGTCAGCAGCTTGACAATGCGATGATTTCGCAGATTGATCCCGCCTTTGTAGCCGCGATTGTGATTGAGCCGGTTCAGGGTGAAGGTGGCTTTATCCCGACACCGCCCCGCTTTTTAGAGAAGATCCGCCAACTGTGTACCGATCATGGTATCGTGATGATTGCGGACGAGATTCAGTGCGGCAGCGGCCGGACCGGCAAGCTGTTTGCCTGTGAACATTACGGCGTTGAACCAGACCTGATTACGGTGGGCAAAGCGATGGGGGCGGGCATGCCGATAGCCGGTGTTATTGGCAAGGCTCACATTGTGGATGCAGCCCATCCGGGTGGATTGGGTGGCACGTACAGCGGCAGCCCGCTGGCATGTGCGGCCGCCATCGAGGCGTTAAAAATGATTAGTGCGCCCGGCTTTCTAGAACGTGCAACTGAAGTTGGTGACAAGATTCGTGCAGGGCTAGAGCAGCTACAGGTTCAATATCCCGGCCGGATTGGTGATGTGCGTGGATTAGGCTCTATGTTGGCGATGGAGGTTATCAAAGACAAAGAGTCGAATGCCCCCGATATGGATAGTACCGGAGCGATTAACGCCGCGACGTTAGTGCGGGGTTTGATCACAATTCGAGCCGGTTTATACAGCAACTGCGTTCGATTTTTGCCCCCCCTCAATCTAACAGACGAGCAGATTGAGGAAGGGCTATCTGTGTTGTCAGAGGCTTGTGCCGAGGTGTTTGGATAAGATCCAAATAGATGCGCTAGAAGGTACCCTTAGTTGATTGGGCTACCTTCTAAGCGTTGCGTTTTTTTAGCTTGATCGCGTGTTTGTTTAAGCAGCTTTTGCAGAAATGCTAACTGTTTTGGTGGTAGTTGTTTCCCATTATGATCAACGAAAAGTATTTGATGCTGACCACTGCTGTAAGCTGGAACTTCTGGAAAAATCACCTGTCCGTCTTTCATTTAATTATCCTTGCATAGACTAGACGATACAGTCATATTAGAACCAAAATTCAACCGGCATAAGAGGTACTTTTACGTATTTGTTTTGCACCAAATAGCAGGTTGAGTCATACCATTACCTATGAAAGATAATTCTGAAATTGTTTCTTTATTGGGGAAACATCTACAACAAATCCGCAAAGAGAAGAAACTGACGTTAGAGCAGCTGTCCCAAAAATCTGGGGTGTCTCGTTCCATGCTGTCCCAAATTGAGCGAGGGCAAGCAAACCCTACATTTGGGACGCTGTGGAACTTGAGCCGCGCTTTGGGGCTGGATATGTCGGAGCTGGTTGAGGAGTTTGAATCGAGCGGACCGATCTCTGGAAAAATTGACGTGCTCTTGGCGGCCGACACGCCGCGCATATCTAACACACAAAATGGCTGTACGCTGGCGATTTTAGGCCCCCATGATCAAGTGGGTCAGTTTGAATGGTATGAGTTGCAGATAGAGCCAGATGGGATATTGGACAGCCAGCCCCATACGCAAGGGACCCGTGAGCATTTAACCGTTTTGCAGGGAGCGGCCGAAGTAACCAGCGGTGATCAAACCATCCAGCTAAATGTGGGCGATACCGGCCGGTATAAGGCCGATGTGCCGCACGCTATCCGCTGCGCTGGAAAAGTGGCGCTCAAAGCACTTTTGGTCGTCATGGGATAGATCTGTTTCGCCGGGAGGGGAGGCTTGACAATTCTACAAAAGTACAACATAATGCCCGAAATATTCCAATATAAAGGATTTTTGGTGCATTATGTCAGAAAAAACGTATAAAAGATTGGTCAGTGAGCTGACGGAAATTGAAGAGGCTGGGCTGCATAAAAACGAGCGTACAATTGTTTCTCCCCAATCGGGCCAGATAACTGTGAACAGTTATGGACCAGAAAAAAAACTGATTAACCTGTGTGCCAACAACTATTTAGGATTGGCTGATAACCGCGCGATTATCGATGCGGCTTCTGCGGCGATGCGCCAATATGGATACGGGATGGCATCTGTTCGCTTTATTTGTGGGACTAATGAACTGCACATGAAGCTTGAACGTTCGATTGCAGACTTCACCGGCCACGATGATGCGATCTTGTACGCGGCCGCGTTTGATGCCAATGGCGGGGTGTTCGAGCCACTGTTAACGGCCGACGATGCGATTGTGTCTGACTCCCTGAATCACGCATCGATCATAGACGGGGTGCGTTTGTGCAAAGCCAAGCGGTATCGATTTGCCAATAACGATATGGCGGATTTAGAGGTGCAGCTACAAAAGGCCTCGGCCGAAAATCCCCGCTCGATCATCATCGCAACTGACGGTGTGTTTTCGATGGACGGCTATATCGCCAACATCCCAGAACTGCGCCGCTTGGCTGACAAGTACGACGCTTTGCTGATGGTAGACGATTGCCACTCAACCGGCATTTTGGGGCCAGAAGGGAGCGGAACCGCACAGCATTATGGTTTGCAGGTCGATATTTTGACCGGCACGCTGGGCAAAAGTTTGGGCGGCGCGGCCGGTGGATTTGTGGCTGCGGCTCAACCGGTGATCGATATGCTGCGTCAGCGCTCACGGCCGTATCTGTTCTCAAACTCATTGCCACCGGCCATTGTGGGTGGGGCGTTAAAAGCGATTGAGATTTGCCGAGATGGGGACGACTTACGCCAAAAATTGATGGACAACGCCGCACACTTTAGGGCGGGGATGACGGCGGCCGGGTTTGACCTGTTGCCGGGTGAGCATCCGATTATTCCCATCATGCTGGGTGACGCGCAGTTGGCCCAAGATTTAGCCAACCGGATGTATGAGTTAGGCGTGTATGTGACTGGATTCTTCTATCCGGTTGTGCCTAAAGGGCAGGCCCGCATCCGTACCCAAATGTCGGCCGCACTAACCACGGCCGATCTCGATCAAGCCATCACCGCCTTTACCCAAGCTGGGGAAGAGTTGGGGATTATTTAGTCAATCAGTGATCAGTCCGCTTCGCTAATCAGTAGGTCAGTATGTTGGTTTTCAGCCAGCATCTGATTGACTGAAAAACTGACACACTGATCTACTGACCCACCGATTATGAAAGCTTTAGTTAAATTACACCCGAAAGAAGGACTTTGGCTCCAAGAAGGGCTGGATGTGCCTGAGCCAGGTCCAAATGATGTGCGCATTAAAATTTTGAAAACCTCAATTTGCGGAACCGACGTTCACATTTATGAATGGGACGAGTGGGCGCAAAAAACGGTGCCGGTACCGCTCGTGACCGGGCACGAATATGTGGGGCTTATCGACAAAGTTGGCCGTGAGGTAAACCATCTTGAAGTTGGGCAACGGGTCTCTGGAGAGGGGCATATTGTCGGAAACACCAGCCGGAACAGTCGGGCCGGCCGTTTTCATCTTGACCCGGAAACCAAAGGGGTAGGGGTCAACTGGCCGGGGGCGTTTGCGGACTATTTGGTGTTGCCCGCCTTTAACGTGATTCCTTTGCCTGACGGGATCCCCACAGAAATCGGGGCGATTTTGGACCCGTTTGGGAACGCGGTGCATACCGTTTTGTCGTTTGATGTGGTGGGCGAAGATGTGTTGATCACCGGCGCTGGTCCCATCGGGATTATGTCGGCCGCCGTGGCGCGCCATGCAGGTGCACGGCATGTGGTGTTAACAGATGTGAACCCTTATCGCCTAGAGCTGGCACAGAAAGTTGAGCCGGAGATACGCACGGTGAATGTGGCTGATGAAGATTTAACCGCTGTGATGCAGGAGCTGGGGATGAAGGAAGGCTTTGACATCGGCTTGGAGATGAGTGGCGCCCCGGCGGCATTTGAGCAAATGATTGAGGCGATGATCATGGGGGGCAAGATCGGCATGCTGGGCATTCCGGTCGGAAAAATGCCGACCGACTGGGGAAAAATCATCTTTAAAGCGCTGACTATTAAGGCGATCTACGGCCGGGAGATGTTTGATACCTGGTACAAAATGTTGGCGATGATCGAGAGTGGGCTTAACCTCGAACCGCTGATTACCCATCATTTTAAAGCTGAGGATTTTGAAAAGGGGTTTGATGCGATGCGTAGCGGCAACTCGGGCAAAGTTATTTTGCATTGGGATTAAACCGGTAAGCGGTGTGCTTCGCACCGGAGGTCAGTGGCCTGCGGCCCAGTAATCGGCAGGTCGGTTAACCAACTGACCTGTGAAGCGGACTGATCACTGGTCACCGTCCACTGGCAAAACCGTTCCCTTTTTGACCTCGTTGAGCACGAGACTCGTTTGCATGCGATCCACCCCGGGCAGTGGGGTAAGCTTTTTCACCAAGAAATCTTCGAGGGCTGCTCGGTCTTTGACCGCAACTTTGAGCAGGTAGTCTGAACCACCGGTTACAAAGTGACATTCGATCACTTCCGGCAGCTCTCGAATGGAGATCCTAAACTGTTCAACCAAACCTACATCGTGGCTGGATAGCTGCACACTGACAAAAAACAGGAGCCCAAAGCCGATTTTTTCTTGGTTTACTCGAATCGCATATCCTTCAATAATGCCGTTTTTTTCAAGGTTACGTACACGCGACAACGTGGCGGCCGGAGATAGGCCAACTTTTTCAGAAAGCTTGACGTTTGAAAGCGATGCATCTTCTTGCAGTGCGATTAGGATGGCACTGTCAACCGCATCTAAATGTTGGTAGGAGTTTGACATAACGGAAGAATAAAAGAGTTTTTTTGAAAGGATGAAGGGGGAAGGATAAAGGATAAAAGGAATTGGAGCAAGTGTCGCAATTTGCACGAATTGGATTATTTCAGAATATAATTTGACAAAGATGTGTTTTTGCAAAATAATATTCTGAAAATGCGCGCGAGCATGGAGCCGTACATGGTGCATTTAAGGTGAAACAATCATGCAAAACCCCAGCAATGTTTTTTCAGAAATTTCGGCCGACCTTGAAGGGAGCGGTGAAGCGATGTTGCCGCTACCGGCCGACTTATTGGCCAATTATTCTTCCACACAGCTTTCGGCCGATGTCAAAGCCGCTCTGCGCCAAATCATCGATTTGCCGCTAAACACCACGCCAGAGGATGCTGTTGCTACGTTTGATCATGCGCTGGCTGTTTTAGATGGCGCATCATTTGAGCTGGCAGAGGAAACCGGCCGACCTGCAAAATTTGACACCTTTGATGCCTACTTCAAAATCAATCGCACACATGATGATCCGGGCAAAGCCTATATTTATGGATTGCTAGCCTCGTTCCGAAATATGTATGCGTCTCTTGATCCCGAAGGCACGCTGACCGTGACCGAAATCCCCCTGTTGCGCATTGCGCTTGAGTCTGCGCTTGAAATGTTCGAGTTTTAACCCCCAAACCCATTATGCAAAACACACACGAAGTTGCTCATACCCATCTCCGCTGGCGCGTTGGCCATCACCTGTTTTTTAGCTGGGTGCAAAGCCTGATGTTGGCCTTTGACCGTTTCCAAACCGCCATCGATGCGGATGATATGATCTCGGCCGAAAAAGAGCTCGGCCGGGCCACAAATATTTTATGGGGTATTTCGGTTACCTTTAAAATGACCGGTGACTTTTCGGCCGCCATGTACGACAGCCATATCCGGCCGAGCATGGTTGAATATGCCGACGGGTTTAGCGGCATGTGGGCCTATGATCATGACTACATGATTAAACATGTAATGCGCAAATCCAAAGCTATTTTTGAAAACCCGCCTAAAGAGCTGGAGCCAGCCATGCGGAAGTTTAAGCAGGCGTTTACCATCATGTACGACAGCCACAAATTTGTATGTGAGCAGTTTGAGGCAGACGCGCCAAGTTTGCTAATGGGGGAAGAAGCGGAAAAAACGGCGGCCGAGATGATAGATACCTTTAAGCGGAATCGGTTGTTGGTGTTGGGTGTGCCATCCCGTTAAAAATTGGCAGTTGAACGTTGAGAATTGACTATTTGACAGGGCTTTAAAATAGCCAATTGCTAACTCTTCAATATTCAATTGCCAATGAAGAATCCGCGCCTATAATCCAGCCTATGATCAAACCCAATATTCTTGCTAATAACGTGTTCTACTACTACGCTGACCTGCAAAAAGCGTGGGACTTTTACCAAAACATCCTTGGCTTTGAAACGGTTGCCGATTATGGCTTCGCCAAAATGCTACGCATTGCGCATAGCTCCTATATCACTTTGGTTGATGTGGAGTCTGGAATGCATAATTTAGACGAACCCCAGACTACAACCATCGCGATGGTTACAGACCAGGTGGCGGAGTGGTACAGCTATTTGCAAGAGCGTGATGTTGTCATCGAACGGCCGTTTACGGTAAAAGAAGGGAGCGGACACGATGGGTTTGTGGCGCTTGATCCTGAAGGGTATTTTCTGGAGTTTGAAGTCTTCAATCCCCATCCAGAAAATGAGCATCTGCTGCCGTTGGTAAACAAAATGCCAGAGACGTTTGATCCTAACGGAAATCGGCCGGCCCATTTGGCCGTGCGTGCCACCGTTCAATGGCTCTACTACACCGATTTAGTCGCCATCCAAAAATTTTATGAAGAGCTGCTGCGGACCGAGATGATTTGTGATCAAGGGTGGGCCAAGATTTACCTGACGAGCGAAACCGCTCTGATCGGACTGGTTGATGGGGCCAAAGGATTGCACGGCGTTTCGGACACCCAGCGGGTCAATGTGTCGTTTTTGACCGATGTGCTTGAGAAGTGGTTTAAGCGGGTCAAAAAGACGGCCGGGTTTGAACGCCGCTCGCAACAAGTTGATCTTGAAAATGATGTGGTCCACACTTTTGTAGGATATGATTTGGGTGGATACACTTTAGAATGGAATGATTTTCAAGATCATCCGCTGAATGAAAAATTACTTGAGGATTTGGAATAAAGAGACGCCCCAACGAGGCGTCTCTACACCACCTCGCACACGGTAGAGACGTGCCGATGGCGCGTCTTTTCTTAGCCTTTGCCAAACATGAATTTATTACAGAACAACCAAGCAAAAATCTTCTTTTATCTGTTGATGGCGGCCGCCGGGTACGCCATTTACACGCTGTTCCAACCGTATTTAGGAACGATCTTTTTCGCCATCATCATCGTCATCACGTTTGGATCTGTATACCAGCGTATCGAGGAGCGGCTCGGCCGGTTTAAAGCGTGGGCTACCCCGATAACGATCTTGGTCGTTGTGCTTACTTTGTTGATTCCGCTAACCGTTTTGGTGCTGCTCGCCATCAACGAAATATCTTGGATTATCATCGATATTATCGACTTTGAAGTGCTGAGCGACTCCAATATCGATCAGGCGATTAACGGGATCAACTCGTTTGTGACCAGCATGGGATTGCCCAAAACGTACCTGCTGTCACGTGAACGCATCACAACCTTTGTGCAAGACAATATCGGCTCGTTAGCCACGGCGGCACAAACCTATTTAGGTGGATTAGGTGGTAATGCGACCGCACTTATCACTAAGGCCATTGTCTTTTTCTCGTTACTCGGCACCCTGTTCCCCAGCATGGATTGGTTGCTTGAGTATCTAAAAGAGCTCAGCCCGCTGAACGATGATCTGGACCAAACCTATCTTGATCGCATGGTTGGCATGAGCCGCGATATGTTCCGCGGCATCGTGGTGATTGCGATTGTGCAGGGGATTGCTACCGGCATTTTGTTTTTTGCTCTCAATGTCCCCTATGTGATTTTGTGGACCGTTTTGGCTACATTTCTGTCTTTAATTCCTATCGGTACTGCTCTGGTGTTTATCCCGGCCGCCATTATCTTTTTACTGCTTGGCTGGTTTTTAGAAGCGGTGGTGGTGCTGATTGTCGGCTTGCTGATTATCGGTAATCTAGACACGATTTTGCGCCCCCGTCTGGTTTCTGGAGAGAATTCAGTCGATTCAACCCTCATCCTTATCGGCGCCCTGGGCGGACTATCACTGTTTGGCCTGTTGGGTGTGGTGTACGGCCCCGTTTTGGTCATCATCTTCCTTACAACACTTGAGATCTACAGGACCCACTACACCCCTGAAGCGATGGCTCAAATCCAGACCATGACGCTGAACGCCATCGAGCAGGATGATGAAAATATTGTTGAAGTAGAAAGCATCAAAACTGACGTAGAAAGTGGGGAGTAAGCGCCACACTTTCTGCTTCGAACTTAACATCTAACACCATGTCACTCTATACCCCCTCCCATCGTATCGCTGTGAGCTACATCGATAAATCACGCGAATTGTATTTACATCGTGGATTTGGTAATCCATATCGCTGGGCCAGCCATGCAAACGCCCCCTTTGCCAAACTGAACAAGCCGCTCAGCGAGTGTACTGTTGCGGTTGTGACAACGGCCGTCCCGGATGAAGATGCTGGCAGCAAACGCAAACTATGGTCGGCCCCGTGCAACGCCATCCCTGAAAATTTATTTACCCAGCACTTGTCATGGCACAAGACTGAAACCCACATGGATGATTTGGGTAGCTTTTTGCCGCTGGCCCATTTAAAAGATGCGGCCGAACAGGGGCGAATCGGATCATTGGGATCACGCTTCTACGGTATCCGGACCACGTTTAGCCAGCGCCAAACTGTTCAAGAAGATGGCCCGGCCGTGCTTGAGATGGTGCGCCAAGATCAAGTTGATGCGGTTGTCCTCATCCCCATATGACCGATCTGTCATCAGGCCGTGAGCCTGGTGAGCCGATATTTAGAAGAGAACGGTGTGCCAACGGTGGTGATTGGATCGGCACGAGATATTGTGGAGCAATGTGGGGTGAGTCGTTTTGTGTTTACCGACTTTCCGCTGGGGAACCCGGTTGGCAAACCGGGGGACAGCGACATGCAAAAAGCGATCCTTGAAATGGGTTTTAACCTTTTAGAAAGTGCGGCGTTTGCGCGCACAACGGTGCAAGCCCCCTTTGTGTGGAACGCCGAAGATGATGTGAGCTGGCGCAAAAGCTTTATGGAGTTCGAGTGATCCCAGCCTTTGACAATTCAGTTATTTATGCGGGGATCGGGATTGTCTTTTTGGCCGGTGTGGTGCGTGGCTTTACCGGATTTGGCTTTTCGGCCATTTGCGTGGCACTGCTGTCATTTTTTGTTAACCCCGCCCTGATTGTTCCGGTCATTTTGATGATGGAAGTCGCGGCCAGCGCATGGCTGATGCCGAGCACTTGGCGTGATGCTGATTATAAATGGCTCATGTGGATGATGATCGGGCTGGTATTGGGGACGCCGATCGGGGTTTGGATGCTGTCGTATTTACCGGCCGAAACGACCAAGCTGGTATTGTACGGCCTGCTTTTAACATTGGGCGTGGCAGGATTTGCGCAAAACAAAGGGATCATACCGAAGTTTGTGGCTCCGGTGTTTGTGGTGGGGATTTTATTTGGCGTGGGGAACGGCCTGGCCGGGATTGCAGGATTGGTTGCGGCCGTGTTTATGATCTCATCTGCGATGAAAGATGAAACGATGCGGGCCTCGATGATCGTGCTTTTCTTTTTTGCGGATTTGTACGCACTGCTCATTGGCAGCGGGTTTGGCTTAATCGAACGCAGTCAGTTTCTACTGTTGGGGGTCTTTTTAATCCCGCTCGTGATCAGTATTTCAGTAGGCAGCTGGGGGTTTCGTAAATGGGGGGCTGGCAATTATAAAAACATTGCGCTGGGATTGATTCTGATCATCGCCACAATGGGTATCGTTCAGGTGTTGCTCTAAAATTTGAATAGGCCGCATAAAAAAAGCCCTCGGCCGTCGCTTTATTTACACGACAGCCAAGGGCTTTTAGTTTTTTATTAGGGGATCGGTTTAGCGAATAACGCTGGCACCGGCCGCTGCCAAAATGCTGGTAACGACTGCAAACTGAATACCTAAACGGAGTTTGATCTCGTTTTTGATATTGCTTGGGGTAAAGTCACGCAGACGCATTTTTTGATCGTTTTTGATCTGACGAATGGCTGTGTGTGAAAATTCATAATTGTTGAGTGGTACGCACTCGTATTCGTTGTAATGCATATTGATTACTCCTTGTGATCGGCTTTTTTGCCGAGTTCAAATAGCTTTTTTAATCTTTTCTTTCTCGTTCAGATTCAGCATAGTCGAGCTTGAGCCAAAACACATCTGCCAATTTCACCAAATCGGCTTGGTCAAAAATAGCAATTGTTACAAGTTGCAAAAGTCGGCCGATTTGTGCCGAATCTCTTGGTTAGAAGTGCCAATAGGCCCTGTGTAAAATGACAGGTTTGTACAAAAAACCGATAGGGTGCCAGCAAAATCACAGACCCCAAAACTGCTGCATATGGTTGGTGTGGGTCTAATTTCCTAGACTCAGCTGCCTGTCAAACGGTTTTCTAAGCAACCAGCCGCTTTGTGAAATTACTTTTAACCGGCCGATCGTATTTTTAATCTTCAAAACAGGACCGTAGTTAGAAAATAATCGCCAAGATCCGAGGGGGTGGGAGCTATTCCTTATCGAATCGAATTAGGCTGGGGCTTAGACTTTTAGACGATGTAATTAATCACCTATGCAATGGGATATATGCAACCCCTCTCAATGACTGAATGATTTAAGGCAGAATTTTGTTTGAGATCGGGCAGAGTCTATGACGACAAAAATGAAAGTGACTGAAACAAATACGCCTCTTAAGCCTGATATGCTGGCGGCTGGCCCGCAAGCAGAATTCAAAGATATTGCGGCGTTTCAGAATGATGCCCAGCCTAAAGTTGAACCGGCCGAAACAGCTGCACCAGTTGAAGAAGATTTAGAATATGTGCGTGTGATTCGAGCCTTGGCGATGATCGTGATTGTGGCTGAGCATTTGGCCTTCCCACTTATCTATCGGTACAACTAAATCTATATTTCTGAATGGTGGATCGGGACCGGCTTTTTCCCGATTGTGCGTCGCTATTTAGGTTTTGAAATCGGTATCGACATTTATGTGACGGTCGGTTTTATGGGGTATTTCGTATTGGGATATTTTTTGCGGCCGGTCATGCTTAATCGACGCCAGATGATGCTGTGCTTAGGTGCAGTAATTGTTCTTTCCCTGGGGACAATGGCGATAACCCACTATTTGACCGTGCAGGGAGATGGTAAATTTGGAGGCTTTTTTACAATGAACTTAAGCCCCAATATCATGATCCTTTCAACCATCTTTTTCCTGTTTATGAAATCGCTTGATTACAAAAATATTTATCAACGGCACCCTTGGTTTGCGTGGTTTGTGACCCAGGTATCTAGCACCAGCTTTGGGCTGTATCTGGTGCATGTGATGCTTGTTGAGGATTTTCGCTCCGGCCGGCCGGGGATCACATTACACGGCATGACGTGGCACCCGGCCATTGCAATCCCCGTCTTAACAATTGCGACGATGTTTGTTTCATATTTGATCGTAAAACGAATGCAGCAAATCCCCTATATCAAACATATTGTTCCCTAAAAGATAGACGCACAAAGTTGAGCCTAAAACAAAAACGCCATCTGGATGTCCAGATGGCGTTTTTGTTTTAACTACTGTTTTTTTGGAATTATGAACTGCATGAAAGCATCGAACAGCCCGGCCGACTGCGAGCCCAATCCGGCCGTTTCGCTGCCCATTTCTCCATGTTTGGCTGTTCGTCGTATGGCTGGCGCAACAGCTCGAGCAGTTCAGAAACAACCGAGTTGTCGCCCTCATCGGCCGCATCGATAGCCACTTGGGCCATGTAGTTGCGTAACACATATTTGGGATTAACTTGATTCATCGCTGACTTGCGTTCTGCATCTGAGCGGCCGTCCGCTTGAATACGGGCCGCATATGCTTTTAACCAGCTTGCCACATCGGCTTTGATGCCCAGCTCAAGCTGTTCGGGCAGATAATATGCATCCAGAACCGGTGCCAGCCACTCATCGTCAGACCGCTCATCTGCCCCTTCACTTACTGCTAAATCAGCCAGTTTACGGAAGAAAATGATGTAGTCTGTTTCGGTCAGCATCAACACCCGCTGTAGCTCTTGCAGCAACGGTTCATCGGTTTCAGCCACGTATGTTTGTAGCCCCAGCTTTTGGGCCATCATGGCTGAGTAGTTGGTGCCAAACACCTCGCCGTACAAGTCGATTCCGGCTTGCAGTGGTTCAACGTCTTCTATTAAGGGGACCAGCGCGTTGGCCAATTGCACCAAATTCCACATCCCGATATGGGGCTGATTGCCAAAACGGTACCGTTTATGCTGTGCATCGGTCGTGTTGGGTGTCCAGTTGGGATTGTAATCTTCAAGCCAGCCGTAGGGGCCATAATCAATGGTGAGCCCCAAAATCGACATGTTGTCGGTGTTCATGACACCGTGCACAAAGCCAACGCGCATCCAGTGGATAATCATTTCGGCCGTGCGGCGCGAAATCTCGTGGAACCATTTGATATAGGTTTCTTTTGATGGATCACCCAGATGGGGGAAGTCGGCCGTGATTGTGTGATCAACCAGCTTTTTCAGATTTTCTGAATCCTGCCGAGCTGCAAAAATTTGGAAATTGCCAAAGCGTACAAAGGATGGAGCGACTCGGCAGACGATCGCGCCGTTTTCCGGTTGCGGGTTGCCGTTGTAGAACATGTCTCGCACTACTTTTTCGCCGGTGGTGACAAGGCTAAGCGCCCGGGTTGTGGGAACCCCCAAATGGAACATCGCTTCGCTGCACAAAAATTCACGAATGCTGGACCGTAAAACAGCCAAGCCATCGGCCGTGCGTGAGAACGGGGTCATCCCTGACCCTTTGAGCTGCAGGGTCCAGTGCTCACCGGACGGGTTCACAAGTTCGCCAAGATTGATCGCACGGCCGTCGCCAAGTTGCCCGGCCCAGTTGCCAAACTGATGGCCGCCGTAAACCATGGCGTAGGGGTCCATCCCATCCAACAAATTGTTACCTGAAAAAGTTTGTACAAACTCTTCTGAATCGAGATAAGCTTGTGAGAAGCCGAGGATGTCTCCCACTTCTTTTGAATATGCTACCAACTTAGGGGCAGCTACTGGGGTAGGCTCTACGCGTGAATAAGCTGCGCCCAAAACTTGGCGCGGCTGCTTGGTTAAATTAGGGTGGGCCTGGAGCGACTCCACAATCCGATTATGAAATTGAACTTCTGTTGTCATAGTGAATATTAAACACCTTTCGCGGGGCAAAGTCTATTTTGCCAAACAAATGCAAACGTTTTGACTTGTTCGCCATATTTTGACCATTACTGGGCATAAAACAAATGTGAAAGAGAGCGTTGTATCTGAATTGAGTACTAAAAACAGGACCCAAGGTATTGAAATTTGCCCATCAAAATCTTGATTGGGAGCTATTTCTTATCCCCGTAACCCTCTGGTAAATCTAAACTTTGATGTGCGGGCATTCTGTCACTAATCTGACAAGAACAGTCCACCACCCGGCAGACTTTGCATTGGGGTGGAGCATTTGTACAAGCAATGGTCCGATTAATTTTCATCTACAACCGATGTAAAACGAAATCTAGATCATCATCGATTTAGGGTGTTATGCCACCCTATAAGTGTCCTATGGTAAATAATCAGTTTAATAACGAGTCAGTGTACCGGTCATACTTGCCCCCTTTGATTGCAACAGCCTTGTTGATTCTATTAGGGAACGGGCTAATTTATTACTACTACTATTCTGACGTGTTTTGGCCTAAAACTCTTCCTTATTTTGAAGATTTTACAGGTGATGAACGCATTGAATTTCGACAGGTGGGTGGCAATTGGAGGCTTGACGAAGAGAATGCACGTCTGATCCAAAACGATGCCAATCTGGTTGACATTCTAGCCGTCATCCCGGCTTTAGAGCTTGAGCCACAGCAGCCTTATGAATTTAGCAGCAATATTTCTGTGCTTGAAGGGCCAAAAGGGGGCGGGATTGTGTTTAACATGCAAGACCGTGGCACCATCGTCAGCAGCCATCTGATTAGATTGGGCAACAACGAAGGTGGTGACTATCTGATTTATGGTTACTTCGCAGATGATCGGAACTTTACGGTTCAAGGTTCAGCCAGCCCCGAAAACTTGCCCAATGAATTTAAGCTGGGTGTAAAAGTTGAAGGGCAGACATACAGCGTTCTGTTGAACGATGCTGTGATTGCTGAAGGGATTGAGCTGATGCATGAAGGGGGCAATTTAGCCTTGACTTCGTGGAAATCGAAAGTGGCTTTTGACAATGTTTCTGTCATCGGGCCTGACCAGACTATCCCGATGGTTGAAGAAGGGGAAGCACCTGCCGAAGTTGTGGTGCAGGCCCCAGCAGCACAGACTGAAGTGGTGGTGGTCGAGCAGGCCCCGGCCGCGCAGCAAGCTGCGCCAGTGGCACAACCACAAACCCAAGCAGCGGTTGTAGACCAGCAAAATGCGGGGGTCGCTGTAATGCCTGCCCTTGGCGATCTGCCATATTTTGAAAACTTTACGGGTGACACCGAACTCGATTATCAGCTGATCAGCGGAGAGTGGGAACTGCAAGACGAGACGATTACTCAGGTAAACCCACAACTTGTTGATGTGGTGGCGGCTGTACCTGGGCTGTCGATGGCAGACAACGAAATCTATACCTTTAATGCTGACTTGACCATGCTTGAAGGGGCGAAAGGGGGCGGGCTGATGTTTAACATGCAGCGGCCTGACTCGGTTCGCGATAGCCACATGTTGCGCTTTGGACAGCGGCAAGATGGTGGTGAGTATTTAATTTATGGCTACTTTGATAGCGAGCGTGGATTTAACACCCAAGGGACCAGCCAGCCGCTTGAGTATGATGCTGAAACGACATTAGGCGTTGCGATCAATGGGGACACCTATGACATTGTTCAGAATGGTCAAACGCTGATTCGTGAAATCCCATTGGTTTACAAAGGGGGACGGCCGGGGTTGACCACATGGAATACGGCCGTGCAGTTCGACAATATTGAAGTGGCTAGCCCGAACGGAGCACGTAGCGCAAACGGGACAATCACAACCCAACCGGCCGAAGAAGCGGCGGCTGCACCGGTGATCGAAGCAACCGGATCATTGCCGTGGGTAGAAGACTTTACCGGTGATACGGACCACACGTTTATCGAAGCGGGTGGAAACTGGCAGCTGCGCGAAGAGACGATGCTACAGCTAAATACCGAAGCATCTGACATTATGGCACTGGTGCCTGATCTGATCTTGACCACCGATGAACCATACGACTATTCGGCCGACCTTTTGATTCTTGAAGGGCCAAAAGGGGGTGGATTGGTCTTTAATTCACAAAATACAGACACGATCCGGGAAAGCCACATGGTGCGATTTGGCAGTAACGATGGAAATGATTACATGATCTATGGTTACTTCGATGAGAACCGAAGCTTTAACGCACAGGGATCTGCTCAACCGCCTGAATTTTCGGACGAAGCGAGATTGGGCGTTTCGATTAGCGGATCAACTTACAACATTTTGGTGAACGATGAGATTGTGGCCCGTGACATTCCACTAGTTTATTTGGGTGGACGTGTTGGTTTAACCACATGGAACTCGAGTGTTGGGTTTGATGATATCGAAGTTGTGAGTCCGTTTGCTGATCAGCTTATTGAACGGACAAGCGACGTTGATTTATTTGCTAATCCACGGCCGGTAAACACCTATTTCTCGGCCGATCTTGATAACACAACCGACCCAGCTAACTGGGGAATCGTGAACGGAGATTGGACTTTTTCTGAGACCGGTATTACCCATCCCAATGCTGAATGGTTCGACAACCTAATCATGCATGCGAACCCATTTGACAGCTATGCGTTTAACACCAATATGCAAATGGGAGAAGGTGAAGGTGGCGCTGGCGTTGCCTTTAACATCCCCGCAGCAGACACCATTAACGGGGCGCACATCGCCCGATATTTGGGGAACGAAGTTGTGACCTGGGGATATTTTGATGATGATGGGGTTTATGTTGAACAAGGGTCTGCGATTGTGGATGCGGCTGGTGATCAGGTACACGCTTTTGAAATCCGGGTGGATGGAGAAAACTACTCTGTGCGCCTAGACGGTGAACTGTTGGGTGAGAGCGTTCCGCTTTTCTCGACCCAAGGGCGAGTCGGCTTCACATCTACTTTAAGAGAAGTCACATTTGACGATATTGGGCTGACCGATCTTGACGCAGCGGCTGAAGGGTAATAAAGATTATGACTAAAAAGACTAAAACAGCGCGGGTGACTGAAAAAGTGGCCGAGTTTGTGGAAAAATCGGCCGAAGAAAAAAAGGCCGCTTCTCCTAAACGGTCCACCGCATCGGCCCGATCTAAAGCGAAGAAAACGACCCGATCAAAAGCAGCTGCTGCACCCAAAACAACGGGGCGCTCAAAAACGGCCGTTGCTAAAACCAAAACACAGGCTAACGCTAAAACGGCAGTCAAAAAAGCTGCTAAACCAGCTGCCAAGACAACCACAAAAACTGCCTCAAAAACAGCACCGAAAACAAAACGGAGCTCGGCAAAAGCCAAAACAACCACAGCCGCCAAACCAAAAACTGCAACACGCAGAACCACCCGGGCCAAAAAGACCCCAGTGGCAAAAGTTGTGGCTCCAGAGCCAACCGGCTTAAACGGGGCGAACGGGCATCATCCGGTGCAAGAGCCGGATGGGAGCGCTACGGCCGTAGAAACCGTGGCGGCTCCAGAAGCTGTGCAAGCGACAGACGCACCGGCGTCTCAATTTAGCCAAGCGGCTTTAGCCTCAGTGGGTGAATCGATGTTGAACAGCATGAAGCAGCTGTTTGCATTTGGTAGCAACAAAGCGCCAGATGTGGCTCAACCAGCGGCCCAAGCTGAGTTTGCCTCGCTGCAACGCAGTCAGCCCGACCCAACAGCCGCCCCTGATATTTTGCAACCAGGCCCACAGGCTGAGTTTAGTGAAATGGCGGAGACTGTGCCTGTTTCGGCGCCGGTTGCTCAGGCTGTGGAAGAAACGGCTGGGCCCCCTGAAAGCAGCACGCAGACGACCGCAGAGCCTGCACCAGTCCCCGTTGAAGAAGACCTTGAATATGTGCGTGTGATCCGGGCCATGGCGATGGTGGTGATCGTAGCCGAGCATTTGGCTTTCCCGCTCATCTATCGCTACGATGAACTGTTGATCTCTGAATGGTGGATCGGCACCGGCATTTACCTGTTTGGTAAAGCTGGATCGCCGTTATTTACGATGGTTAGCGGGCTTTTACTGCTCAATCCATCAAAAAATAACCAGACATTGCAAGTGTTTTTCAAAAAGCGCTTTATGAAAGTGCTGATCCCATTTTTAGGCTGGTCGGCCATTTATTTATGTTGGCAGATGTATTGGATCGGGGTCGAATACTCGGCTAAGGACATCATGATCGCCATTGTAGATGGGCCGGTTTACTACCATCTGTGGTTTATTCAGATGATTTTAGGATTGTATTTGGCGACACCCATCATGCGCATTTACACACGGAACGCGGAGCGATCGAACATGACCTACTTTTTGATTGTTTGGTTCGTCGGCACCGCCTTGTTCCCGATTGTGCGTCGTTTTTATGGCTTTGAAATCGGGATCGACATTTATGTGACGGTTGGTTTTATGGGGTACTTTGTGCTCGGCTACTACTTACGGCCGATCAAGCTAAACCGCCAACAGATGATGATTTGCTTGGCTGTAATTGTGGGCTTTTCGCTGCTGACTATGGGGCTGACACATTGGATGGTGGTGCGTGCTGGTGGCAAATTTGATAATTTCTTTGCCCTTAACACGAGCTTTAACATCATGATCTTAACCACAGCGTTCTTCTTGTTTATGAAGTCGTTGGATTATAAAAAGATCTATCAGCGTCGCCCTTGGTTCCAATGGTTTATCACTCATGTTGCTTCCACAAGCTTTGGACTGTACTTGATCCATGTGCTGATTATCGAGGATTTCCGCTCCGGCCGGCCGGGCATTCAGCTGCACGGCATGACGTGGCACCCAGCAATTGCGATCCCCGTTTTAACCATTGCGACGATGGCACTGTCGGTGATTATTGTGAAGCGTATGCAGCAGATCCCATATGTGAAAAACATCGTCCCCTAGACATAAATTTATATTATTATTTTTTCGATTATACTTGGCCATCTGAATTTTCAGATGGCCTTTTTTGTTTTAAAACTGATGTTGCCCTTCACACGCTACTAGCAGGATCTTGAATAACCTTATGAAAATTGCTCAACCCCTCAATCACTTACAAGTTATCGGAGTTCCTTATCGCAATGCGGATTACACCGAGCCGATTGTTACCGTTTTAAAAGCCTTCGATTCGTCGCAAGCTTATACCAAAGCGGCCGTGCCGTTTGATTATGCCGAGCCAGATCTGTCTGAAAATGAGCGTACCGCCGTTGAAACAGACAACATCGGCCGGTTAAACGGGTCGATTGCAGATCACGTGGCCAATGCGCGCCGTGATAACAAAGCGATCTTAATGACCGGTGGTAACTGCTGTCACATCACCGGCGTGGTGGGCGGTTTGCAAGATGTACACGGGCCAGATGTGAAGATTGGCTTAGTTTGGTTTGATGCTCATGGTGACTTTAACACCCCCCAAACAACACTGAGCGGCATGTTGGGTGGGATGCCGGTAGCGGTGTGTGCCGGGTTGGCGTTCCCCAAATGGCGCGAGCTTTCCCACATTAAATCACCCATCCCCACAGACCGCATTGTGATGGTAGATGTGCGTAATTTGGATGAAGCGGAAGAGGCGCTGGTACGGGCAACCGGTGTTAAAACGTGCCAACCGGCCGCTGGCTACCCGGGCGAGCCTTTGGAGCCTGCGATTCAGCAGCTCGCTGAAAACTGTGACATCATTTATCTCCACATCGATTCAGATATTTTAGACGAGCGGTATGTGCCCAATCATGGGACGGTTGAACCGAATGGGCCGAGCATGGATGAGGTGATGGGGGCTTTGGACGTGGTGATGGCAACGGGCAAAGTGGCTGTGTTGGCACTGGTGTCTGTTTATGGGGAAGGGGAAGGAGCTGATATTTCGATCAAATCGGGCATTGAGGTGTTAGAGCGGGGGCTGGGCAGTTGGGCTAAGGCCGGTTTGCCGCAAAGTTAATGGGTGTGGGGTGCTGCAAATCCGGCCGGATCTTGCAGGATTAATCCTGCTGTTAAGATATAAAGCCCGATTAATCGGGCTGGCTGGGCCATGGGGGGAGTGGCTTAAGCAAAACCCCGGTTAGTAGAAAAGAAAACGGCCGTTTTGACCTTGCGTATACCGGTAGACCTAACTAGACTTCAAAGTGCGATGGTGTTGAATGTGCGTTAGGAAAAAGTGTGAGTGACTGTTAATGGCTGAAACCGATTCTACAGTTCCTGAGTGGCCTACCAAACTCAAGAATATAATTTCGCTTCAATTTAATAGAGGAGAAATCAAAGAGCTATGTTTTGATTTAGACGTTGATTTCGAAGAATTGGAAGACGGGGGCAAATCGAGCCAAGTGATCGATCTGATCCGGCTGATGGGGAACAACGGCCGGTTGGTTGAGCTGATTGATTTGGTTGGTGAACTACGCCCGGCCGAAGATCTTGCAGAGATAAGAGCCAAAGCGGTCGCGGAGCCGGAACTGTTTGTTATTCCCAATGATGAGTCGTTAAAAGAATTGCTCAAGGCGACGATTGCAACCCTGACCCCGGCCGAAGCCCAAACGATTGAAGACGAGAGCCCCGAAGATGGGGAGTCGCCGTACAAGGGTCTAAACTCGTTTGATGTGGCGGACGCAGATGAGTTTTTCGGCCGAGAAATGTTGACGGCCAAAATAATTAGCCGGTTAGCTGGGACTCACTTTTTAGCCGTTATCGGCGCATCTGGTAGCGGTAAATCATCGCTGATTCGTGCTGGGGTCGTGGCGGCGCTTAAGAGCGGCCAACGGCTAGCGGATGGGTCCAAGCCCCCGGCCGGGAGTGAGACATGGGGCATCGATGTAATGACACCCACAGCGCATCCGGCCGAGGCATTAAGCGCGGCCGAGCTACGTTTAACCGGCCAAACCGGGCCACGCAAACTGCTGGTGGTTGACCAGTTTGAAGAGATTTTTACGATATGCCGTAGCAAGGCTGAGCGGGATGCTTTTGTACAAAAATTGGTGGGATGGGTTGAATCCAAAACTTATTTGGTCGTTATTACCATGCGGGCTGATTTTTATGCTCAGTGCGCCCAGTACGATGCATTGCGTGATCTGATAGCCAACAATCAAGAATATATCGGGGCGATGACGCGAGATGAGCTGACCCGTGTGATTTTGCAACCGGCCGCCAACGGGAACTGGCATTTGCAAGATGGCTTGGTCGAGACGATGCTGGACGATGTGGGGAGTGAGCCCGGGGCATTGCCGCTGTTGTCACACGCGCTGTTGGAAACATGGAAGCGGCGACACGGCCGCACGATGACCCTGTCGAGTTATCAGGAATCTGGCGGGGTGAAAGGGGCCATCGCCCAAACGGCCGAGTCGATTTTTAAGCAGCGGCTATCGGCCGAGCAGCAACCGATCGCCCAAATGATTTTTATGCGGTTAACCGAAATCGGGGAAGGGGCTGGTGACACCCCTGATACCCGCAGGCAGGCCGCGTTTTCTGAGCTAATTACCCGCTCAACTGATACGGCCATGCTCGACTCGGTGCTCGATATTTTGATTGATGCCCGCTTAATCACGATTAGCCTGCTGCCGCCTGAAAAGCGAAAAGTGATTGAAGTGGCACATGAAGCGCTGATCCGTGAATGGCCCACGTTGCGCAGCTGGCTGGATCAGGATCGGCAAGGTCTGATCCAACAGCGACAGTTAACGGCCGATGTAGACGATTGGCTTAAGCTGGGCAAAGATGACGGAGTGTTGTACCGGGGGGCACGACTTAAACAGATTGGTGAATGGGCGGCCCAAAATCGTGAGCGGCTCAGTTTGGAAGAGCAGGCGTTTTTGGATGCGAGCCACGCCATCGTTGCAGATGAGGCGGCCCAAGTTGAGCAACTGGCCCAAGCGGGGCGGACCCAACGAATTTTGATCGGGGTGGCGGCGCTGCTGGCGGTGGCTGTGATCGGGGTGAGCGCTTATTTTTGGCTCCGGCCGCCGTCTGAACCGATTGCTGAGACGATGACGGGGGAGTTTAATATCGCGGTGGCTGAAATCGCGGTTTTAAATGATGCGGGGGAAACGATCAACGGGGATACCGAGGCGGGCAAGATTGTTGCGGAGCGGATTCAGACGCTCTTAAACGCTGGGTTGGTAGGAGAAGAAGGGTTTGAGGTCTGGTCGGCCGAGTCTGGAAATCATGTTGATGTGGGGGTGGTTTCGGACGATCTGTTTGCCGAAAAGCCGCCACAAACCCGGACCGATGAGCTCGGGGCGGATGTGATGATTTACGGGACGCTGCGCCCAAAAGGGGATTTAGCGGAGCTGTTTGTTGAGTTTTATTTGGCGCCGCAATATGATTTGCCGGTTGGCAATTTGGTGGGGATTCACTCGTTTCAAGAGCCGATCAGCGTGTTTGATATTGAAGAACCGGGCCGTGAAATCGATGTTGACTTGGCTTCCAAAGCTGAAGCGGTCGCTCGCATCGCCCGTGGTTTGGACGCTGGCCGATTGGGCAATTTAGAGGCCGCTTTGCCTGATTTTGAACAGGCGGCGTTGCTGGTGCCTGACTCTGGCTTTGCTCACTTTTTCGATGGAGAAGTGAAGTTGTTGCTGGCTCAGCAAACCATCCCACATGATGAGACATTGTTGAGTGCGGCCGAAGAGGCGTTTTTAAAAGCGCCTGAGCATGCTAAAGCCCAACTTGCTTTGGGGACCGTTCACTTTGTGCGGGCACAATCGCTGATGTCGGATCAAGAGGCGATCCGCGCCAACTTTAGTGGAGAGTACGCGGCCAATTTAGATAACGCTGAACGTGAAGCCCAGGCTGCCTTTGAATTTTATGATCGGGTGATCGCAAATGGGCCGCAAACTGAAATATATGGTGTGCCGGTTGATGCGATGGCGAAAGTGGCTCGGTCAATGGCGGTTCGTAGACAGTCAGAGGTTTGGGCCTATCGGTTAGACTATGAGCGGGCTTTTGCAGAACTTAGCTCGGCGATTGAATCGACTGAGGATGCGATTGCGACGCTAGAGGCATCGCCGGTTGCTCAAAAAGATTTCCGGCTGCTGTCGCAGGCTTACCAAGCGTTGGGCTCCTTTTACTTTCAGCAAGAATGGTATTTAACCAACCGGTTTGATCGGGCCGACGATGGGAACATGGCCAAGCAAAATAGTATCGATGCCTTTGAAAAATGTATCCAATTGGGTGAAGAATTCCCGTTTGATACCTACATGGTTGAAGAAATTATTGGCAAATTGTGCCAACCGATATTTGATCAACTGACATCATCATAGCCCCACTGGTTCCAATTTATAAGATGGAGTTGAAGAAGTTTTAGAGGAAACAGGCTGTTGCGTTTCCGGCTTTGGAGGATGAAATGAAGAAAAAAACGATCTGGATAATTGTATGCACGAGTATCGCTATGCTGAGTTTTGGTTGTGCCAGCCCATCAGAGCCTGAACTTGTGGTTCCAAGTGGTGTGCCAGGGCCATTGCCACCGGTTATTGGCAAAGTGGCACCTGAGATTTTAGCTGGTGCAGATGGTGGCACGATTACGGTAAGCGGTAGTGGCTTTACCGATGATACGATTGTGTTACTGGAAGGGGTTGGGGTGCTGAATACGACGATCTTAAACGGCCGCACGGCCACGGCCGAAATTCCGGCTGGAACTGCGGCCGGTGATTACAGCATTGAATTGTCGAATGATGCGGGTACGGTGCAGTGGTCAGGCACCATCAAAATTACGGCCGAATCTCAAACCCAAGCTGTGGCTGTTGCTGAAGATCCAACCGCCACCATAACCCCAACTGAGCCTGAGCAAGTGCCAGAAGAAGCCGACCCGACGGCGACCCTTGTGCCACCGACGGCGACCCATACGGCCGTTCCCGAGCCAGATGATACGCCAACGGCTGAACTCCCTTTGTGCCAGACGCTGGTCAGCGTTAACCTGCGCTCTGGGCCGGGGATTATTTATGAACCACCCTTACGCGCGCTGACGGCCGCGGTCAACCTAACCCCGCTGGCGTTTAGCCCGCAAGGGTTCCCGAGCGGGCAGTGGATTGAGGTCATTGATAGTGGCAGTGGAATCCAAGGGTGGGTGAGCGCCAATAGCCAATTTGTGAGCTGTAACATTGACGTTTCAAGTTTAGCCACCGCTACAAATATCCCGCCCACACCTACCCCGATCCCGCCAACACCCATCCCACCAACCCCAACGACAGAGCCGACCCAAGTGGCGGTTGGGCCACCTAATATCAACAACAACGGCATTGGTGGTGCCGATGGTGGCTTCAATGGGCTGAGGTTTGATAATCGTTATTTTTTGCATGCTCAGGTAAATGCTGAAGACTCAACCGATGATAAAAATGGTGAAGGGATAGATCGAGTGGAGTTTTTTGTATCTGAAAACGATTCCGGCCGGGTGGTGTATCGACAAACTGAGAACACAGCCAAATTTTGCATCTTCCAAGGTGGTGAACCGGAGTGTAAGTCGTGGCCTAGCCGTGATGGGGTTCACACTTGGGGTGAAGGTGGCGAGCCGGTGGTGTACGGTTTAGAGTATTTCGTATCGGTTGTGGCTTTTACGAAGGATGGGGACACGTACGACTGGTCGGGTCCGTTTACGGTTGAGCCGTAGGTGGTTTTGGTTTAGCTTAAATAACTGGGTTAGGGTTGGCTTGATTCGATGATTAATGGAAGAGGTATTAAGTAAGCAGCTTTTGAGTTGCCTGAACCTCATGCTGCAAATTGAGGCCGGAAAAAATTTCAAGCGCTGTTTCAAGCTCATTTTGCCCTTCTTCATCCCTCTTCGACTCAAGCAACGTTTTGCCATAAGCCCGATGTAGATACCCTTTAATAAATTGATCTCCGATTTTTTCTGATGATGTGATGCCCAGCTGAAAGGTTTCTTTTGAAGGTTGGGATTTTCCTTGTGCATGATACACAAGGCCGAGAGTATAACAAGCATAAGGTACAACCCGTGGGTTTTCTGATTGCACCGCTTTATGCGCATATTTTTCTGCTAAATCTATCTCCCCCGTTTCGTAATACGCCTCAGCCAAGTTGCTACTTAAGTAACTTGGCCATCTTTCATGCCCAATATTTTCAAAAAACTCCAGAGCATGTTTTGCAGGTTCAATTACCTCCGCAAAATTGCCAACATTCAAATTAATGCCTGCTAGTTCAGCTTTTAATCCTTCAAGCTGTACTTTATCTCCAATTTTTTCGTAATAATCGAATGCAATCTTCCCATATTCTTTTGCCTGCTTTGTCTTCCCGGCATTACCAAATGCTAAGATCAATGAATGAGCAGTCTGAGCTTTTTTGTGTGCATCTGAAACCGCATCAGCGATAGTGAACGCATTAAGTAGATATTCCTGTGCTTGATTAAGGTTGCCCTTTGACATTTCGATATGACCTTTTAATCTTTCGGCTTCGAATTCAATTAATTTAGCCTCATGCTCTGCACTTTTTGTATCTCCTTGCCCTATAAATATTTTTCCGCGTCGCCTATGTAATACTGATGCTTTTGTAGATAAATTTGTTAAGACTGATATTGAGTCAGATAAATAATCCACGGCTTTAACTGAATCTCCAACCGCTAATTGTGCTTCGCCCCATTGTGCAAAAACCTCAGCCGTTACTTCTTCATCAATATCCCAACTGTAATCTTCGTTTCCCTCTAATATCCTTGAATGCTCCCCATAAAGGGCATAGAGACGATTTCGGATAATTTCAAGCTTTTTGCAGTGAGCTTCAGTAATGGGTTGTGTTTGGTTTTGAGTAAATATGGCATATGCACTTCCAGCTTTTCCAAGATTTACTTCA
>JAHDEN010000239.1 GCA_020628815.1 Chloroflexota bacterium | reverse complement strand
TATTGAGAGCTTAATATTGCCGAAAATTTTGTCTTGACAATTGGGGGCACTTTATATCAATTGAATAAAAAAAGCTCCCCCAAACTGTAAACAACAAATGGTGAATAGTACAAATACATGGCCTTTGGATTCCAAACTATTCTTGCTATTTACTACGAAAAATCACAATTCTAACTACACATCAGTTTACGACTTGGAGTGCAACGGTTCTAAGCATGGAATTCCAAGTGAGTTGGACATTGTTGTGCATGCCGCTCCGGGGTTACGACCGTTGTTTCATGGAGCTTTCTATGTCGAATGCCGCATTGCCTTTGCGTGTCAGCAAAAGAAATCATCGTGAGAGAGCATGAATATTATACACAATTATTTGGAATCTATTAAAACGTTTCACTTGCTCTTTTCCCACACCTTCACATAAAATGAGGTAGGCCGTTCGCATTTGGCTTACTTATTCACCCACAAAAGTTCCCAACCCAACACAGACACCACAAATGACACCCAACCAAAACCCCGAACAAATCGCCAGAGACAAAATCGACGCCATGCTTGTGCAGGCCGGTTGGGCGATTCAGAAAGTGGATACCTTTAACCACAAAGCCGGACAGGGGCAAGCGGTGCGAGAGTACCCGACAGACACCGGCCCGGCCGACTACGTACTGTTTGTCAATCGCAAAGCGGTCGGCGTGATCGAAGCCAAAAAGGCGGAAGAAGGGCAACGACTGCGTGTGCATGAAACCCAAACAGAACGGTACGCCACCTCTAACTTGAAATACCAGAAGGGGAAAGAGCCACTCCGCTTTTTGTTTGAAACCAACGGGGAAATCATCCACTTTACCGACAAAGCGGACCCAACTCCACGGGCCAGAGAGATTTTTAACTTTCCACGTCCCGAAACACTGAGAGAACACCTCAAACAAACTGGAAGTTTGCGGGCACGGCTACAAACGATCCCGCCACTGAACCCGGCGGGGTTACCGGCCAAAGAGCTGGGGCTGCGTGACTGCCAAGAGATTGCGATCACCAATTTAGAAGCGTCGTTTAAAGGGGATCGGCCGCGGGCGTTGATCCAAATGGCAACCGGCGCAGGCAAGACCTACACGGCGGTAACTGCCATCTACCGACTGTTAAAATTTTCCAACGCCAAGCGGGTGCTGTTTTTGGTAGACACCAAGAACTTGGGGGAGCAGGCTGAACAAGAGATGATGGCGTACACCCCGATCGATGACAATCGAAAATTTACAGAGCTGTATAACGTACGTCGCCTAAACTCATCTTACATCCCGGCCGACAGTCAGGTTTGCATCAGCACGGTGCAGCGGCTCTACTCGATCTTGAAAGATCGGCCGCTGGACGAAGCGGCGGAAGAAGTCAACCCGAACGAAATGATTCAGCCGAAAAAGCCGATGCCGGTCGTTTACAACGAAAAAGTACCGCCGGAATTCTTCGACTTTATCATCATCGACGAATGCCACCGCTCGATCTACAACCTGTGGCAACAGGTGCTTGACTACTTTGACAGCTACCTGATCGGGCTGACCGCCACCCCTGATAATCGGACCTATGGCTTTTTCCAGAAAAACGTTGTCAGCGACTACAACCATGAAAAAGCGGTGGCCGATGGGGTCAACGTGGGGAATGAAATCTTCATCATCGACACAGAGGTGACGGGGCAAGGGGGTGTGATCCGGGCGGAGCAGATGGTACAGAAGCGGGAGAAAGAGACGCGCAAAAAACGGTGGGAGACGCAGGATGAAGACGAGGCGTACAGCGGCAAACAGCTCGACCGAAAGATTGTGAATCCCGACCAGATACGGACGGTGATTCGGGCTTTTCGGGACAATTTGCCCCAGATTTTCCCCGGCCGGAAAGAAGTTCCTAAAACGCTGATTTTCGCCAAAACCGACAGCCACGCCGATGACATTATCGACACGGTGCGCCAAGAATTTGGGGAAGGGAACGCCTTTTGTAAAAAAGTAACCTACAAAGCGGAAGATGACCCGAAAACGGTGCTGGCCCAGTTCCGCAATGACTATTACCCTCGCATTGCGGTGACGGTTGACATGATCGCCACCGGCACCGATGTGAAGCCGCTAGAATGTCTGCTGTTTATGCGGGATGTCAAGAGCCGGAACTATTTTGAGCAAATGAAGGGGCGGGGCACCCGGACGCTCGACCATGACGACCTCAAAAAGGTGACCCCCTCGGCCGTCAGTGCCAAAACCCACTATGTGATTGTCGATGCGATCGGAGTTACCCGCTCGCTCAAAACGGCCAGCCAGCCGCTGATCACCAAACCCAGCGTGCCGCTGAAAGATTTGGGGCGAGGGCTGATGATGGGGGTGACAGATAGCGACACCGTCAGCTCGTTTGCCGGCCGGTTGGCCCGCCTCAACAAGCAGATCGACGATGATGACCGGGGAAAAATAGAGCAACTGGCCGGATTGCCGCTGACCGAACTGATCGGCAACCTGTTTGATGCGATTGACGGGGACCACGTTGAAGAGCGGGCGTTGGCCCTGTCTGGGATGCCGCCCAACAACGACCCGGGGGACGCACTGCGCCGAGAGGCACAAGAGGCGTTGGTGAGTGAAGCGACGGAGCCGCTAACCGGCCCGCTGATCGACCTGCTCGACACGATCCGGCGAGACAAAGAGCAGACGCTCGACACTGAAACGCTCGACACGGTGTTACGGGCGGAATGGGACGGGGATGCGCAAGAAAACGCCCAAGCGTTGGCCGATGAGTTCGCCCGATTTTTCGACACCCACCGGGACGAGCTAGAGGCGTTGACGATCTTTTTCAGCCAGCCATACCGGCGGCGCGAAGTGACGTTTAAAATGATTCGTGAGGTGCTTGATCTGCTCAAGCGAGAAAAACCGGCCCTGGCCCCACTGCGGGTGTGGCAAGCGTATGTTCAGCTAGATGGGGTTCGCAGTCAGCAACCGCTGAGCGAGCTGACCGCCTTGGTTGCTCTGATTCGGCGGGTGGCGGGGATCGACCAGACGCTGGCCCCCTTTAGCGAAACGGTACGGCGCAATTTTCAAACGTGGGTGATGGCCAGACATGCCGGGTCAGGGGCTAAGTTTAATGATGAGCAGATGGCATGGCTCCACATGATTCGGGACCATGTGATTAGCTCGTTCCATATCGGGCGGGATGATTTAGAGATGGCTCCGTTCGATGGGCAAGGGGGGTTGGGGGTGATGTATCAGCTGTTTGGGGTGGAGATGGATGCGCTTATGGATGAGTTGAATGAGGCATTAACAAAATAATCTATGAATGAAGAAAAAATCGATTCAACAGTTCCTAATGGTTGGGCAATTGAAGAATTAGGGGATGTATTGATTGTTCAAGGAGGAAGCCAACCGCCCAAATCAGAGTTCAAGTACGAACCTTCTGATGGCTACATACGACTGCTTCAAATAAGGGATTTTGGAGATAAACCTGTTCCAACTTTTGTCCCAGTTGATCGGGTAACAAAATTCTGTAAAAAAGAAGATGTTTTAATTGCAAGATATGGAGCGTCACTGGGTCGAATCGTAACGGGCATGGAAGGAGCTTACAATGTTGCTTTGGCTAAAGTGATAACATCACCAGAGTTATTCAACAATCGATATTTATTTTATTTGCTTCAAACTTCTATATTTCAGACATCATTAAGGATGATTTCTAGGTCGGCTCAAAATGGTTTTGCAAAGCATGAAATCGCTCGAGTCAAATTACCGATACCTCCATTCAAGGAGCAATTAAGAATCGTAGAAAAAATTGAGGAGCTATTTTCCGAACTCGATGCCGGAATCTCCAGCTTGAAAAAGGCGCAGGCTCAGCTCAAAACCTACCGGCAGGCGTTGCTCAAACATGCGTTTGAAGGGAAGCTCACGGCCGACTGGCGGGCGGCCAACGCTGACAAACTGGAACCGGCCGACGTTCTGCTCGAACGGATCAAAGCGGAGCGTGAGGCCCGTCAGGCGGAGGCGATGCTCAGCTGGCAAACGGAGGTTGATGTGTGGGAAACGGCCGGTAAGCCGGGCAAGAAGCCGCGCAAACCCCGGCCGATGAAGGTGTTGCCCCCGTTAACGGAGGAAGAAACGGCCGGTTCGCCGGAATTACCGGCCGGATGGGCCTACCTAAAACTTGGAGAAATTATTGATGATCCTAATTACGGCACATCAAAAAAATGTACCTATGAGAATGAAGGGGTTGGCGTTTTAAGAATCCCAAACATTGCTTTAGGAAAAATCGACCCAGAAGATTTGAAATATGCCAATTTTGACGATGAAGAAATATCAAAGTACGCTCTCCAGACCGGAGACATACTCATCATCCGCTCGAATGGAAGTATTTCAATTGTTGGTAAATCAGCATTGGTAGAACCACGTCATGAACATTTTCTTTATGCAGGTTATCTAATTCGGCTTCGACCTATTTCAAAAATAGTCCGTGCGTCATTTATTCAACAATTATTATCTTCTCACGCACTTCGCAATCAAATTGAGCGTAAAGCCAAGTCAACCAGTGGCGTTAATAACATTAACTCTGGTGAAATCCAATCACTGATCATTCCAATCACAACTTTGGATGAGCAGACGGAAATCAAAGAAATCCTCTCATCAAAATTATCAGTTTTGGATGCAATTGAACAAACGATCAACGAAAATTTAAAAAAATCCGAAGCATTGCGCCAATCGATCCTAAAACAAGCCTTTTCCGGCCAACTTGTCTCGCAAAATCCCAATGACGAACCGGCCAGCGTCCTTCTTGAACGAATCAAAGCTGAAAAAGTGGCGGCTTAACCCTTCGGCAAGCTCAGGGTAAACCGACCAATAAACAAACTAACCCACTAACAAACTAACCAGTCACCTAACCTTATGAACACACCCACAACTGACAGCATCGTCTCCAAAGTCTGGAACTTCTGCCACACCCTCCGCGATGACGGCGTCGGGTACGGCGACTACCTCGAACAGCTCACCTACCTTATCTTTCTCAAAATGGCTGACGAGTACAGCCAGCCCCCTTACAGCCGTGATACCGGCATCCCAGAAGCGTATTCATGGGAATCGTTGCGTAGCCAACGGGGGGCGGCGCTCGAAAGCCATTATGTTCAGCTTTTGCGTGCGTTGGGGCAAGAAAAAGGGATGTTAGGGCAAATTTTCACCAAATCCCAAAACAAAATCCAAGACCCCGCCAAACTCTATCGACTCATCAACATGATCGGTGAAACAAACTGGGTCATGCTAGGAACCGACACCAAAGGGGACATCTACGAAGGACTGCTCGAAAAAAATGCGGCTGACACCAAATCGGGGGCGGGGCAATATTTCACCCCCCGTGCGCTTATCTCCGCCATGGTTGACTGTGTCCGGCCAGAGCCGAACAAAACGATAGCTGACCCATCTTGCGGGACCGGCGGATTCTTTTTGGCCGCTTACGATTTTCTCATCAAGCACCACAATCTCGACAAAGCCCAAAAAGAGTTCCTTAAGCACAACACCTTCTCAGGTAACGAAATCGTCGCCAACACCCGCCGTCTGTGTCTCATGAACATGTTCCTGCACAACATCGGTGAAATCGACGGCACCAGTCCGATCTCTGGTAATGACTCGCTCGTGGCCGACGACGGCAAACGGTTCGATTACGTGCTCGCCAATCCCCCCTTTGGGAAGAAAAGCTCGATGTCGTTTACCAATGAGCAAGGTGAGCAGGAAAAGGAAGACCTGACCTATAACCGGCAAGATTTCTGGGTGAGTTCGTCGAACAAGCAGCTGAACTTTGTACAACACATCAAAACGATGCTCAAGAGTACAGGGCAAGCGGCTGTTGTGGTGCCAGACAATGTGCTGTTTGAAGGGGGTGCGGGTGAAACGGTGCGCAAAAGCCTGTTGCGCACGGCCGATCTCCATACGATTTTGCGGCTGCCGACCGGCATTTTTTATGCCCAAGGGGTCAAGGCGAATGTCCTCTTTTTTGACAACCACGTTGCCAGCCCTGATCCGTGGACGCGTGAGGTTTGGTTCTATGATTACCGGACCAATGTGCATCATACGCTGAAGAAGAAGCCGCTTCGGCTGGATAACTTACAGCCGTTTATCGACTGTTACAATCCGGTGAATCGACACGAACGTCAGGAGACGTGGCACGAGGATGAGAATCCGGACGGCCGGTGGCGCAAGTACAGCTATGATGAAATCATGGCGCGTGATAAGACGTCGCTGGACATTTTTTGGCTGCGGGATAAAAGTTTGGCTGATTTGGATAATCTGCCGGAGCCAGATGTGTTGGCGGCTGAGATTGTGGAGAATTTGACGGCCGGGTTGGCTAGTTTCCGGGAGATTGTTGAGGCTTTAGGGTAGGAAGGGAGCATCTAAATGACTTCATTGATCAAAAATTTTATAAAAGCCTTTCATGGGCAAGTAAATCCTCTTTCGGCCGGATTCATTGACCTAACTAATCTTGAGTTGATTAATGCAGATACGGACTGGCTTAAACTGGACCCCCTCACAACAATCGATTCCAGACTCAATCAAACAAAATACAATCTCCTTTTTGGTAGTTTTCCAATCTCTTCTCAAAAAAAGCCCTTTAATGACAGAAATCGAAAGGTAAAGCTACCAGAATACATTAGCCAGATACTATATTCCATTGGGTATTTGGCAGATTCTGGTACAGGTATATTTTTGACTTTATCAAATTTCTTCCAAACCAGAGAGAGAGATTCTGTCAATCGATTTCTGCAAGATAGAGGCTTCCAAATCAATGCAGCGTTTGAGTTTCCTAGTGGATCTTTGACCGGAGCATTACAGCCATTACTCATTATTGTTTCCCAAAAATATTCCGAGAATCTATTTATTGGTGAAATTCACAAAGATACTGATCTAGTTCACCTTATTGAGAACTTTTTAAACCAAAAAGACTCTATGGGTCTAGAATTTGGCACCCAAGTTTTAATGAAATCATTTTCAGGATTTAATCCTTATCGGTTTCAAAAACAAATCAACCAACTCAAAACTCAGTTTAAAGAATATGACACCTACCAACTAGAAGAAATAAGCTTGGGAGTAAATTCGGTAAAAACGGGAGGGACTTTTTCTGAAAAACAAAATGCGTGTTATATCCCGATAATTGGGAACTCCCCTGTTGTTACAAGTTTGAGTGAGACTAAACTTAAGCATCAAAACTATTTCCAAGTAATCATCACGGATGAAGTTAGCAATAGCTACGTATCATCATTTTTAAATTCCAGCCTTGGCAATCTAATTCGTAGGGCAGGTGCAAAAGGGGCCATAATTCCTCGGCTAACAAAGCTAGCAACTAAAAGACTGCTGATCGCAATCCCCTCAGCCGAAGAGCAATTAGAAATTGTAGAAACCTACCAAAAATTGAAACAGCTTCGGGAAGCATTAGATTTACTCAGTCAAGAACTTGCCCTAAATCCAACGAATTCGGCAAAATTAAAGACTAAGCTCGATGTGTACTTGGAAGAAGTTGGGAGTTTGTCTCAAGCAGATCATATTAATGCGATAATCCGATCCGGTGAATCAAAGACGGTTGAGTTTAAACAAACATTTTCCATAGATATAAGAAAAGGAACTAAGGAAAAATACATTGAGCTCGCATCGTTAAAAACAATAGCCGCATTTCTTAATTCTGATGGTGGAGATTTGCTTGTTGGAGTTTCGGACGATCACTTTATTACTGGCTTAGAAGAAGAAATAAACAAGTTTTATAAATCAAAAAATGACGAATTTTTGCTTAAGTTTAAAAATGCAATCAAAGCCAAAATAGGTGAGCAGTTTTACCCTTTCATCGACTATTGGCTTATATCGGTGAATAGGACAAAGGTTTTGTGGGTGCATTGCATCAAGTCTGACAAGCCTTGTTTTATCGACGGCAAAGATTTTTATGTTAGGACTAATCCAGCTACTGATAAAATTGAAGGACCCAAATTAGTTGAGTATGTTAGAAGCCGTTTTGAGTGATTTTTGTGCTAATTTAGCAAATAACTAACGCAAGTGGACCATCTGCAATCATAAAGTCTAGTAATTTCGATATACGTGGAAGCAAGAAAAAAGCCCGATTTTTCAATCGGGCTTTACTTTACATAATGCCAATTTTTAGACAAACTTCCGAAAAGTTGGACAATCTTAATTCCTATTGGACAGACTTAATTCCTCGGTGACATGATTTTCACCAGACCTCTCGTTTTGGGACAAACTTAATTGCTCAAATTTGCCGTCTCAATCAAGTTTTTTGGACACACTTAATCACATTGGACAAACTCAATTGCTCGGGACAAACTTAATTAACCGTTACCATAATCTAAATTCTCGAAAATACCGGCCGCGCCCATACCACCACCGATACACATCGTCACCATACCATACTTAC
>JAHDEN010000238.1 GCA_020628815.1 Chloroflexota bacterium | reverse complement strand
CTACTTACAATCAAAAAGTTTGTGTCCAATAGAAATTCCTCACTTTTGAATTACAGTCTGTTGCTTGCTTAATTAAGAGGCAACAAACTATCGACAGGCTGAAGACCCAAAATATCAAAGAGAGTTGGATTAATGTACTCATCAAATCTAAAACCGTTACCAATACCACCAGCAACACACATTGGGGCTTTTGGAAAACCTAAAATAAGCTTCAAACTTTAGTTACTGGGCGTTGCTTACGTGCATGTGCAACCATCTCCTCAATACCTTCGGGCGTGTCCATTTTTGCTGACCACGCCAACTTATCTAGTTTGCGCCACTCGGGAATAAAAATATGCTTGATCTCGAATTCGCCATACTTATCCTCTAAGTAAAGTACCCAGCGTGGTTTTGCCCATCTTGGTGTCCAAAAAACCATATAAATTGAGAGTATCAAACCTACAATGGCAGCGCTACTCCATATAAAATACCCAATGTTGTCATCTTCAATGAAGACAAGCACAGGAAAGATCAAAAAAAAGAGGCTAAAAGGAAATATGTAAATGCTTTTACTAAATGATAACCCCGGAATAAATCGGGCCAAATACCATCTTTTATAAAAACCGATACGTGCAAGAATCCAACTGATATAAATTGGAAATCCCAAGCCAATTCCCCCAGCCAAAGCTATAAAAAATCGTTCCCATAAACTCATTATTAGCCACCTCCTTCATAAGGCTTTGATTCTAAGTAGTCTCGAATTGGCTCGCGACCCTAGTAAATATTTTCAGCCAAATAGGCATTTACATTTTATTGCACGATATCAAACTTTTGACCATCGGATTTGAGAATGCAGTAGGTCGCAACGGCCGACCCTTATCAATTGTAAACTATAAACGGGAAACAAAAAAAGGTGAATGCTGCAGGTCAACATTCACCTATTCGCCTTTAAACCAATCATCCTCGAACTATGGTGTAGCACTGACCGCTTGCAACGTTTGCAAGGCGCGATGATGGCCGAGATGAAACGACTGCCAGCCGGTTTGAGCTGATTGTTGATAATAAATTAGATTTAAGCGATCCAAATGGTCATTTAGCAAATCTGGATCGTTAGCCTCGATGCATTTATCAACCATCCGGCCGGAGCTGACCATGCTGCCCCAACTTCCAGAGTTACATTCGTTCCCACTACTAATCGCCAAATCATTCTCAATTTCGGCCGCTAACTCAATTAGATGCGGCACAGCATCGGCCGAGAGCTCGGTTAAATAATCAAGATCCAAATGCCCCACAGCCTGATACCGTTCCAAATTCTTGCGCACAATAAACGCGTCGGGGTTAAGCAGGTTGAGGGATAAAACAAAGCCAAATAAGCAGACAAGGGCACCAATCGCAAAACGATCCGGCCGGACCCAAAGCGCAATCACATACCAAGCCAGCGTCACCCCCATCCAGACCATAAACACGTGAACCGCCACACGCAGCTGCGTAAAGCCAAAGGTCCACTCATACAGAGCCAAACGCTGGAACGCTGAAATCAACATGACAATGACAAAACCGATCGCCAACGAAGCCAGGGTATTAAATATGATGCGATCCGTCCGGTATTTTTTAACCGCAAACCAGTTCATACATTGAACAAGGAACAGGGTAATACAAGCGACCAAGACGAGCTCAAAAAAGCCCCTGCGTGCATATTCGGCATATGAAATCCCATCTAACGATAAAAAGCTTTGCCCCCCAAACAGGTATGCAAATTGAATTGAGACAAATAATCCAAATAACAGATTGACCAAAATCAAGATCGTTCGGGACTCGATTGTGCCTAAAGGCAACCGGCCGCGAACTTTGCCCAGCACCCGCTCTGGCAACGGCCGGGGGACACTGACCGAACTGCGTAGAGAGTAAGCAAGGTAGCCCAGCGCGATCCAGCTAATGCCAAAAATGATGACGCCGCTCCACAAAAACTCAAATATCGCTGCGCTGATCCGAATGTCCAACATGCGTAATACCGATTGAGCAAAGATCGCATCGGCCGAAGCTAATAATCCCACCAAAACAAGCAGGATAGGGGCAGCCAAAAAGGTGCCGCGTAACACAGGGTAAAATTTGTCACGACCTGCGAGGCGCACTACTTCGAAATCAACATGTTCATCAACAATGCCAATCGGCCGGATCGCCATGCCGCCCAATGCCCGGAACGGCAATGTTGCAAAGCCGATCACCCCTAATTTGCCCGCTTTGCCCGTTGTGCTGAACATAGCCAATAACGTGAGCGTAAATCCAAAAATGAGCACATTTAGCATCGTTAAGGTCTCGTTGGCCCGCACCATCACCATCGTTGCGCAAAACAAAAGCGGCAAGACCAACCACAAGTTCCGTTTTTGCAGTTTTTGGTCTTCTAGATTCGATAAGACCCATAATCCGCCTAAAAATATGATGACAAAAATAATGAGCGAGATGCCCAATGACTTCCCATGAAACAAGAAATCGGCCAGCCAGCCGATAAAAAGTGAAAAGATAATAAGTCCGCTTGGGTTTTTTAGCTGATTCATGATTTATTACTCCTGCATTTAGATCTTGAAATCGTAATTATTCAGACGTGATGCGTATTGCGTATCGGTTGTGATCGAACCTAATTTCTACGTTCTACGCAATACGATTTAAACGACAAAATCAAGTTGCTGAACAGTTACTTGCAACCAGCTTTATTTTTATTGTTTACCGTTTGTGCCACAATGACTTAAAGACCGGCTGCGAAACACTCAGGTGCTTCGGCACCAGCCTGTAAGCATCCAGATCATGAACCAACAAAGAAGCGATGGAGAAAATATGAGGATCACAAAATTTATTTTATTAACAGTATTAATTGGGGGATTGGTTGCATTCGGCCGCTCAACTGCCAAAGAGCAGGCGCAGTTTGAAGCCACCGTGGGCTTTAATCTGGTCGGATCAGGCTTTTCTCTGCCCACTGCGGTCACGTCAACCGGTATTGCTGGGGACGACCGGCTGTTTGTGCTGGAGAAAAACGGTCGTCTGCGCATTTTGGACAACGGCACCATTCTTGAACCAGACTTTTTAGATGTGTCAGACCTAGTTTCCACCAACAGCGAACGGGGGCTTTTGGGGTTGGCCTTTGACCCGAACTACGCTGAAAACGGTTACTTCTACATCAACTATTCTGACAATCGTGAAGAGACATTTGGAGATACGATTGTGGCCCGGTATACCGTTTCGGCTGATCCTAACGTGGCTAACCCTGAATCAGCATTTACGATTATCGAAATCGAGCAGGATTTTCAAAACCACAACGGTGGTTGGCTGGCGTTTGACCCCAATCAAAATTTAGTGATTGGGATGGGAGATGGCGGTAGCGGTGGTGATCCAAATAACCGGGCCTTAAGCCGAGACACGCTACTAGGCAAAATCATACGCATCAATGTGCATGATGGGGGGCTGCCGGCCGATGAAAACGGCTGCGGCCGTGTGCGCAACTACACCATCCCAGAAGATAATCCCCGGCCATTTGGCTCAGACGATTGGTGTGCTGAAATCTGGTCGTACGGCTGGCGTAATCCTTGGCGCTTTAGCTTTGATGCCCAAACGGGCGACTTTTGGGCCGGTGATGTAGGTCAGAACGCTTTTGAAGAAATCAATTTCGAAGCGGCCGGATCTACTCCCCTGCAAAACTACGGCTGGCGCTGCTACGAAGGCTTTTCAGAATATGGTCCGGCCGATTGCACCATTGATCCGGCCGAGCGGACCGATCCGGTCACCGATTATCCGCGTGACAAAGGGACCTCTGTCACCGGCGGGTATGTCTATCGCGGCTCAAGCTATCCAGACTTGCAGGGTGTCTACCTGTTTGGCGACTTTGTCACCGGCCAGCTGTGGTCGTTGGTCCCTGACCCCGAAACGGATCGATTTATCGAAACAGAGTTGCAAGACACATCATTTAGCCTTAGCTCGTTTGGTGAAGGAAGCGATGACGAACTGTACCTAGCCAGTTTTGGCGCGGGTGAAATCTATCAAATTATTGGCGAGTTTGGGGCTCAGATCGATTTAAGCAAAACGGCTTTGGTTCAAACCGGCGGTGCGATTAGCTACACCATTACGATCACAAATGTGGGGCTAAGCCCGCTAACCGGCGCCGAGATTCAGCATCCAATCCCGGCCGGGGTCACATATCTATCAGGTGGATCGGTCAACGGCAATGTTGTGACGCTGGCAGTTGGCGATCTGGCTGCGGGTCAATCTGTATCCGCATCTTGGATGGGGCAGGCCTCAAACACGGCCGGTGTTATCCCCAACAGCACACTTAGCCTTTCGGCGAATGAGCTTTCAAGCACCATTACCCACGAGCAGGCCGATGAGCCGATGACTATCGTCACAGATCGGCCGGTCCTTTCCACTTATCTACCAGCCATTTTGCGGTAGCTGGAAAACAAAAAAGCCACAGAGAAATCGGGTTTCTCTGTGGCTTGACACACTATTTTTTTCACTTTAGAACTTTCGCAAAATCAACTTTGTTGCACAGACATCCTTGTCTGTGATGTTTTGGCAGGCAAGGGTGCCTGCTTTACCATAAGTCCTAATTTTAAAGAGCGTTTTCGCCTCGGTCGCCAAATCCTTCAAGGTCACGCACATTTTTCTGCACCACAATAGCGGCAAAGATGCACAAAATAAACGAAACACCATAAAACCCCTTTTCACTTAGCAACAAATCAGCATTCCATAGGCCAATCAACAGCAAAAGGATGGGCATTAGCGTGGCAACCCAGCTCAAACCGTAGTAAATATTGGTAACTGGAATTTCGTCTAAGTGGTCACGAACACTTTTCTGAACCGAGATAGCGCCAAACAGCCCAAACATTAAGGTAATGAAGTAATACCCTTTCGAGCTCAGTTCCATGCTCGCATTCCACAATCCAGTCACATAGGCTAAAAGACCGATAATCAAAGCTGCCCAAGAGGCAAAAACAAAAGCGTTTGAAGGTTTATTGGGGTTCATATTAGTTCTCTCCGGTTTAAATGAAAAATCTGATTTCCAGTTGGTTTTTGTAAATTCTGACATGATTAAATTCCTTTCTAAATTCTCTTTGGATAATTTTGTTGCAATTATTCAGTAGGTCGTAAATATCACCGTATGGGTCGACGCCGTCGGTGTGGGCGTTGGACGCTTCGACCGATTTGTGGCCCTATGGCGTCGACCCCTACACAAGGTTCTGAATAATTAAATTTTGTTTTTGGTCAACAACTCCTAAAGTGTAGAATCAACCTGATCCGTTTTATGGGAGTAGCGCTCCGTGGTTCAGGAGCAGGAAAAATTCAATGATTTCAAACTCGTTAAAAGAACAAATTTTGCAATTGCTCAACCTAGAGCAAGCCCCACCCACGGCCGAGTTTCTCGACCAGATATTGCATAGCTACACCCGCACGATTCCGTGGGAGAGCGCCAGCCGGAACACCCGCCGCATAGAAAAAGAGAATAATTATGATCAGTGCCCCCGCTTTGCCGATGAGTTTTGGCAACTGGCTTTAACACAACAGACCGGCGGCACCTGCTTTGAAACAAACTTGGCCCTGTTCTCGCTGCTCACCGCATTCGGGTACGATGGGTATCTAACCATCAATAACATGGGCAAAAATTTAGGATGCCATACGGCGATTGTGGTGAATCTCGATGGGAAAAAGTGGCTGTTTGATGCAGGCTACCCTTTAGAATGCATTATCCCGCTTGATCCTGAAGAGCAGACAACCCGCGTAGGAAAATTCTTGACCTATTATGCGATCCCCACTGAAAACAATACGTTCCAAATTTTGCGTTCACGCCACCCGAAACCGTATATTTTTACCCTGCACGACACTCCGATTGAGCTAGAAGCATACAAACAAGCGGCCGCCAACGATTATCGGCCGGAAGGGAATTTTAATAACAGCGTTGTGATCAATAAAATTGTAGATGAAAAGATGTTGCGGTTTAGCACATGGGCTGACGATGTAATGTTTGAGGCGTTTTCGGCCGACCCGGCCGGGGGCAATGCAACCCGAGAAGTCTATCAATACAAATCCGGCTTGGCCGAGCAGTTGGCTCAAAAATTTGGGATGCCACAAACACTTTTAGCCGAAGCGCTAGACATTGTAGACTCCCCCATCAGATAAGATTCATCTAGCGCATGATAGCGGGCAAATAAACCCTATTTATCGCCTGCGTTGTATCAACTGGCGCAACCAAAGCGAATTCAGTCAGATGGTCTAAAACCAAGGTCACTGTACTGGTTGCTGTATTAATCCCACAGCCTTCACACGGGAGAATTTCAGTCCACTCCGTCCCATTCCAATAAACCACATTTAAATCTTCAGGATTGACAATACCGGCCAAGAGCAGCTCGGCTGTGTCATATTTGATCGTCATTGTGAATGGCTTTTCAAACATCGTAACCGGCTCGCCATCGGCGGTAGCGGTTAGAGCAAACGATCGATTACCAAATTGATAGTCACCCGGAATACCAACTTGAGGGACAGCAAATAGCTCAAAATCTAATTCTGTCTCTTGCGTTACCGCATCTGGGGGGAATTGCACGGTCAAGAAACCGGGATCCGGCATAAATGTCCCACCCGCCTCTGGGGTGATGGTGCCCGAAGCCGCGGCCGTAGGTGTCGTAAACGATCGCGGCTCAGAAAACGCCCCCCAGCCAAAATCATATCGAGCGGCCGCTCGCCAATACCAAGTCTCATTTGGATTAAACACAGTAATAACGGATGACTGATTAAATGGCCCTATCGATCGCGGTGTTGTCCCAGTTTCAATTTCCTCCAAAGATCTATGAAATGTGACAAGATATCCCGTACTCTCGGCAACCTCTGCAAATGATATGATCACTCGGTATGATCCTGTCACTGATTGATCATTTGGGAATAAGAGTTCCGGAGCGAGCGGCAGCTCCACATCCGTTTCTTCGGGGGCAAAAAATGACCTTGGTTCTGAATAAGCACCGGAAGCATCGATTTCAGCGCAGGTACTTGCTACCCGCCAATAATATTCCGTATCAAACAGCAAATTTTCACGAGGGATATATTGGACCGTTTCCATCAGTTGCGGCTGAATGCCAACAAAATTAACTATCTTTTCAAGAGGGCTAAAATTTGGATTGCGTGCAATTTGGAACTGATATTCAAAAATATCATCCTCAGCCCTCCACATTAAGCTCGGCAACAGTGTGTCTACGGTTTTACCTTGATCCGGCGTCAGCATCTCAGGTGGATCAAGCGTACATTCTTCATCAGACCCGGCACCCGTTTCAAAGCTAAAAGGATCTGAAAAAGCACCTATCTCTCCATCAGGGCATACGCTAGCTATTCGCCAAAAATACTGTGTCTCTTGATTTAAAGAAGTTAGAACGTTCCGCCGAATCACTCCTTCACCAATTAGATCGACCTCCCGTTCTGTTGTGAGCAAATTCCCAAAGTTTTCATCAAATGCAATTTGCAAAATATATTCTGAGATACCGTCAACTGATTGCCACGTAAATGCGGGCGCGGCGATATCGTTTGTGATTGCATTTTGGGTTGGGGTCAAAAGTGTAGGAGGCTCGGCCGTACAAGCAGTTGGTGTACGATCTGATCGCACATGCAGCTCATCTAATTTTTTTATTCCAGATTCAGAAGATTGGTCGGCCGAAACATCGATGATTATCACGTCTGGCTCATAATGTTGCGCTTGCAGTGTCGGGGTCGGGGCCGACATCATCAGGGCTAAAATGAGAATCATTCCGGTTAAAAAGTAAACTTTTGTGGTTAGGCTCAGATTACTCGAGGAGACGTTGTTGTTCATGATGTTTATTCCTTTGTCAATGTATCGATGCGAGAGCGCGTCAAGATAGACTGCGTCTCTGTTCAGAATCCAAAAGCATCAGCTCACCCTCTAAGTTTACTTTAAATTTTTAACCTAGCACCCGCCTCTGGTTAATGATCGTTTTCGTAAAGGGGAACCTTCACTTCAATCTGCGTTCCTTGGCCTATCCCGCTACTAATTTCAAACTCACCGCCAAGCAGCTTTGCGCGCTCCTCCATCCCCACAACACCCAGATAATCGTTGCCGCTACCACCGTTCAACGAGCTAAGTTCAAACCCTTTCCCCCAATCCTTAACTACAAGATGGATCGCATCTTCATCTGAATCTAGCTTTACAAAAATACGATCCGTTTCCGCATATTTGCGGGCATTGCTCAGTGCTTCTTGCACAATGCGGAAGACGGCCGTTTCAGCCTCGGGAGTCAACTGTCCATCTTCCAGATCAACCGCTAGCTCCGCTTCCCAATTTCTTGCTTCAGCAACTTTTGCCACATAGTGTTTGATGCCATCTACCAAGCCATAATCTTCAAGCTCGGTCGGCCGTAGCTCTGAAACCACCCAGCGGGCTTCGTTAATCGCCTCTTGCAGTCGGTTGCGCCCACGTTCAAGCTGAGCCGGAGCGGTTTCTGCCCCTCCATTTTTATACTTCGATGCAAAGGCGTTTAGATGCATATTGGCGCTCAGCAACA
>JAHDEN010000035.1 GCA_020628815.1 Chloroflexota bacterium | reverse complement strand
GCGTAATTGATCATTAATGCGAAAATTAATGACATTGCGTATGGCTCTGATCCTACCAGAAAATAGCTACTTCGACCGACTATCATTTGAGATTATGGCTTGGGCTAAAAACGACGGCGAGTCAGCCGACGACGGATTTGATTTCGATTAGCCTCTAAGCTTCACTAGGTAAGTAATTCAAAGCCCATTCAGATATTCTGAGTGGGCTTTTTTTATGCCTGCATTTAGAATGCCAGACTCAACATCTTGGCATGTTGTATTGAGGGGGTGACTAACTTTTGGGCAGAATTTGATTTTTAGAGGATCATAGCTGTATGCAAATGGATGGACATCAAATTCAAATAGATGGGGAGCGCTTGTGGGATTCGATTCAGGCTTATGCTCAGATCGGGGCAACGGCAAAGGGGGGTGTTAAGCGTCTGGCTTTTTCGACTCTTGACTATGAAGCTCGGGACCAGTTTGTAGACGAGTGTGTCGAGATGCAGATGTCGATTAGCCGAGACGAAATCGGAAACATTTTTGCAACCATGGAAGGGAGCGATGTGGAGTTACCGGCCGTGCTTGTGGGGAGCCATCTTGACAGCCAACCAACTGGAGGCAAGTACGACGGGGCTTTGGGCGTGCTTGCAGGGTTAGAAATTGCCAAATCACTGTATGCGGCCGGAAAACGGCCGATGCGCACGTTACAACTAATCAACTTTGCCAACGAAGAAGGGGCTCGATTTGCACCCGCCATGATGGGATCGGGCGTTTTTGCTGGCAAGCTAAACTTGGCAGAGATGCTGGAGAAAACTGATCTGGATGGAGTCAGTGTTCAACAAGCGATCTCGTTAGACCGGTCAGGAGCTCATCCCACCCGAGAAGGGCGGCCGATTGACAGCTATTTTGAAATTCATATCGAGCAAGGGCCGCTGTTGGAAATGGAAGGCGTCCCTGTGGGTGCCGTTACCGGTGCGCAGGCCCAACGTTGGTACGAAGCTACTGTGATCGGGTCAGAAGCTCATGCCGGCCCCACACCGATGATCGGCCGTCAAGATGCAGGATTAGGAGCGGCAGAACTGGCGCTGGCGGTTGAACAAATCGCACTGGCTCATGGTCCTGATGGACGTGGAACCGTGGGGGTAATTGTCCCCAGCCCGATGTCACCCAACGTGATTCCCGGCTCCGTTTTTCTCACCATTGACACTCGGCATCCTGAGGAGGATGTGTTGCTGCAAATGAAAGACGCCTTGCTGAATGCGGCCAACCAAATCGCTGAAAAGCGCAGGTTACAGGTCGAGATAACGGAGACTTGGCATTCGCCGATGACACCGTTTGATGAGCGGCTGGTGTCACGTCTGGAACATTTTGCGGCCGAGCGACAGCTCGATTGTCGCAGAATTTGGTCTGGAGCTGGGCATGATGCGGTTTATGTCGCGGCTAGCGGGGTGCCGACCGTGATGGTGTTTGTGCAAACAAAAGATGGCATTAGTCACAATGAAAGCGAGAGTATCAAAAAAGAAGATGCCGTTGCTGGGTGTGAACTGCTATGTGATGCGGTTTTAGAGAGATTATTTAGTGAGGTGGAACTATGATTTTGGTTACTGGGGCTGGGGGAAAAACCGGCCGAGCCGTTGTTGCAAACTTAGTTAGCCGCAATCTGCCTGTCCGGGCATGGTTGCGACAGCCATTTATCGGGTTTGATGGGGCGGACATTTTTGTAGGGGATTTAGAAAACGAGGCCGATTGGGCGATTGCTATGCAGGGGGTAGAAAAAGTCTATTTTATTTGCCCCAATCTGCATCCCAATGAAACATTGATTGGTAAATTGGCTCTGACCGCGGCCAGGCGGGCAAAAATTAAACACTTTGTGTACCACTCTGTGCTACACCCACAAACACACGAGATGCCCCACCATTGGAACAAACTGCGGGTTGAAGAGATGGTGTTTGTTAGCGGGATACCTTTCACTATTTTGCAACCAGCCACCTATATGCAAAATTTACTTCCTCAATGGTCGGCTATTAAGCAACGTGGTTTTTTGCGACTTCCTTATCCCGCCAGAACCAAACTGTCTTTTGTTGATTTGCAGGATGTGGCTGAGGCAGCGGCCATTGTTCTAAGCGACGAAACATATGTCGGTGCGACATTGGAGCTTGCGGGAACATCCGCATTGTCTCAGTCCCGAGTGGCAGAGCTGCTGACGGCCGAGCTTAATCGGCCGGTGTTCTTTGAAGAAGTTTCGTTGGTCGATTGGGTTGAAGAGAATTCGAAGTTGTCGGTGTATGAACGGGATACTTTGTTAGCGATGTTTGGTTATTATGCCAATTATGGTTTGGTTGGGAACCCGGCTGTTTTAGGCATGATCTTAGATCGTACACCTCACGATTTGACCGATTTTATCCAGTCCCAATAAATAGGTGGAGTTAAAAGATGACGCTAAAACAAACGATTGAAGCCTTTGAATTGCTAGACAGCGCCCATGTAACCGGACAGTCCGTTGCGGCCGTTCTGATCGAACGAGGGCTAAATGTGATGGTGACACCGGTTACCGGTGAAAAGGGATCAACAGATGCCTTGGTGATTCAGGTGCCAGGCTCGGCCGGTAAATCGGCCGGTGGCACCGCACCCACGCTGGGTATTATCGGCAAGCTGGGCGGGATTGGCGCCCGGCCGGAGATGATTGGTTTGGTGTCTGATGCAGATGGGGCGATTACGGCTATTGCGTGTGCGCTAAAACTGGCTGACATGTTGGCCAATGGGGATCAGTTGGATGGAGACGTGGTTATCACAACCCATATTTGCCCAAATGCGCCGGTGATCCCGCATGATCCTGTTCCGTTTATGGATTCTCCCATCGATAATGGGACATTGATTAAGCAGCTAAATCGGCCGGAAATGGATGCGATTTTATCTGTTGACACCACGCGCGGTAACTTGATCTTAAATCAGCGCGGGTTTGCCATCACACCAACGGTTAAAGAGGGTTACATTTTGCGCGTAAGCGCAGACTTAGTGCGCACGATGATGATCGTACGGGGGAAACCGGCCGCTGTGCTCCCGATTACAACGCAAGATATTACCCCGTACGGCAACGGAATTTATCATATCAACAGTATCATGCAGCCTGCGATTGCAACCGATGCACCGGTCGTGGGGGTAGCGCTAACGGCCGAGGTCGCCGTGCCTGGTTCCGCCAGCGGCGCCAGCCAAGCAACTGATATTGAGCAAGCCGCCCGCTTCTGTATCGAGGTTGCCAAAGGGTTTGGTCGAGGGCTGTGCACGTTTTATGATGTAGATGAGTTTGAGCGTTTGCAAACGCTATATGGTTCTATGCATCATCTGCAAAGCCGAGACACAAAATCTAAGTAAGGTTTTTTATTTTTTCCACTTCGAATTAGAATAGCGGTGCTGCTGATGATAAAAAAGCTTACATAAGGTCACGGTTAATAACATGAATTTCGAATGGGAACTGGATGAGGAAGCTGAATCAATTGATCCTAAATCTTATTCGGATGGGCCTGACCCCCAACCGCGCCGTTGGGGCGTTTTGCTGTTTGGGGTTGTATTGGCGGCCGCTTTGGCCGGTATTGGCTGGTGGCGCATCGGCCGTTTTGATCAAGAAACCGTCTCTTTTTTACAATCGGCCGTTGATTTACAGGTCTCAGCTGTTTCTCAACGGGATGGGGATCTATATTTCACAAATTATGGGGGGGAACCGAATCTACTCATTCATGAAATGCACCCGAAGCAAATTGAGTTCTGGCTGAGTTCGCCTCAAATCGAAGAATTTGAACAAGTTGAGCTAGAAATTTGGGCACAAGCACAGTGGAAAACGGCTCAAAATGAAACGCTGTACCGGACCCTGTTTTTTAACGATTGGAATGGATCTGTCCGGTTAAAGAGCGAGTCGGCCGCCTATTGGCAAAGCAAATATTCAGTCGATTTTGAAACGTTTGATGGCAAGCTTTCACTTACCGAGCGAGATCGGCCGTTTGAAGCCGAGCTTCTTGAGCGGTTATCCAGCACATTAGATGGGTATTGCGCGAGTCTGGCTGAACCGGTTTGTTCAGGCTTAAGCGTGTCGGTCGGAGCGCATTCATTTGTGCCTACCAAAGAATTTGAATTTGCCTCACCCCGTTTATACGGACTGACGGCCGAGGCCCAGATCCCGCAAAGCTACTGGGACTATTTTGACCAGCGGCTGCTTGATTTAACCGACACTGCAGTCATTCGCTTTGGGGTGCCTGAATCGATTGGAGATCGGGTAATCAATTTGGTTGAAGAATTTGAGAAAGAGCAGGCAGCGGCGGGGAAAAATATTTCTGTTGAGCTTGTTCGCTACCCGTCAGGAACCGTAAATTATCCTGAATTTTTGAAAACGGTAGACGGCGCTTATCTCTCTCCCACGTTAGACATTATCGCATCTGGTGCGGTTTTACCGGTTACTGAGCTATCGACCGGAATGCACACGTCGTTTTTCGGGCAGCATTGGGCCGGAGCATGGTGGCAAGATCAGGTGTGGTTTTTGCCGTTAAGTGGAGAGCTTGCATTTATTTCAACCGATTTGAGTTATGCGTCTAATTTTGGAAATCCTGCCGTCGATTATCCCAACTGGAGCTGGTCAGACTTTGAGGCGGTCATGGACGTTTACACGGCTGAGGGCGGTTTAGAATGGGGCATCGCTTCTCCTAGCCCGGTTCTGCTTCTTTCCCGTGCGTATGGGGCCGATCATACGTGCGGTGCCGATACGCTTCCGATCTCTTGCACAATCGATCTGTCATCAGCAGGGATTGAAGATGCGCTGAGCTTTTATGCCAACAATAGCCAGTCGATTTCAATCCCACCGGATGGTTCGATAAAGGATCAACTTAATCATTTTATAACCCAAGCTTCAGTCTCGGCCCGCCGTTCAGCCATGTGGGTATCACGGCCGGTTTTTTATGAGCATGATTTAGCGGCGCGTAACGCTTTTATGCAGCCCTTACCCCGTTTAGAAGGGGAGAAACCAATTTATCCTTTGGTCATTAATGGTGGGGCTGTCAGCAGTTTTTCAGACAGCCCGATTAGCACGTGGGAGTTTATTGAGTTTTTGAGCTTTAACGAGGTTAATGGTGCCGAGCGGACGATTCCGGCGCGATTTGCGACGACGACTCAAAATGGGTTTTGGAACAAGTTGCCAGATCGAATTCGGCCGATGATGCAGGAGGGATTTAATCAATCCCGGCCGGTACGTTTGGGTGAAGCTGACTACTTCCGGCCAGAGGTGTTGAGTAAAGTGGCCGATGGGTCACTGACCCCAGAAGAAGCTGCCCGTTTACGGCCGCCGGTTAACTGGTTCTCGGTTTATTTCCCCCAAACGCAGCAAGCCAATTGATGGATATGGGACTGACTCAAAATGGCTTGTTTGGGCGTTTAAAGCTGATTTAGCAACACATCTTTTAATTCCGGCCCAGATGCCACAAGATGGACCACATCGGCCGGTGTAAACGGGGTGCCTCCATCAATGTTGCACACCACCCCGCCCGCTTCTTGAACCAACAAAATGCCTGCCCCCACATCATACATGTTCAGTTTGAACTCCCAATACCCATCTAACCGACCGGCCGCCACGTAGGCTAAATCGAGTGCGGCTGAGCCCAAGCGGCGCAGACCACGACACTGTTTAACAATGCGGCTGATTTGCTCTAAATTATCCAAATCGCTTGTCGCTCGATCATAGGGGAAACCGGTCCCGAGTAAAGCCTGATTCAATGTCGCTGTATTTGTGGTTTGCAACTGCTTGATTGTGCCAGATGACGACTGAACAAAAGCCCCATCACCGGCCGAGCCATAAAATAGCTCTTGCTGTATCGGGTCGTAAATGACGCCAACGGCCGGTTTGTTATTGGTGTACATCGCGATCGATACACAAAAGAATGGAACCCCGTGTGTAAAATTTGTTGTCCCATCAATCGGGTCAACGTACCAAACATGTGGGCTTTCTCCTTCATCTGCCCCTTCCTCTTCTCCCACAATTAAATGATCTGGAAACGCGCTGTTCAGCCGCTGCCTGATCAGCGCCTCGGCCGCCCGATCGTAATTGGTGACCAAATCGATGGTGCTGCTCTTTAAATCAATAGATTTATCAGATTCAAACCCGTGTTTAATTAACTCGCCCGCTTCCAAGGCGATCGTTTTTGCCGTTTCCAAAATGTGTGCTTGTGTCATTGTCTTATTCTACCGGCCGATTTTGATCGATTAAAGTTTCATTTTGATCTTTCAAGGCAACCGATAAATTTCTTTTAACATCAAACATTTGTGCTAAAATCCATCACCTTTATCATCCATATTCTCATTCAGGCAATCACAGATTGTCTTGTAAGCGAAGCAACTTATGCCTTCTTATGTCATTGTAGACCTCGAAACCACCGGCCTTGACGCGGGCCGTAACGGAATTATCGAATTCGCGGCCGTCGTTCTGGAGAATGGCGAGATCACCGAAGAATTTTCTAGCTTGGTACAAAGCTTTGATCCGGTTACAGATATCGTGACCGATATTACCGGTATCACTCAAGAAATGGTTGATGATGCGCCCAGCCTGTTCTCGATCCGCAAAAAGATTGAAAAGATCATCGGAAACCATATTGTGGTGGGGCACAACATCGGGTTTGATATGGGGTTTCTAAATGCGGAGAGTTTAGCCGTTAGCAATCGGTCGATTGACACGCTGACATTAGCGACGATCTTGTACCCTGATCTACCCCGCTACGGACTTGAATTTTTGGCAAATGCGCTGGAGCTACCACTGCCTGAAGGGGGACAAACCCATCGTGCTTTAGACGATGTGATTTTGACGGCCGAGCTATTTATGGTGCTGCAAGAGCAGGCGATGAAATTAGATCTCACCATTTTGGGCGAGATCGCTGAAGCGGGCGGAAATGTGATGTGGGATGAGGCTCAATTTTTCCTCGATGTCCATAATCAGCTAATGAAATCTGCTATCCAAGATGGGCGACGTGCGGGCAAATACATGGAGGAGCTTTTCCGGCCGGGCAAAGTTGAGGGTGAGAAGCTGGTTGCGGCCGAAGTGCCAGAAGAAATTCCAAATGACATTGTGCTAGACATGTTTGCGGAAGAGGGGAATTTCAGCAAAGTTTTCCCCAATTTTGAGCTGCGCCAACAGCAGGTCGAGATGGTAGATGCGGTGACCAATGCCTTTAACGAGGGACAACATTTAATGGTTGAAGCGGGAACCGGTACCGGTAAGAGTGTGGGGTATTTACTGCCATCCGCTTTTTGGTCGGTAACCAACGGCCGTCGAGTGGTTGTTTCTACAGCGACGATCAACTTACAGGATCAGCTCGTCACAAAAGATATTCCAACCTTGCAAAAGGTTCTGCCGTTTGAACTGCGTACGGCCGTGCGTAAAGGTCGCTACAACTACCTGTGCAACCGCATTTTTAATCAGATTAGACGGCGCGGCCCGAACGAGGCCAGCGATATGCCCTTGTATGCCCGTCTGCTCGTCTGGTTACCCAAAACCGATACCGGCGACATGAACGAAATTACGCTGCGTAACTTTGATGACCGGATGGCGTGGGGCAAAATGAACGCGCAAAATGAAACGTGCAAACAGGAAACCTGCCGTCAGTTCCGTTGCCCCCGCTGGATTGCCCAGCAGCGGGCTGAACACGCTCACATCGTGATTGTGAATCACTCGCTGCTGCTGTCAGATATTTCGGCCGGGAATCATATTTTGCCTAATTTTGTCGACTTAGTCGTGGACGAGGCCCATCACCTTGAACCGGCCGTGACAGACGGGTTGAGCTTTGAAGCCAACAAACGGACCTTTAACCGAGTGGTGGCCGACATCATTCGGGAAAAAAGCGGAACCTTGGCTCAGCTACAGTCTCAAACCAACTCAATCCCCAAAGATCAGCGTGAAGGACTGGATCAACACATCAACAAAATCAAAGTTGATGGGGAGCTGGCCGAAATGCGTGGGCAAGATTTCTTTACCGTGCTGGCCTATTTTATGAACGGTGGTGAGCGGCGTAAAAGTGATTTTGCACAACAAACCCGTTTAACCGAAAGCGTGCGGCTGGATCCGATTTGGGAAGAGGTCACAGGTAGCTGGGAGAATTTAAATTTACCGTTGCTGTCGATGGTTAAAGAATTAGACAAAATTTTTGATGGGATGGAATACATCCTACAAAATTACGAAATCGAGAACGGTGAACTGCATGCCCAAAACATCGGGTCAGCCAAAAAATCATTGGAAGATATGCGCAAAAATATCGATGCGATTGTGATGACCCCTCGAGAAGATTTTATTTATTGGGCTGAATCTTTTAGGGATAGTTTGTCGATTCATGCGGCTCCGTTGCATGTGGGGCCACTGGTCGAAGAGCATATTTTTCACAAAATGGAAACGGTTGTTTTAACATCCGCTACCATGCGTACGTCGCCCGCTTTTGGAGATGACGAGCCGAATTTTGACTATATTCGGGATCGTTTAAAAGCAGAAGGCGTATACGAGATGGCGGTTGGCTCGCCGTTTGATTACCAGTCAAATGCGCTATTGTGGCTCATGTCTGACATGCCGGAGCCCAATCAGCCCTACTATCAGCAATATGTTGAGCAGGTGATTATCGATTCGGCCGCAACGCTGGGCGGCCGGACATTGGTGTTGTTTACATCAAACAAGCAGGTGCGCGAAACCTATAATGCGATTCGTGGCCCGTTGCAAAAAGAAGGAATCACAGTGTTGGCTCAGCTACCAGGCAGCTCGCGCCAACAGCTAACGGCCCAGTTTAGCGCCCCTGATGCAAAAGCGGTTTTGTTGGGGACCAAGTCGTTTTGGGAGGGTGTAGACATCCCCGGAGATGCGCTGCTAAATGTGATTTTGGCAAAAATCCCGTTTGATGTTCCGTCGGATCCGATTTTTGCTGCCCGGTCTGAGACGTTCGACAATTCGTTCTTTCAGTACTCAATCCCAGAGGCGATTTTGCGCTGGCGGCAGGGGTTTGGCCGCTTGATTCGGCGTAAAACAGACGAAGGGGTCGTCATGATTCTGGACCGACGGGTTTTGTCTAAACGGTACGGCTCTGCGTTTGTTGATTCATTGCCCGAATGTACGGTAATTCGCCAGCCGTCTACCCGTGTAAATGAGCTGTTGGTCCGCTGGTTTAATCGAAACAGGTAACTAATATGGCAGAAACTAAATTTGGAACGTTTGATGATCTGTTGGAAACGGCCGCTGAGTCTTTCCGGCCGATCATGGTCAGTCTGAAAAAAATCATTTTAGAAATTGACCCAAACGCAACTGAAGTTGTGCGGCTCGGTGACCGGGCGGCAACTTTTGGGGTTGGCCCCAAAAAGATGAGCGAAGGATATTGCTACATCATGCCTCATAAGGCATGGGTCAATCTCGGCTTTTATAAAGGAGCTCATCTTGATGATCCAGATGGGTTGTTAGAAGGAACGGGAAAAAGTTTACGTCACATCAAAATCCGCTCAAGTGAAGATGTTATTCAGGCAGGAGTGCGCAAGCTGATTGAGGATGCGTTTGAAGAGCGAAAAACCGCATTGGGGCGTTAAAATCTTGACTTCTGGAAAATGATCTGATAACTTATGCGCGGCTTCGGCCGAAAAATTTTCTAAGGAGGTATAAACCAAATGATTCGAACAATTTCAAAATTCCCCTCAATTTATACCTCTGTGGCTCAAATCGTTTAACTCGACTACGCCCCAAACTTTGTGATTCAAGCCACAGTGGTATTTCTACCCTGTGGCTTTTTTATTTGGCTTTATAGCCATAGGGTCCCCTGCACAAAAGCCTATTCTGAGATACATACCCCAACAAGTTAGTGCGTGCTTCGTGCCAGTAAACTTCCAAAGTTTTTCTCAAAAGCACGCGAAACAAAAATAAAAAAATGACAATCACGACACGTGAATTTGAATATAACGACGCGGACTATGCGTTATTGACCGAGCTTTGGAACAAAGCTTGGCCTGAATATCATCGAACACCACGAGTTTATCGACATGAAGATGATTCTAGGCCGAAGGAACCCCATTTTGTACGGCTATTTTTTGAGCAAAATGGCACCCCAGTCGCCGTTGCTGAATACATGGAAGACTGGGAAACCACCGCAGAGGACGACTACTTTTTTTTGATGGCCATTGACCCTGATATCGACTTTAAATCGGTTGCTGATCCGTTTGTGCAGCTGATGATGAGTGATATTAAGCAGCGGGGAGCGGTTTCAGCATTAGGCACGATCTTGATGGAAGATCGAACGGCCGGATGTCAATTTTTAGAATCTATTGGCTTTAAGCCCGAAATGCGCGAACCGCGTTCTGAATTAGACGTTGGCGAGTTCGATTTTGCTCCATACTCTGGCATTGACGCCTTGGTTGAATCGCATGGCATTGAGATCGCCCGTTTAACAGAGCTCAAAGAGCGGTACCCAGATTGGAAACGACGGATTTATGACCTTGACTGGCCCATCTTGCAAGATGTACCGAGTACGGTTGAGTTTAAACAGCAGCCTTATGAAGAGTTTATTCAGAAGTTTGATAGTCCGGCTTTTATGGCGGAATCAGCGTTTTATGCACTAGACGGGGATAAGTGGGTTGGTATTTCAACGGTGAAGAAGGTTGATGGCAAAGATGATGAGCTATCGGTTGGATTTACCGGCGTGCTGAAATCCCATCGCCGTAAAGGGATTGCAACCGCTTTGAAGCTAAAGACAATTGAATTTGCAAAGGCGTATGGGGCCAGAATTATCAAAACGGACAACGAGGAGAATAACCCGATGTATGACTTAAACATGCAGTTGGGGTTTAAGCCTAAGCCAGCGTTGCTGATTTATGAAAAGAAATCCCAGACGGCTGACGCTGATAAGGTAAGTGAAGGTGGTGCATGATGACCCGATCAGAACCATTAGACGACTTTGATTTAGACGACCGCTATGATCAATTAGCGGAAGATGCGCTGTATCGGCAACACGGCCGGATGGTGAATCAAGTTAATCGAACAAAAGGAGATGGCCCCAGCCGCAAAGAAGAAATCGCTTCTTTGGTTGAAGACAACGATCTGATTCAAGATTTTGTGCCAACCTATGCGGCTAAGCTAGACCCCAAGCACCATGAACGCAAATGGGTGATCGGATCGCTACAAGGCTTTTGGGTCGACAAAATCATTCATGATGTGTTGTACCAAGCCAAAGTGGGCAAAGAGGCAAATGTGTATGCGTGCGCGGGCGGTGATGCCAGTGATTATGAGCTGATAGCGGCTAAGCTGTATCGGCCGCGAATGTTTCGCCATCTTAGGAACGATGCCGCATACAAAATCGGCCGGTTGACCCATAATCGGGAAGGTAAAAAGATTCGAAAAAACTCTGGTGTTGAACGTGCTATGAAAAAGAAAAGCACATTTGGACAAAGCTTAGAGTTTTCAAATTGGATCGGGCATGAATACCGGATGCAAAAGATGCTGTGGGATGCAGGCGCTGACGTGCCGGAACCTGTGGCACACACGGGCAACGCGATTCTGATGGCATTTCTGGGTGACCAGACGATTCCGGCCGCAACGTTGAACGATGTGCGTCTTGATCCGGCGGAAGCTCAACCGTTGTTCAACAAAATCATTGAGAACATGCATTTGATGCTAAGCCTAGATTATGTGCACGGCGACCTGTCTGCTTACAATATTTTATATTGGCAGGCCGATGTCTCTATTATCGATTTCCCACAAATGGTTAATGCGACGGTTAATCCTAATGCAGAAGAATTTTTGCAGCGGGACGTTCAGCGGATTGTTGATTACTTTGCTTCGTTCGGCGTTTCGGCCGACGCCAGCGATATTGCAAGCAGCCTGTGGCGAGATTTTTTGAACGGCCGACTGTGACGAATGATCTAAAAAGGGTGATGTAGGAAACATGCATCACCCTTTTTCGTATTTAAAAGTTGAATCAATGCCAAGATTTTGGTAAAACCCTCAAGCCAAATGCTCACACGTTATCTCTCTCTCGGGTTATAAATTTGTGTAGCACATTGATTTTTCATCCATCGCCGACGATCTGTCATTTGTAAAAATCGTATCGTTTGCAGGCATGAACGCGTTGACCGTCTGCCCTCTTCCGTTCATGCACACAGGCCGCACTAACTTCGGCCGAGGGTCGCTTTGATGATTAAAGAAGCAAATTCAGAAGATCATGTAGAACAAACCCAAGAACTCTCTACATTCTTGCTGGTTGATGTCGGGGAAAGCCAAACTACCGCATTATTGATAAAAAACGTTGCTGGCTATTGTCGTTTGATAAGCCGGGCTATGGTTAAATCGACCCACAAAGCGCCACATAATAATGCGGCTGATGGGGTGCTTGAAGCCATCCAAAAATTGGAGTGGTTTGGCAACCAAAAAATCCTAAATCAAGATAAAGATCTGGTGATGCATACGCGCCAACCCGGCCGGGGCATTGATAAGTTTCTGATTTCGATCAGTATGGAACAGGTCATGAATACGGTGGTTGTGGCCCCAACTGTAGACGACCCTGCGGTTGAGAGTGCTGTGCATTTGCTGCAAAGATTTTCAAGTACGCTCGACAGGTTGCTTACCGGTGCGAACACCCGAAACCTAAGCGAAAACATCGTTTGGATGGCTGATAACCGGCCGGACCTTGTGCTGATTGTGGGTAGCGATGCGCGTGGTAACGGGATGCGAGATCGAATTGTTCAGGCGGCTAAAGCGGTTGGGGCAGGTATGCGCCAGTTTTCTGAACCATATCGCCCCGAAGTGATTTATGCGGCATCAGGACATTGGACTGAAGATGTTGCGGCCGCTCTGGACATTGGTGACAAGCTACAGACTGCACCGAACCTGCGGCCAGATGCCCGTCACGAGCGGGTTAAGCCGGTGCGCAAAATGATCGAAGAAGTTGTGCGACGCAATCACTTAGCCCGGATTCCCGGTTTAACCGAGATTATGCGTTGGAGTGGCGAGACCCCCTATTCGCGCAACGAAGGCTTAGCGATTTTTGCTCGTTTTCAGGCCGCATTAGTCAATGGCCCAATTCTGATTTTAGATTTAGATGTGAACGGGCTCACGATGGTTTATGCCAAGCCGAAATTTACCGACCTAATCGTTAGGACAGATTTGGGGCTGGGCAGTAATCTAAGCGAGACGGTTAAGTCGCTTAACTTACAAATGTTGAGCCCATGGCTCAGTGGGTATGACAACCCTGAGAATGCGGCGGCCGCACTGCATACACATTTTATTAATCGTTCAATATTCCCCCACTCTATTTCACAAGAGAAAAAAGAGATGGACCTTGACCTGACGTTGCTTCAAGCGTTGCTGAGCAAAGGTGTGAAAGAAGCTAGCGCAGCTTGGGGTCTGGATGAAGATGCACCCTTAACAGTGAATCGTTTATTTGTGCGTGGCAAAATTCTTGAAATGACTGGGGAAGAAGACTCTCTCATACTTATGTTGCTCAATGCGTTGCAACTGCAAGGAGAGTGCGAGCTATTTATCGATCCACATAATGCGATGGCACTGTTAGGCGGGCTTTTAGAACAAGAGCCGGAAGCGGCCGTTGATGTGATCGAGGCGGATGCCTTTTTAAATTTGGGATGGCTCGTCGGTGTTTCCGGCAGGGGGCGTAAAGGCAAAGATGCGGTATCGATTAGTTTGTTTGATGATGATTCATCTGAGCCGCTAATTAAACGAGATATTGCCAGAGGCGAACTGGTTTCAGTTGGGATCCCACCCAACAAATTGGCACATGCAACGGTCCATTATCGCCGGATTGGATTGTCTAACACGAAAAAGCTAGAGGATATTGAAGGGCTTAAGGCTCGTGTTTGGATTGATGCCCGCGGCCGACCGGCCGTTTTGCCCGACGACTGCATGGATGAGTGGGAGCATCTCGATCCAAAATAATTATGCTTGTATCTAGCACCATTATCGAATCAAACAAATCATTTCTGATCTACAGAAGGTTTGACGGGAATCAGACCGTTCACATCCCTGTTAGCAACAACCAAGAACTTTCTCCTGTACAAATTGTGGCACAGGCCAAGCAAGAAACCGGATATGAAATTGTGCCGGTTGCTGAGGCGCTCGGTCTCAATTCAACCGATATCAGTTCATGTTTGACGGTGGAAGTGGGTGACAGTGTTAAGTTAGGCAGTTTGCTTGCAGAACAAAAAAAGCTGTTTGGTCGCGCCCGTCACATCACGTCTACGGTTGAAGGGACAATAGCTGAAATTGTAGAAGGCAATATTTTCATTTCACGGGCTCCTGACGATGTTAATTTAAGAGCGCTTGTCAGCGGCCGAGTCGTCGATGTTATTCCCAATACCGGTGTTGCAATAGAAGTTCAAGGGTCCCGCTTGCAGGGTGTGTGGTCAAATGGATTAGAATCGGCCGGCCGACTGCTGATCCAATCAGACGCATCAGACACAAAAGCGACAAGAGCAACTTTAGATGGGGATTTGTATCGCTCGATTATCGTGTTGGGTCAAATTGACGATCCGAAATTATTAGAGCTATTTGCAGAAGCTGGTGCACGCGGGGTGATTGCTGGAACCGCTTCGGCCGAACTGTATCATGCAGCTGCCGATTGGGGGCTTCCCTTAATTTTGACAGATGGGGTGGGTTCAGGCGGCATGTATTCTGCAATGTTTCAACTGCTAAGTGAAAACTCAGGGAAAGATGTGGCCCTATTTAATGGTAAATATAGTCTAACCGGCCGACCGGAAGTCATTATTAATAAACGGCCCGAAACGGAAGATGGCATAACTTACCATACCTCACGCTTAAAACGGGCCGACCCTGCAATTGGCCAAACGGTGCGCCTGCTTACTGGAGAGAAACGCGGCCGAAATGGGACTATTGTCAAGCTGCATTCATGGCCTATGCAAACCCCGTCCGGTATAAAGGCTGAAGGCGTAGACGTAGAATTAGACTCTGGAGAGTTGTTTTTCGTACCTTTTGCCAATCTTGACATAATTATGTAAAGTGAACATAATACCATAAGGGCTGAATATTGAACGGCTGTCGCAATAAATATTCAGTTCGTTAGGAACGTAAAAATAGGTATGACAGTCATCAGATTTACGTTCCTAAGGTGTATTTTTCAACGATATCCTCTTAACGTTTGAGCATACAATCTAGAAGAAACTGTTCGAGAACGATACAACCATTTAATCGTACTGAATTGCTATTTGAGCGCCTTCTAAATAAACAGAAGCTGCTAACCAAAATAGAAATAGTTTTGACACAAGGGTAAAAACCATGGCAGATGAATTAGATGATAGCTTTTTTGCTGAAGAACCATCTGATATAGATGAAACCGAAAGTATCTTTGATGATGAAATCGATGAGCTCGATGAAATTGTCATTGAAAATAACGATGAAGGTCGATCCAACCGGCCGTTTTTGATTTCTCTATTAGGTTTGCTAGGTGTTGGCGTTGGTGCATTTTTGTGCTTAGGGCTCACACAGTTTATGGGGTTTGGTCCGGGCGGAGAGCCAGACGTTTCTCCAGAGATGTTGACTGCGACGGTACAAGTTGCTGAAATTTTTGCAACCAATGATGCTGTAGCAACCCAAAACGTTTTCGTGACACAGACTATTGATGCACGCAATGCCGCGGCAACTGAGCAAGCTATTCAGCCTACGAATACACCTGCTCCAACTGAAACCCCAGTTCCTACCAATTCACCTGTGCCAGCGGCCGCCAGCGGTGGCTCTACAGAAGGTGCAGAGCCAAGTGATGATGTGAGTGATACCGGTTCATCAACTGGGGATAGCGATACAAGTGCTGAAGGTAATTCGGGATCAGACAGTGATACCAGTACAGATGCTGGTGCAGATTCAGGCACCGAAGATACGTCATCTGCCCCAGCTGGCGGTGGAACAGATAGTGATACCAGTGCTGACGGCGGAACGGATGGATCAGATACCTCTGGCGATCAAACGGCTCTGCCGGAAACTCTACCAGATACCGGTTTCTCAATCGCTGGAACACTAGCTTTAGCTTTCGGACTACTCGTTCTTCTCTTCGGATCACGGAGACTCCGACAAGCATAAGTTGGTCAAAGCCACATCAATCAAATAACTGCAATGAAAAGCCGGTCTGAAAAAGATCGGCTTTTTTACTATAAATGAGTACCAGAGTACACCCCTTCGCTCTATGATATGGTACTAAAAGAGTCTAAAATAATGGTTCAATTCAATTGGGCAGTTTTGAAAATTGAATCGGGTACACACACGATTTCAGGAAAGAGCTAGAACTTACACATATCAACCTCATCCCCTTGCATTAGACAAACTAGGGGAATTACTGACGAAAATAATAATGGAATCAGTTGTACAAACATCAACAGAACCTAACGAGCCGCACCAACATACAATTCTTATCGTGGAAGATGACCCATCTTTGAGGGACGGTATCCATGATTTGCTAGACTTCGTAGATGGAACGATTGTTCACAGTGTTTCTAATGGATTAGAAGCTGTCGAATTGCTTTCAGAAGTTACACCAGACCTTTTTATATCAGACATTATGATGCCTCATATGAATGGCTTTCAGCTGCTGGCCGAAGTGAGGAAGATCCCGAAATTTGTTAGGATTCCCTTCATTTTTCTATCTGCTCGTGGGTCAAAAGAGGAAGTGTTTAAAGGGCGAACAAGTGGAGCTGAGCTATACATAACCAAACCATTTGATATTAATGTGCTAGTCGATATGGCGATGACCCAGCTACAGCGTGCGTCTGAAAGAAAGCTGGCCAATCAGGAAGACATTAGCTCTTTAAAACGCACGGTTTTGCAAATCCTAAATCATGAGTTTCGTACACCGCTCACTTATGTAACCGCTTATTATGACATGTTGGCTGATTCGATTGATTCCTCAAAAGACGGCCGAAACATGGATGAGTATCTAAAAGGTATTTTGTCCGGCTGTGAGCGACTCATAGATTTGGTTGAAGATTTGATTATGGTCATGGACGTTCGTGGTGGGAAATTGGCACAAGTTTACGAAACGTCGGCTTCCCGGGTGACCAATTTTAATGAGCTGATTGAATCTGCAATTCAAACAGATGAGGCTACACTAGAAAAATATAATATTGAAGTTGCTTTTTCTCCACTTGATCAGGAGTGTGTGGTCTGGGGTGTTGAAGAACAAATTAAAGTTCTGTTTAGACATCTGATCGAGAATGCGATTAAGTTCACAACGTATACCGCAATGCTCAAAAAGAGCGGCCGGGTGACAGTCGATTTACAGATAACAGAAGATAATAAATTTCTGGAACTTGTTATTACCGATACAGGGATCGGGTTTCCCGAAGAAGTATCTCAAAAAATTCTTGAACTGTTTTATCAACACAATCGGCAACATTATGAACAACAGGGGTCTGGTGCAGGCTTAACGATTGCTGAAGGCATTACGGATATTCATCATGGAAGTTTGTCTTTAAAAAGCATTGATGAAGATGGATGTACAACCACCTTGAGCTTACCTATCCATACAGAAGCTGATGCAGGTGATCAAAGTGTAAACCCGTTACTGAAGAAGCGGATAGCGAATATCTTATTGGTAGAGGATGATGAAGTTCTACTCGAAGGATTAGAAGCTTTGATGCATGATGATCATCCGAACTATATGCTTCAATATCGGTCTGCAAATAATGGAGAAGAGGCCTTAGAGGTCTTAAAATCCTTTACGCCGGACTTAATTATTTCTGACTTGGTTATGCCGGTGATGGATGGGCTCGAATTGATTCAAAAGGTTCGTCAGCAAAACTCATTGTTGCATGTCCCGTTTATTATCGTTAGCGGCCGTAATCGGGCCGAAGATATTCTTCTTGGGCGCCGGGCCGGTGCTGAGGAGTACATCACGAAGCCCTACGATGCGGACGAGCTGATGCTGCTGGTCTATGCTCAGTTAGATCGCTATTTTGAGCACTTGGGAGCGGCCGATAAAGATTTTGATAAGTTCAAGCAAAACATTTTGAACATGCTTCAGCCTGAGTTTTTGGCACCGCTTGGTTCTGTTAGCGAAAAATCGAACATGCTGGCCAAAAAGCAGGAAACGATTACGACGGCCGATGATTTGCGTTTAGCTTTGGGTGATATTCAATCTGGTAGTGAGATGATCAGCTCACTGGTAGAAGATTTTATGTCACTGGCAGAAATTGAGACGGGAGAGGCAAATAAAGCGTTTGATAGCCGGGCTAATAACTGTTTTGATTTTAGCTATCTTGTTAGTGACGCATTTAAGGCTCACCAAGCCGCTTTCGATCACAATCAAATTGAAGCGACAAAGATTTTGGCTACAAATGGGTATGGGGCACAAATTGAGCATACAAACATGCAAAAGGCACTCATCCGATTGGTTGGAATTGTCACATCACTTTGTATTGAAGCCAGAGGCAGCCGTGTTGCGATAGAAGTCACCCGTGGGATCACTAAAAACATAACGATATCTGTGTGGCACAATGGGGCAAACATGGACGCGAAGGAAAAAGAAAACTTCGCAGAGGTTTTGCAAAGTAATGAAGGGATAGAATTTAATCCGATGGATTTTAGTAGCCACTACAGAATCGTGAATGGGTTTGTGAAAATTCATGGTGGAACGTTCTTCTTGATTGAAGGGATGGATGATTCATTCGATAAGTTTGTTATCTCTCTACCAGAGATCGAGCCACCGGCAAACTTGAGCCTAGGCAACTCTGGTTTCAAGCTTCAATAAACTTGAGACCTGCTCTATTTGAGGGGCTGCATACGTTTAAACCTTGATATTATGTCATTCTGGTTATTTCAAGATGATTTAGCCCGACCTTTGGCTGAAAACAGATTGTGTAAAATCTATTGCTATTTAAAATGCGGTCTGGTACTATTTTCGGCCGTTCGTAGAATTCTGACAGGAGAATACCAGCTATGAAAGTGCTGTTGAAAAAAGATGTAGATACCCTTGGTTATGCAGGGGAAATATTTGATGTATCGGCCGGGTACGGCCGTAATTTTCTTATGCCACAAGGGTTGGCTGTACCAGCAACGCCTGGAACCCTAAAACAAGCAAAAGCGTGGATGGACCAAGCTGCAGCTCGTCGTGAACAATTGCGTCAAGAGTATGCTGCTCTTGTAGAACGGTTGAATGGAAGTTCAATTACATTTCATGCACTAGCAGGTGAAAGCGGCCGTTTGTACGGTTCTGTTACAACCGAACAAATTGCAGAGAAAATCCAAGAAGAGATCGGTGTTGAGATTCCTCGTAAGAAAATCTCTGTACCAGGCAAAGCATTGCGCACACTTGGTGCCCATAACGCCAATGTTCGTCTCGACGGTGAATTTTCAGCAACTGTTCGTGTAAACGTACTTGCAGAAGAGATCGAAGAAGAAACAGATGAAGAAGCTGTAGAGGGAGAAGGTTCTGAAGACGTGATTGAAGAAGCAATGGACGAATTTGCTGATGAAATCTCTGAAGAAACCGACGCAGCTGCAGAGTAAATTCTCTTGTGTGGATGAGAAATATCTCATCCATAGCGTGAAAAAAAGCAAAAAGAGTTGAACCGTTGGGTTCCTTTTATATAAGCTTTCAAAGACTGGAGATTGGTAACAGAATAAAATCTGTTGTCAATCTCCAGTCTGCATGTATACTCCCATCGATTTTTGGCTTGAGGCCATAAGATCGAAAAAGACGCTTTGAATGATATAGGTGACATACTAAAAGAGGCTCGGGAGAGCCAAGATCTGTCCTACGAAGACGTATTTGACGTTTTGCGTATTCAGCCTAAATTCTTAAAAGCGATCGAAGAGGAGCGCTGGGAGGCTATGCCGTCTCCGGCCCATGTACGTGGCTACATTCGCAAATACGCTCAGCATCTTAATCTTGACCCGAACCCTATTTTGTCCCGATTGGCCTCAGTCTCGGAACTCTATGCACGTACCCAACAGATGCAGGCTGTGCGAGAGCCGACGTTAAACTATCCTACGATGCCGCCTCAGCCGGAAACCGGGACTTTCTTTAACCCGGTTAATGCGCAAGACGTGCATCCTGAAGATGGCCCTGACTGGATCGGCCGCATCGTGGGTGTCGCCTTGGTGATTGCGATTGGACTGCTGGCGTGGCGATTTTTGCCCGGTTTGCTTAATTTAAACGTGACCGAATTGCCGTTGGGCAATATGGAAACGTTGACTGAAACGGTTGGAGATCTGATCGGAAATGAAGAAGCGGCCGAAGCTGAGCCGGAACTTCCTTCAGTCCAAGTATCTGAGCCACTCACGACGACTGAACTCGTGGTGCCAACCGGCCGGACCAATGGCGGCAGTGTCATCGAGACAGGGGAAGCGATTGAAGCAGAAGCGACAAGCGTCCCTATTTTAGATCCAACACGTAATCCATTGCCTGCAACGCTGTCCGAAATCGATATGGAAATCGAGATTATTGAAAATCGAACTTGGATTCGAGTGGTTGTGGATGATATTACCCTCTTTGAAGGGCAAGCAAACCGAGGGGATGTTCAAACCTACTTAGCCAGCCAATCTGTAAACGTACGCACCGGAAATGGGGCCGGTGTGCTGGTGTCGATTAACGAAATTGACTTGGGACGCTTGGGTGAACGGGGAGAAGTTGTGGACCAAACATGGAACACAACCCAATAAAGAATTATAGGCTGCCTACGAACTAAATTTTCCGTCTGCTAAATACCGCTTATTTTTTAGAAATCAATAGCTCAAGCCCTGCAATAACCTTTGCCATGCCAGCCTGATCCGCCTTGGGTAATAACGTTTGGGCTGTTTGCAAATGTTCAATGCTTCTGGTTAGCTGTCGATCGTCAACATCATCTAAAAATGCATGGTATAGATCATCGATTTTGCGTTTGCCGGTCCAACGGTCCCCGTCATCAAGGTCCCACAAAAACTGAGCCAGTGGTAACAATGCGGCCGCTTGATCTGCCATCGGCTCGCTCGGTTTAAAATCGCGCAGGGCGATGGTGGCTTCAAATCCACGCCCTTTTTTTAGATGGCTTTTGCCTTGTGCGAAGCGCTGTTTAGGATCGCTACTGAGCTTAACACTGGGTACTGGGGGATCGCTCTCTTTAACTTTACTGATAATGTTGCGGACTTGATGCTCTAAACGGCCGCCCACAAAGCTTTCGACCACTTTGCCATTGTGGTAGATTTTAACCGTTGGAGTGCTGCGGACACTGTTTTTGACAACTGTTTGAGGATTAGCCCGGGTGTTAACCTTGGCTAAAATAATTCCGCTGTCTTTCTCACTTGCGATACGCTCCAACACGGGAGTCATTTGCTTGCAAGGGCCTCAGGCGTCTGCCCAAAAGTCAACCACAACAGGCTCTTTGTGTGATCGTTGAATCACCTGTCTTTTAAAGCTGTCATCGCCTACTTCTATGACTTGCTCCCAATTTCTTTTATTACCAGATAAAAAGTCGAATATACCCATTTCGATCTCCAATTAGATTGCTAGGGGCTGAAGATTAAGTTTTTGTTCCCAAGTTAAAATTAGACTAACTCAATTCACTGCATCTTACGTAGATTGGATTAGTGAATTACTACCGATGGTTGTTTACGGGCAGCGGTTGCCTTTTTTAGCTGACCGGGTTCAATAAAGTACCATGAAATCAAACCGCTTACTATCGCCAATGCGGCACAAATTTGCATCGTAATCCGGTTCATGTCTACAAAGGCCCATTTTATATCTTGCTCAATTTCTTGGGCCAAAGCTTGGCTAATTGTGGCTGGAATTTCTGTTTCGGCCATTTGGCTCGAATTGAGAAGCAATTGGGTGTGCTCGGCCGCGGCTAAGGGGTGATGTGCAACCCTCATAGCGAAAAATTGTTCAAACAGCACAATGGCTAGCCCACCCATGATGGCGATTGCGAGCACACCGGCCGTACGCGAAACCGCATTGTTCACCCCCGACGCAGTTCCTGCATACTGATTGGGCAGCGCTGTCATCACCGTTGTGGTTAACGGGGCAACAGCGAGGGAAATGCCGATGCCAAAGACTAAAGTGCTGGGAAAAAAGGTGGTCCAAACATCAGAGATGCCGTTGGTAACCCCGATAGTTGAAACCCAATAAATCCCACATCCTGCAATTATGGGGCCAATCGTAAGCAGCGTACGCGGCCCATATTTATCTGAAAGCCGGCCGGCTAACGGAGAAATAATAATAACGAGGACGGCAAAAGGGAGAAAAGCGAGGCCTGCTTCGCGCGCCTCGTACCCTTGGATTTGTACCAAATTTAAAGATAGAAAAAAAGAAAAGATGCTCATGGCCCCATACAGCAAAAAAGTAACAACATTGGTTGCGGAAAACAGTTTAGACTTAAATAAATGGAGCGGGACCATGGGATATTTGCAGATCGTTTGCCAATAAACAAAGTAAATGAGGCTGAACAATCCGACGCCAAGCGAGAGCCAAACTTGGGGGTCTGCAAACCCAGCTTCTAACTCTGGTACAGATAAAAATCCATACGTGATCCCGGCTAAACCGATTGTCGCCAAGGTCGCCCCACGATAATCAATTTTCGCTTCAGCATTCTCGTTACGGCTTTCTGGAACTTGGGTTAAGGCGGCGAGGGCGATGAGGCCTAGTGGCACGTTTATATAAAACAAGAAGCGCCACAAACCGGCATCTGCCATCAGCCCGCCGAGCAAGGGGCCTGCGACGCTGACGAGTGCAGTCGACGCGGACCAGATGCCGATGGCTCTCCCCTGTGTGCTTGTCGGAAAGAGGGCGATAATGAGGGATAAACTGCCCGGAACCATTACGGCGGCTCCAATCCCTTGAACGGTGCGAGCGAAAATTAGTGCACGCGAGGTAGGTGCCATGCCGCAGGCCACTGACGATACAATGAAGATGGCGATTCCGATGACGAAGACCCGCTTCCGGCCGAATCTGTCTCCCAAAGCCCCTGCAACGAGCAGGAGAGATGCAAGCATTAGGGCATAGCTGTTTAGGATCCAAAGGAGCTGTGCAGCAGTTGATTTAAGATCGGTTTGAATGGTAGGTAGGGCTACGTGCAGGGCCGAAACATCGATAAAGGCCATAGCCGCCGCAAAGATTGAGGCGGTTAATACCCATTTACCATAGGTGTCAGCCGGTTGTGGTGATTTGTCTCCATCCATAAAAACTATGCTGCGGCCATTTCGGCTCCCCAAATAATCGTCACAATTCTAACCTGTACGCGCTTTCACGAAAAAGGTTTATACGAGGTATTGGTACTACGGCTTTGTTTTGCAAAGTTGTGATTAGAGTGTGAGTGAGAGTTGATAGACGCCTCTTTTTTTTCTGCCAGTCATTGCGGCAACATGGGCGGCGGCATCCTTTTTTGAAAGGCCCGATTGGATCGCTTCTTTCAATGCCTCCAAGATCGCATCATCATCCCATTCCCGCTGATCTTTTTCAGCACCACCAATGATAACTGTGACTTCACCCCGCACGCTTTCGGCCGTAAAATGTTCCGCTGCATTGGCCGCACTGCCTCGCCAAAACTCTTCGTACATTTTGCTGATTTCACGACAAACAACGACCGGCCGATCTCCCATAACCGCTTGAATGTCTTTTAGTAGATCAAGTAGCCGATGGGGTGATTCATACGTGATGAGGGTACAGGTGAGTTGAGCAACCTCTTGTAATGCGGCTTGTCGCTTGGTGAGCTGGCGGGGTAAAAAGCCTAAAAAGATAAAGCGGTCTGTCGGTAGCCCGCTGGCGACCAGCCCTGCAACTGCGGCCGATGGGCCAGGGATGGGGCTGACCGGTATATTAGCTTCGATTGCAGCTTTAACCAGCCGATAGCCTGGATCAGACAGCCCGGGGGTCCCCGCATCTGAAATGAGTGCAATATCCTCACGCTGTAGTCGATCTACGAGCTGGTTGATTTTGCTTTCATCGCTATGGTCGTGATAGCTGATGAGGGGCGTTTTAATTTCAAAATGCTTGAGTAATTTTCCAGAATGGCGTGTATCTTCGGCCGCGATCAAACTCACGTCTTGCAAGATCCGGACCGCTCGGTACGACATATCTTCTAAATTACCGATCGGAGTAGCGACGAGATAGAGCATAAGAGAGGGGGCGTTTTATCTGTTTTGCAAAAAGATGAAGTAGAGCAGATTACGGTTGCAGTCGTTTTGAGACTGAACGCGATACACTTCAGATACGGCCGTACCGCTAACAGTTTCTAATTGGATATTGTAGAACCGTTCAACCGGCGCATTAAAAATGAACTGCTCCCAACCCGATGGGCCGTATTCTTGTTTGGACGAGGTATCCAGGCGGACATCAACACCGCCATCCCAAATATGAACCCGATACAAGCCCAAGGCGACAGGGTTTCCGTTCACGTCTAACACTTCCCCCGCAATGCCCGCCCAGCTACACCCGGCCGAGTTGGCGTAATTGCGCAGGTAAATTGGACTGTCTACCGTTTTTGTGAAGGGGAAGGCTGAGGGGGTATTGGTTGGCGTGGGGGTCGGGCCACGAGGCGTGGGGGTTGGTGTCGGGGTGCGCGTAGGCGTGGGTGTCAGAGTCGGGGGAACAAGTTCACTCCCTTCTAATGCTGGAGTAGGCGTTGCCGTATTCGCGGCCTGTTTGGTCGGAGAAGCGGTCGGGGCTGCAAACGTTTCAGTTGGCTGCGGTGTGTTGGTCGCTTTAACGGGGGGGCTTGGGGTGTTGGTTAAGGTCGGCACTTCTAGAGCCGAGGCAACCGTAGGGAGCTGTACAACTTCTGGCTGCTGTTCAATAGGTGAAACCCCGTCTAGCTGTGGAAACAGATCTGGAAAGGCGATAAAAGCGACAAAGACAACGGCTAAAACTGCGATTGTAATCAGGAGCGCGCTTGTTAGAATGTTGGCGATCCGCTGTAAAAAAGTTGGGGGTCTGTCACGCATATGTGTTACTCAAAGGTTTGAATCTCAGCTGAGGCTAAGCGCTCACCCAGCCATTCTTCGATGACCCGTTTGGTCATAACGTCTCGCTGAACCGTTGTTAGCGGCCGTTCAGGATCTTTTTCAAGCGCTTGAACTATGTAGTAAGAGATTTGTCCGTTGCCAAAGTCTACCGGGGTGACCTCGCTGATTTGATTCGGTTCTAAACTGAAAATAAGCTCTTCAATTTCGGGCCGGAAAAGCCAGCCACGCATGATAAAACCGAGGTCTCCACCGGCCGGTGCCGTCGTTTGATCCAGTGAATTGATGACGGCTAAATCTGCAAAATTTGCGCCGCCTCGGGCCTGATCTAGCAGAGACTGAGCCTGCGCTTGATCGTTGACGACAATGTAGCGTCCTCTGGCTTGTTCGGCCGTGGCGGGTACCGATCGTACCACCTGCTCAATGACCGCGCTGGCTAAAAGCTGCTCACGCAAGATGGCTGAAAACTCATCGGCCGTATATTGGTTGGCCCGCAGCCAAGCTTCATATCCGCCGTTTGATTCCGCATCCGCTTTGACCTGATCAAGAGCTGAGTTAAAGGCTTCATCGGTGACAACAATCCCCCAATCGGCCGCAGCCTGACGAATTAGGGCAGATTCGATCAACTGGTTTAAACGATCAGCCTGATAGTTTGCTGGCAGCGTTTGCCCCAAAGCCGCCATCTCTTCTGTAAATTGGGCCAGATCCGCTTCGTAGTTTGCCTTGGTGATCATTTCTCCGTTAACCAAGGCGGCCAATGGGGGTGTTGGGGTTGGTGGCGGTGAGGTTGGCGTTGCGGTAGCGGGGTCTGGCTCCGGCGTTGGGATATCTGTTGGCTGGGCGATAGCGATCTCGGCCGCATCGGCCGCGGTGGTGATACCAAGCGGCACCTCTTGATCAGGATCAGAGCAAGCAGAACTGATAACAAGAAGGCCGAGGCTGAAAATTGCAAACCAAATTTTTCGGTTGAAAGTGAGGGTGAAGGCTGAAAAGTAACCAGAATTAGACATAATATGATTTAAATTATAGCCTCCGCAAAGTCGCAAGCAATAATCTTTAACCCAGTGGCTAATAGTTGAGTAAACGAAGGTTGTCTTCAAAGTTGATCTGGCCGACCATTATACGTATGAATTTAGGTGTAACAGGTATAGTGATTAACGGTTTCAATCAGATTTTGTTAATCAAGCGAAATGATACCCTCACATGGGCAGCCCCGGCTGGGGGTATGGAAGCTGGTGAACTACCAACCGATACTGTGAAACGGGAAGTAAATGAGGAGACCGGGCTAAAGGTGATGCCTGTACGTATGGTGTCGATTAACTTGACCCGTTTGCCACGTACACGATCTTTTTTGCAATTTACATATCGCTGTATGGAAGCTGGGGGAGAAATAGCTACCTCTGAAGAATCCCTAGAAGTTGGTTATGTTAAAACCCAGGAACTACCTAAAAATATGATGGGGTTTAATCGAGAAAATATTCAGCAGGCGATCGGACATACGGGAGACGTTATTCTAAATGACCGTGGAACTTCTTGGCGATTACTTCCCAGATATTTGTGGCTAAAACTGGTTGTGTACCCTCGTTTTGATCGGCAGCGGAAAGCGAAAGGGGAACCAGCCTATGTTCCTGCACCTGATTTTCAGGTTTCGGCCGCGGTCGCGGTGCGTGACAGCCAAAATAACTTGGTTTGGGTAAAAAAGGATGGGGGTTCACACTTGCCTTTTGGGCAGTGCCCAGAGACAGTTGCTCCTTGGGATTCAGCAGCTGCAATTGCAACAGCCGCTCTAAACCGGCCGGTGACGATAACGAAGCCGATAGCCGTCTATATCGATCAAGAATCTGCCAAGGCGATTATGTTGTGGGAAGGTGAAATGCAGGGGGGTGACGGAGCTGACGAAATCCCGGCCGATGCGGATGAGCAAGCGGCTCGATTTGCTAAGATGGCGTTGCAGAAAAACAGCTTGGTTCAGACTGAATTTTTATAGATTTCGGCCACCCTCCCATCGGGAGAGGCTAGGGGAAAGTTTGAGCTGCTATTGAGCGAAAGTCCCAATAGATTACGCTTGAGTCAGAATTTTATCCGCCCGATAACGTGATGCGGCAACCAAGCGGCCGTTTGGCAAATCAGTTGAATTTACTTTTTCCAAAGCACCTGCATGATCTTTTCCGCCCGCCTTATGCCGTTCAATTAACCGGGGGAGCAAGACAGATTCGGGAACATCTAAATACCAGACAGCATTGCAAAGCGGTTGGATTTGATTCCAAGGCTCCTCTTCTAGCAGCAGATAGTTCCCTTCAACCAAAATTAAACTATGGCTGGGCAAAATAGCTATCGCATCTTGAATTGAACTTTCGGTTGAACGATCAAACCGCGGAGCTAAAACCAGTTTAGCATCGGCCGAACAGTTCGCCTGTTTGATCTTGACAAGCAGGTTCACAAAACCAAGCGCATCAAACGACTCTGGAATACCTTTTAACGACAGAAGATTCAATTTATCCAACGTCTCGTTGTCAAGGTGAAACCCATCCATGGGGACAACAACCGCACCCCCCGGCCGCGCCTGTTCAAGTTCATGAAATAAAGCCTGTGCTAACGTGCTTTTTCCAGACCCAGGCGCCCCTGCAATCCCCAAAACAAAACGGCCGTTTGCTGATTTTGCCAACAAGCTTGGCACAAACTGTGTGACATCAATCATATAAATCTGTGAAATACTTGGTTGCTCAAGAATCGTCCTTTTTCAGTTAGAAGTAATGATGGGCCGTTTTCTTCTGAGCGGTTGTGCCATGCTAAAAGCTCTAAATCAATTAGCTCTTGAATCGTTTTTCCGTGGACCGTCTGCAAGCTTTTTCCAAATCGGGCTTCAAACTTTTTGGCGCTCAATCCCTCTTTTAGCAAACGCAATCCCATCATAATTGTATCTGCCATCTCTTCAGAATCATCAATGGGATGGTTTTCTGCAACGGCCGGGGTTAATGGATATGTTGTTGGTTGATCCCCGTTTTCAGTCAGTCTGCGAATATAGGTTCGCGGCCGGCGTACGATATGGTAGCGCACACCACCGGCGTGTCCGTGTGCCCCGGCACCCAGCCCCAAATATTCTGCGTTATACCAATAGGCCAAATTGTGCTGGCTTTCTAGCCCCGGTTTGGCCCAGTTAGAAATTTCATACTGTTCAAGATCTGTAGCTGCCAAACGCTCCGTGACCGCATCATATTGATCAGCCGCCATGTCAGGGTCTGGGTGGGCAATCCGGCCGTTGTTGACATCTCGGTGTAACGGTGTGCCCGGTTCAACCGTCAAACAGTATAAGCTTAGATGGGGTAAATCGAGAGCTAGAACCGCATCTAGTGTTTGGTGAATCGATTGGACTGTTTGACCCGGCACTCCATAAATCAAGTCGATGCTTAGATTGTGTATGCCGCTTGTGCGAGCCATTTCTACCCCATCGATAACAGTTTGGAAATTATGCTCTCGTCCTAGAACTGCTAGATCGTGTGATAGAGCGCTTTGTGCGCCAAAGCTGATCCGATTAATCTCTAATGATTTTAGACCGTTTACATAAGCCTGATTAATGGTTTCTGGATTCGCTTCGAGTGTGATCTCGGCCGAAGGGTGTAAGTCAAAATGAGTATTCACACTTAGCATAATCTTTTCAAGATCAGCCAAGCTCATGACAGATGGGGTTCCACCACCGAAAAAGATAGTGCGAACCGGCCGCTTTGCGCCACTGGCTTGCCCCACAAATGCGATCTCGGCCGAAAGCGCATCAGCATACTCGCTTTGAACGTCTCCTAATGTGGTATAGGTGTTGAAATCACAGTACGAACAGCGGTATGTGCAAAACGGTATGTGCAGATAAAGACTAACTGGCTCAAAATGGGTCATGCGTTAATTGTAACGGAAGATTGTTGTGAGAGACTCAGATAAATAGCAATCTGATTTATACCCTAATAGTTAATCCCTTTTAAAATTCCGTAAGCTTTTCGTGCAACAGATGTGAATAATCTCCAAATATCAGCGCAAGAACTTATAATCAGATGGAAGAGGCTATATAGTTTCTTTTTGATTTGCTCGCTCTGTTGCCTATAATCATACGAGATGAAGGAGATCCCATAATTATGACCCAAATCGGGACGCTCATGAATAACATCGATGTATCAAATATTTCGGCTGAGACATTAATTCGTATTATCGAACTCAGCCAGCAACTGAATACAACTACTGACATTGATATTTTGCTGAACCAAATTATCAAAACAGCGGCCGACCTTATCGGTTCAGAAGCTTCTTCATTGCTCCTTTTTGATCCCAAAATGGGGAACCTAAAATTTAGAGCTGCGGCCGGAGATCGGTCAGCCGAGCTTATTAATATGAGCGTGCCTATAAAAGGGAGTATTGCCGGCCGAATTTTTCAAGCCAATGAGCCACTTATCGTTGATGATGTTGCTTCATCTCAAGAATGGAAATCTTCATACGACGATGAAGTTGAGTTTCAAACCCAAACTATTTTAGGGGTTCCACTACATGATGGGTCAGGTAAAGTGGTTGGGGTGTTAGAAGCCATCAATCATAAAACCAGCACGTTTAACGATAATGATGTAGCGGTTCTTTCAATTTTTGCAGATTTTGCTGGGGTAGCGATTAGTCGAGCTCAGCTGTTTGAAGAATTGCAGCAAGCCTACGACCGGGTTAACGAACTTGATCGATTAAAGTCTGACTTTATCGCTCTAGCTTCGCATGAATTACGTACACCGCTCTCGGTTATTTTGGGATACATGTCGTTCTTAAGGTCAGACGTGCGTGGAACGCAAGCGGCCCAAGTGGACAGCATCATGCGTGCAGCGATCCGTTTGCGAAACTTGATCCAAGATATGTTGAACCTGCAGTATGTGGATTCATCTGATCGGATTGAAGGGCGGGAGCAAGTTAATGTTACCCACATGATTCGTAAAATTGCGAGCGAGCGCAAAGAGATGGCGCAGGCTCGTAAGTTGATTTTCCGTTTGCATTTGCCTAAAGACGAACTATGTACGTTGGCTGAACCAAAAATGATGGAGGTTGTGTTTAACAACCTGATTGACAATGCGTTTAAGTTTACGACGGCCGGTGGTCGCATCGATATCGGTGCAGCCAGCCGTAACGACGAAATCTGGGTTTATGTTCGTGACACCGGGATCGGTATTCCAGAGGATCAGCTAGATCGAATTTTCGACCGCTTTTACCAAGTTGAGCGTCATATTCATCGTCGGTTTGAGGGGATGGGTATCGGGCTTTCTATTGTTAAAGAGCTGGTTGAGCTACATGAAGGGCGTGTCTGGGCTCAGAGCACTGAAGGAAAAGGGAGCGAATTCTTCGTTGTGCTGAAGAAGGTAGATTGTGACTCGGCGTAGCTGCTGGTTAACCATTGTTTTTTCTCTTTTCTTTTTGGGCAGCCTGCTACTGCCAGTTTCGGCTCAAAACCAAAATTCTGAAATAATCGTATTAACGATCGAAGGGCCTGTGAATCAGGTCATGGGTGCTTATTTTGAACGGGGGCTTCAAGCGGCCGAAACGGCCGGTGCAGCCGCTGTTGTCATTAACCTCGATACGCCCGGTGGTAGCCTAGATATCACCCTAGATATTATTCAGCTTTTCCAAAACTCATCTGTTCCCGTTGTTGTCTATATCACGCCAGCAGGGGCGCAGGCAGCTTCGGCCGGTAGCCTTATCATGCTGGCCGGCCATGCTTCTGGGATGGCGCCAGACACCGTGGTCGGGGCCGCCTCACCCGTTTCTGGTGATGGATCAGATATTGGTGAAACCTTATTTCGCAAAGTTGTGGAAGATACACAGGCTGTTGTGCGTAACCTTGCAAGTGATCGTGGCGAAGATGTGGTTGAGCTTGCTGAAGCGATGATCTCAGAGGCTGAGGCCATCACAGCCAGCGAAGCATTAGAAGTTGGCTTTACAGACGTTGTTGTCAGCGATCTGGATGAATTACTTACTCAGCTGGACGGCAAATCGATTGTAATATTGGAACAAAACGAAACATTGCGTTTAACCGATCGAGATGTACGCGAACTGCCGATGTCATCAATTGAGCAGACGCTCTACTCGTTAGCAACCACGTTAATGAACCCTGTCCTGATCAGCGCCTTAATCGGGTTAGGGGTTCAAGCTATCATTTTTGAGTTTTCAAACCCGGGCGGATGGGTCGCTGGGTTTATCGGTTTTGTGTGTATCGGGCTGGCATTGTTTGGCTTAGGTCAACTGCCTGCTAACTATTTCGGCTTAGCGTTGGTTATTGTCGCCTTTATCCTTTTATTGATGGAGCTTTTCACACCGACAAATGGGGCGTTGGCTGCAACGGGGACAATTACGCTGATAATCGGGTTTTTGGTGCTGTTTAATTCTCCGGGGACGCCAGAATTTGCACGGCTTTCTATTCCTAGTGCCGTTATGATTGGCTTTTTGACGGCCGGCATGTCGTTTTTGTTTGTTTGGTTAGGGCTAAGCGCACAGAGACGAAAAGTAGTTACGGGGACAGAAGGCATTATTGGCAAAACCGGCCGGGTTCGAGAGCCATTTGCGGCCGATGGTGATGTATATGCTGGGACCGTTTTTGTGTATGGCTCGTTGTGGAAAGCTGAATCGAAAATAGAACTCGCCAAAGATCAGAAGGTAAGGGTAGAATCGGTAGATGGGTTGACCATTCAAGTGTCTGTCGCAGGCGATCTGCCAGAATCTGCCTCTTAATCAACTCCTGAAGGAGTAGAAAGCAATACCCCAAAATACTTCAGGTTTCTGCCCAACTAAAGATTTGCGCCCTCGTTAAGAACTTTGATCTTTAACCTTATCCAAAACTTTTTCTCAAATTTCCTCTACTTAACAATAATCACAAATGAATCAAAATCGGCTTTCAAAAATTCAAGATCAGCTTAAGCAAAAAGGCTTAAAAGCTATGGCATTGGTCCCCGGGCCAAACATGCTGTACGTCAGCGGCATGCATACACATTTAAGTGAGCGACCTATTGTCATGTTAATCCCGGCAGAGGGAGAGGCCGGGATCGTAATTCCCACCCTTGAGGCACCCAAAGCCAAAGCGGCCGGGATTCCTGAGAATCTGATTTTTAATTGGGGGGATGATGAAGGGTATATGGGAGCATTTCAAGCTGCTTGCCAGACATTTGGTTTAGCCGGGTCAACAATCGCTGTTGAAAAGCTGTACATGCGCATGCTGGAATGGGACATGTTAGAGGAATTTTCGGCCGGGATTAAGCGTAAATATGCAGACCCAATCCTTAATCAGCTGCGGCTGACAAAAGATGAAGAGGAAATAGGCCATTTGCGTAAGGCGATCGAGATTGCTGAAAATGCGATGCATGCGCTTTTGCCGAAGATCGAGATCGGGATGACTGAAAAACAGATTGCAGGGATGTTGAGTCAGCTTATGACACAAGGGGGATCTGAAGGGAATCCGTTTGGTCCGATTGTGTCTTCAGGTCCAAACGCCGCCTCACCCCATGCAGTTCCCACAGATCGCCCAATTCAAGATGGAGAGCTTATGATTATCGATTGGGGGGCAATTATTCATGATTACCAATCAGACATTACTCGTACATTTGCAGTAGGCAATGTTTCTGATGACCTTAAAGCCAAATACAACATCGTAAAAGCTGCTAACGAAGCTGGGATTCGTGTTGTCTCACCCGATAGCGATTGCAGTGCGGTAGACGAAGCGGCTCGCCAAGTAATTGATGACTCTGGATATGGAGAATACTTCATTCACCGAACCGGCCATGGGTTAGGACTTGAAATCCATGAGGAGCCATCTATGATTACAGGCAATCGGGCAAAGCTTGTTGAAGGGATGACATTTACTATCGAACCTGGTATCTATATTCCTGATGAAGTTGGAATTCGGATTGAGGATGATATATTAGTGACTGCAAATGGTTATCTGGTACTAACATCCTTTCCAAAAAAATTAATCGAGATACAATAGCTCACTTCTAATCATGGAGATAAAACGAAGTTTTTAGTAGATTTTTCTCTGGATTTTTGTATTTCTTAAAACATTAACTTAAGATTAACTGTTAGGTATTCAATCTATCGTTACATTTAAGAAGAGTAGAAATCGCAACATCGTAGTCCGTCGTATTCACTAATACGATATCAATCTAGCCAACCCCACAACAACCCCACGGGAACCACCAACTTCCATATTGCAGTTATTTTAGAAATATAAAGCGGGTGGATTACATTTTTGTATAAATTTAGGTAGCTTGCGGAGAAAGTTAAAACTTTGTCCCACCGGATCTATTTTTGTGTAGCGATAGACTAACACACCAACTTTTAGTCACTTTGGAGGCGAAAATGAGTTTGAACGACCCTACAAAAGTCGAAATCAATGAAGAAAAATCTTATGACCCCCCTGCGATCATCTATGACGATGTCATTTCAACGCGGGCAGGCTCTCCTATTCTTGGTGGGGACTCTTTAGAGCCACCTAGCGAAGACATCGCAGTTGATTTGTTTCCATCAGATTAATGATCTAACGAATGGAATCTAGGAGATTTCAGCTGAACGAGAGTTAAATGCAATTTTTAAACTCTAAAAGCTAATAATCAAAAAGCGAAGCGAAGGAAAAGTGCCATTTTTCTTCGCTTCGCTTTGTACATTTTAAAATCTATTAAAACTTGACATCTATCTATCAACAAAATGCTACCCCCAAATCATAAGTTTGAATCGTAGGTCAGTCAAAGGAGTGAATAATGAGAAAGCGAAGCGATAAAGCAAGGATATTGCAGAACACAAAGCGAAATGGTTTTCGTGTATTAGGTGTTTCTGCCATTCTTGCCACCATCACCGTTTTTATGGCGGTAAATTTCTCTGTAATGGTGGATCCCAGTAGTGCTCAGGTTGCTGAGTGTACAACTGGCGGATCGATAACCGGTACAGTCTTTAACGATTACAATAATAACGGTGTTCAAGACGCCGGTGAGCCGGGAATTCCCGGGGTTGAAGTATCAGGATACCTGAGTAGCACAACCGGTACTGCATCAGCTGGAACCGCTTGTGAAACAATCTCAACGGCCGGTTCTGAAGGGCAATACTCGTTTGAGCCAGCATCGTTTCCGGTTCGGATGGAGTTTACACTTCCGGATTCACTCCAAGATTATCTAAAACCAGGTCCTGCTGGCGGTACAACCGTCCAGTTTGTTAATGCTGCTTCTGGTGGTATCGATGTGGCATTCCACGATCCTGCGGATTTTTGTGAAGCCAATTTCGAATTTAGCACGACCTGTTTCGCTTATGGTGTTTCTACAAACATTACTACCCCTCAAGATGCGGTTGTATCAATTGATTACAACACGCCGGGGGTAATTATTACCGCAACTGGTTCACGTGTAGACGCTGCACCACATACTGTCGAAGCTCAAACGGCCGATGTCGGTTCAGTTTTGGGTCTAGCATATAGCGGTAAAGATGAGCGGCTTTTTGCCTCAGCTTGGGTCAAACGACATGTTGACCTTGGTCCAGAAGGTGCAGGTGCAATTTACACGATTGACCGTAACACCAATACGCCTCAACTTTACTTCGACATTAACTCACTACCTGGCGCACCAGCTGGTGCTGTCACGAATCGGCCGGATGCCGTTCCAACTTCAGGTTGGCCATCAGCTATCAGCCCTGCGAAGCACCTGTTTTTTGATGTAGACGCATACTTAAAAGTTGGTACAACAGGTATTGGAGATATTGATCTTTCACCGGATGATAAAACTTTGTTTGCTGTTAACATGAACGACAAACAGCTTTACATCATGCCTGCTGATTCTGCGACAATTCCAGTTGCTGCCAGCGACGTTACCACTGTTGCCATTCCAAACACTTGTGCAAATGCGGCCGACGCTCGTCCAATGGCATTGGGATACAACAACGGCAAGATGTACGTTGGTTCCGTATGTAGCGCTGAATCGATTGTTGATGCGCTGCCTCTCACAAACCCAACTGTAACAAACGATATTACATTCACATACTCGGCTGAGTTTGATGCATTGTTTGGCAATACGTTCTACGCTGAAGTATTCGAGTATGACATCGCGACATCAACATTCAACCCAGCACCTGTTGTGACAGTTGATCTAACGTATCAAAGAGGGTGTATTTTCCGCTTAGGGATGTCAGCGACCCCATCTACCCCTGCCTCATGTGCGGATGTAAATGCAACCACCAATTGGCGCCCATGGCAGTCAGATTGGACACAAGTATTTAACGATACGTACAGCAGCGGAAACACCGCAAATGATGGAGCTGGAAATCCAGTTGAGTATCCACAACCGATTTTGTCAGACATTGAGTTTGATGGCGAGGATATGATTTTAGGTCTGAGAGACTTGAATGGTGATCGTACAGGCCATGCGGCCGGTGCTCCATCAACAGCAATCCCCGCTCCGGGCTTTGCACCTACCCAAACATTCCGCGGTGCTGGTCTTGGTGACACATTGCGTGCTTGTTCAACTGGAGCAGGATTCTCACTTGAAAACAATGGCGCTTGTGGTGTGGCTACCACAGTTGGTGCTGATAATAATGAAGGCCCTGGCGGCGGTGAATACTATTGGAACGACCAAACACCTGGTGGTCCAAACAACACCGCTTCGAACTCTTTCCCTGTAGATTTTGACGCAGGTCATGAAGAGAGTGGTTTGGGTATGTTGATGCAGGTGGCAGGACAGCCTCAAGTTGTTGTTCCATCTGTTGACGTAACTGAATTTTATGATGCTGGGTTTATTTACTTCAATAACACAACTGGTGCATCTGATAAGCGGGTTAAGTTATATGATTCTGTTGTTGATTTTAATAACGGAAGTGTCGATGCTGATCCTGAAGGGGATGGTTTACTAGCTGGTAAAGGGAATGGTATTGGTGACCTTGAAGCAATCTGTCAGGCTGCTCCCATCCAAATTGGTAACTTGTTATGGATTGATTCCAATTCAAATGGTGTTCAAGACCCAGGTGAGATCGGTGCTGCAGGCGTCGTGATTGAGCTTTTCAAAAGCCCTGATCTGACAACGCCAATCGCAACAGCAACAACAGATGCAAACGGTAACTACTACTTTAGCTCTGCTGTTGGAACAGATACGGCATCAGCCATTTATAGTATCGGCGATCTGCTTCCAGAAATGGACTATGTTATCCGGGTTGCTCAAAATCAAGCTGGTACACCAATCGAGACATTGTTCCCAACTTTGACAAACTCATCAACGGGTCTGAATGGCGACATTCGTGACAGTGATGCGATTAGCACCACGGCCGGCAGCACAGTAGTACTTGAAGTTCCAGTGACGACCGGTGTAATTGGTGAAAACGATCACTCGTTTGACATCGGCTTCTCGCCAATTGAAGTGCAAGAAATGTTCCGTGATTGGGGCGACTTGCCAGACACTTACGCTACATCTGCAAACCTAAATGGACCTAACCATATTTTGGTCGATGGTTTGCGAATGGGTGCATGTGTAGACGGCGAAACAGATGGTGGCCCATCTGCATTAGCTGTAGGCGATGATGAAAATCAACCGACTTCTACCGCTGGTGGTTCAGGTACATGTGATCCAACCGGGGATGACGAGGATGGGATTCTTTTCCGTACGTTTACCCCTCAGACTGATGCAGGCTTTGCGTCTGGTGTTGCGGTATGTACCGCCATCGATGTATTTGTAACCGCATTTGTTCCAACAACAGCTACTGCTGACGGTGTGTTAAATGCTTGGGCAGACTTAGATGCTGACGGATCATTCAGCTCTGCTGAGCAGTTTGTAACAAATAACGCGGTTAATGGTGCTTTGGTTAATTCAACGACTCCACTCAATTTCCCTGCTCCACAAGCAGGTGCAACTGAGCCTTTGGGTACAGTTCAAGCCGTTATCGGTTTGCAAATCCCTTGTGATCAAACGTTGGTTGGGCAAAACATTGGATTCCGATTCCGGTACACGTCTGGAAGTGGAGTTGGTGGAGATGCCCCATTTGGTCAAGCTAATAATGGTGAGGTAGAAGATTACATCTTACCAGTATTTGGTTGGGACTTTGGCGACAGCCCAGAGAATGTTGACCCATCTGATCCATTTACCTATGAAACGACAATACCAACCGTCTTAAACGGAAATTACAAGAATTCGACTGATCCAGCTACTGCGGCAGGTGGTGCACGTCACATTGTGATCCCAGGTGGTGTTCGTCTTGGTTCTTCTGTAGAGACTGAGCTAGATGGTCAAGTTTCTGGCGGTGATAGTGATACTAACACCGGTGGAGACGGTAGTAATGAAGAAGATGGCTGGGGAATATCAGAAAGTACGATCCTGACTTCTCGTTGGGATAATGGACAAGATGGTTTCCTCCGTGTCAATGTGTCTCAAGTTGATCCAGATCTTGGGGCATGTGTATACGGATTCATCGACTGGGAAGGTAATGGATTTGCCCAAGGCGTTACGAGCACCGGTGTGCAACATGTAACCGCTGACGGCGAAGCAACAATCGTCTTCCCAGCGACGATTGAGCGAGATTCGTTCTTTGACGGTGCTGGAGACAATCGTGGTGCGTATGTTCGCTTACGCGTTATCGATGGTACCGGTAATCCAACTGACTGTGCGGCCGTAACCGCATCACCAGACAACGACTTTGTTCTTTTGCCTGGGAACGCTTCAGGTTACGCATGTTCAGGAGAGGTTGAAGATTACTTCCTCAACTTCACACCAACAGCCGTAACCTTGCAAGACTTTGTTGCTGTTCAAGCATCAACGAATCAGGCGATTCTATTGATTGTCCTGTTTACATTGTTGGCTGCGACAGGGGTTGCACTGGTTGGCTATCGCCGCTCACGCGAATCTTAGTCCTAGACTTGGTTAGATAATAAATCAGGCGGGATACTCAATAGAGTGTCCCGCCTGTTGTGTTTATGGCTGTTTGTGGAATTAATGCTCAGCTTTTGACAGAGAAAAATGACTACCGCAAAGCTGGGATTCATGTCTACCTTAGCGAGGTATTACGCAACCTTCCTCCAAGCCAGGCCCTTACCTATCAAATTTTTTCGTCGTTTGCACCACCATCAGATGCTCAAGCTGATCTTAAGTGGATGCAGACAAACCCGGTAGCTGCAAATCCCCTCGGTCGTATTTTGTGGGAACAGCTGATTTGGCCCGTTCGATCTCGCATTGCGGGATGTGACCTAATTCATGGGGCCGCTTTTTCACTACCGGCCGGAAGCTTACTTCCGTCAGTTGTAACCATCTTTGACCTAAGTTTTATTTACTATCCCGAACTTTTCCCAACCTTTCGGCGGATGTATTTAAAGTGGGCTACACAGCTTGCGTGTCGTAAAGCGACTAAGATTATCACCATTTCAGAAGCTTCTAAACAAGATATTGTTGATTTGTTTGGGATAAAAGAAGAAAAAATTGAGGTCATTTACCCGGGCAGCAGAGATATCTTTGCTCCACCAAGTGAATCTGACCTAACGGCATTTCGTAAGCGGAAAAAATTGCCGAAACGGTTTATTCTGCATGTCGGCACACTTCAGCCACGCAAGAATCTAAAAAAGTTGGTTGAGGCTTTTCATGCCACAGCAACAGAAGATGTAGATTTGATTTTTGCCGGTGGCAAAGGGTGGTTTTATGAAGAAATCTTTCAGACGGTTCAAGCGTTAGGGATTGAAGACAAAGTGCATTTCCCAGGGTATGTCCCAGATGAAGAGTTGCCGCTGTGGTATGCAGCGGCCGACTTGCTGGTCTTTCCCTCTGTCTATGAAGGGTTCGGAATGCCAATCGTAGAAGCCATGAGCTGTGGAACCCCCGTTATTGCTTCAAATGCATCTGCAATGCCAGAAGCTGTAGGTGATGCTGGCGCCCTGTTTGACCCAGCCAACACTAAAGAGCTGTCAAGCATGCTGCAGAATTTATTGAATGACCCAGTAAAACTTCAGCAGATGAGTAAACTTGGCATTATTCAGGCTCAAAAGTTTTCGTGGGAAAAAGCTGGTAAAGAGACACTTGAAGTTTATTTAGACGTCCTTGGACTGTAAAATGAACCGATCTTAGTAATACCGCCTTTAAGAGTTCCAATAAAAAGTTTAGCGTATACTATGTATCGTGAATAATTAAATATCACTATCGATAAAGTGGATGGTGCTGCAAGCTGTGGTGCATTCACTGTAATCAACTTTCTTCGATTAGATTATTATGGGCAGAGTCACTAGGCCGGTCCGAATCATAACTTTCATTGTAGATATTAGCCTTATCCTTGCGTCTTTTTATGTGGCGTGGGTTATGCGTTACGAGCTGGGATGGGTCCGAGCGGCCGAGACGTTCCACTCTTTCGAGGCCTACGTGCCTCAGTTGGCCGTTTACTTTTTGCTGCTAGTTTTGGCATTTTGGCAAAATTTGGTCTGGGTGCGACAACGTGGTGAGCTATTTGCAGATGAGATGGTTCGAGTTTTAAATGCAGTGAGTATGGGGACCGCCGTCATGATTATTTTCATATTCGTGCGGCTACCAGAGCCATTTTCCCGACTTTATTGGGCATTTATCCCCCTTGTTATTCTCGTGGCTATTTTTGTGGCGCGTGTTGTGCGTAAAATCATTATGCTCAGTCTATATGCTTCCGGCCGAGCGGCTGACGAGGTATTGCTGATCGCAAAAGGGGAAACGGGCCGAAGTGTTTTGCGGACTTTAATCGCCCGAAAAGATTTAGGATTTAAGTTGATCGGGTATATGCACGACGGGGAAGATAACGATATTGGGGGGATTGGGATGCGCTATCCTGATTTAGGTTCTTTTGAAGACCTTCCCAAAATCCTTCAAGAAAACCCCAATCTTCATTCTGTATTTATCGCCTTGCCGGGCAATAAATATGAAGAGATTATGCGTTTGATCCGGATCTGCCGAAATAGCGGTATTCCGGTGCAAGTAGCCCCAGACCTGTTCCAATTAAGCCTTAGCCGTGTAGAAACAAATAGTATGGGTGGGATTCCGATGTTGAGTATGCGGGAGATCCGAATTTCATTTGTACAACAGGTGTTTAAGCGGCTACTAGACCTATTTGTTGTTGCGATCTTTGCTATACCTACATTGATCCTTTGCCTTTTTATAGCGATTGCGATTCGGTTAGATTCTGCTGGCCCGATTATTTATCGTGCTAAACGTGTGGGGCAAGGGGGCAAAGACTTCGTGATGTTTAAGTTTCGATCAATGGTGGTTGATGCGGAAGACCAGCGTAAAGCATTGCAAGAGATGAACGAGCGTGAGGGGCCCATCTTTAAAATTAGGGAAGATCCGAGATTGACACGAGTCGGTCGTTTTATTCGAAGGTTGAGCTTAGACGAGCTCCCTCAATTGATGAACGTATTGCGTGGTGAGATGAGTATTGTTGGCCCACGGCCGCCTATTCGTGACGAAGTTGAGCAGTATCAGGCTTGGCACAAGCAGCGCCTAAAAGTGCGTGGCGGTATTACAGGGCTGTGGCAGGTTAGCGGCCGATCTGACCTTACGTTCGATGAACAGGCCCTTCTCGATATCTACTACATAGAAAACTGGTCGCTAAGCTTAGATCTGCGAATTGTTGTACAGACTTTGCCTTACACACTATTTGGGCGGGGCGCTTATTAGCGTTTAGTCTTAAAGCCCTTCGTCTTCTGGAGCTGATGGAGCATCTATATTGACGATGTCCCCGTGCATATCAATGGTAATTCGTAAGCCCATCATGGCTAACATGTTACGCGCTTGTTCCGGCATGCCTTGGGATAATATTTGGTCGGCCGATACATTTTCGATTGATGAATCAAGAGCCGCTTTCGTAAATAAATCATCCTTGCCCAAAAAATTCATAGCCTGGTCTACTGCCAAATTTTGGTTCCCCTGTAGCTGATTAATAAAGACGGCTAAAATCTTCTTATCAACCATTTCTGCATCAATATGCCGCAAGAAACCATCGTCATCAACGATGTATTGAGCTTCGCTGCCCACAAATCCAGTTGTGACAAGTCTTTCTTGCTCGTCATAAATCATTCCATCAAAAAATGCTCTGTTTGCCATAATAAAATCCTTCTGCGTCAGGGTGTTCCCTTTTCTACTCTTGGAATTGCTTTACGCAACCCTACTGCTATTGTTTCTTAAATGATGTCATTTTTCTATAAACAATAAGATAGACATTTTACCTAACTTATCGTCGTATCATTTTCTGAGAAACCTAATCAGCTTTACGGCCAAAAATTGCAGAACTGGTAAACTTTTTTCATGATTGGGACCATTTTAACAACCGTAATACTCTTTCTTGTTCTCGCTGTTACCATATTACGATTATTGGTGATTCGTGGGGGGCGAGGCGTTGAGATTCAAGATCCGGCATCGTTTTTAATCAAACAAAGCGATTTGCCGGCCGAAGCTCAGCTTACTTCAGACGGTCAAGTCCAGCTGTCTTGGACAAAGCTTGATAGTGTTCGTTTGAGTCGAAAGACAGGGATAGATGGGGAGATTGTTGACCTTAGGAAGCTTGCCGGGGAAACAAAAGCCGTAGACAGCAATCCAAACCAGCTTTTGCGAGACATTTACAGGATTGAGTTTAAAGATGGGACTGAATTAGAGTGTGCTTTGCGGAATTGGCCATTGCCCGGAATTATTAATTTAAGAGACTTAGGTGGTTATAAAACTAGGGGAGGGCAGGTTACAGCATGGGGTAAAATTTATCGGACAGGTCATCTAAGTGGAGCGACTGATGAGTCTCTGAAGATTTTGAACGATTATGGGGTGCAGCTTATTTGCGACCTGCGCAGCCTGCGCGAACGTACGGAGAATCCTGATCAAGTTCCTGAAAATACCCGCTATATCGAGACCTCTATTTATGAGGATGACCAGCTTTCCGCTATTTTTCCTAAGCTGCTATTTAACCGTGCCTCTCTTGGTGATCAGTTGGGTGCTGGATATATTCGGATGCTTGATGAACGGCCGACTCGCTTTGCGGAGATCATTGATCTGGTAACAAGTAATATGCCCGCTATGTTTCACTGTACGGCGGGAAAAGATCGTGCAGGCCTGACGGCCGCTATGATTTTGAGCCTGTTAGATGTGCCACGCGAAACTATTATCGCAGATTATGCGCTTAGCAACTTGGCTTCAAATGATCTTTTTGATGACTTTATGCAGAGTAGCGCTGCTACGTTTAAGCGGATCGGAATCCCACAAGAACAGCTGCGGCCGCTTTTTGCAGCTGACCCAAAATGGATGGAAGCCGCCTTGAACCATTTGGATATTCAATATGATGGTGTAGAAGCCTATCTTTTAAATCAGGGCGGGCTGTCGCGAGAAGCGATTAAACGCTTGCGCAGCGAAATGCTGACATAAAAAAAGCCCCCGGCCGAAATTCTCGGCCGGGGGCTTTTTGTTTTTTGTGTATCAAACGTAGATCAACTACCGCATGAAGAGCATTTCTTGATAGGTTGGTAGTGGCCAGAGGTCGTCTGCAACGTACCCTTCTAAGAAGTCTGCTGCTTCACGAACCGCCAACATTGCTGGTAGAACCACGTCTTTGTTGTGGAATGACTCAGCTGCAGCATCTGCTGATTCTGTGCCGTGTGCGGCTTGTAACGCGACCAAAGCTGATTTGAGGTCAGCGATTTTGCCCGTTAGCATTTGCAACAACTCAGTGTCTGGCTCGATTCCGGCCGCAGACAAGTTAGCCGCTGCTGCTGCTAGCTCGCTTTGGTAACGTACCGCTGCTGGATAGATCAGGGTTTTACCCATTTCTAGAACCAAGTTGGCTTCAACGTTGACCGTCATGTTGTATTGCTCAAGAGCTACTTCGTAAACCGCATGTAACTCAGTTTTGTTCAATACTCCATATTTTTCAAACAGCTCTTCAACCGAGCTATCTAAATACGCTGGCAGTGCATCGGCCGTGGTGCGCAAGTTTGGCAAGCCACGTTCTTCAGCTTCTTTGTGCCATGCGTCTGAATAACCATCACCATTAAAGATGATTTGGTGGTGGTCTTCCATGGTGGCTGCTAAGAGCGTATCAACCGCTTTGTTGACATCTTTTGCACCCTCAAGTTGAGTCGCAAAATAATCAAGCGATTCAGCCAAGATGGTGTTCACAATCGTAATTGGGCCAGAAACAGATTGGCTTGATCCCACAGCGCGGAATTCAAACTTGTTACCGGTGAATGCAAATGGGCTGGTACGGTTCCGGTCACCTGCGTGAATCAACATGCTTGGCAGAATGTCTGCACCCAAGTTCATTTCACCGATCGGTGTTGATGAGGTCGCTGAGCCATCATTCAAAACTTGTTGGAACACGTCGTTCAACTGGTCGCCCAAGAAGACAGAAATGATCGCTGGTGGTGCTTCGTTAGCGCCCAAGCGATGGTCGTTGCTAGCTGATGCGATTGCGGCCCGCAACAATGGTGCATATTTGTGTACCGCACGGATAAATGCTCCACAGAAGACCAAGAACTGTTTGTTCTCATGTGGTGAATCACCTGGCTCGAGCAAGTTGCCTTGAGTTGAGTTCCCTAGAGCTACATTCACATGTTTACCAGACCCATTTACACCAGCAAATGGTTTTTCATGGATGAGGCATGCAAAGCCGTATTTAGGAGCTACACGTTGCAGGATCGTCATGATCAGCTGTTGATGGTCGGCCGCAGCGTTTGAGTTTTCGTATACGGGAGCAACTTCGTACTGACCAGGAGCAACTTCGTTGTGACGAGTTTTTACTGGAACACCAAGTTTGTATAGCTCACGCTCGAAGTCATACATAAAGGCAGACACGCGCTCGTTGATGGCACCAAAATAGTGGTCATCAAATTCTTGCCCTTTTGGAGAGGCTGCACCGAATAGGGTACGGCCGGCGTTCAAAAGGTCGGGGCGTGATAAATAGAAGTTGCGATCAACCAAGAAATATTCTTGTTCACAACCGGCCGTTGCGGTGACATAGCCGACATCTTTGTGACCAAATGCTTTAAGAACACGTTGTGCTTGGGTGTTCAACGCTTTCATTGAACGAAGCAAAGGTGTTTTCTTGTCAGTAGCCATCCCTGACCATGAAACAAAGGCAGATGGGATGGTTAGCGTTAGACCATTTTGGTTTTCAATTAAATAAGCTGGGCTGGTTACGTCCCACTGGGTGTACCCACGAGCTTCGTGTGTTTGGCGAATACCACCTGATGGGAATGAAGAACCGTCTGGCTCTTGTTGCATCAAAGAGGCACCGGTGAATTCAGAGATGATGCCACCCATCCCATCGGGATCGAAGAATGCATCATTTTTCTCAGCCGTGTACCCGGTTAGCGGGTAGAAAATATGGCCGAAGTGAGTTGCCCCTCTCTCCATCGCCCAAGTTTTCATA
>JAHDEN010000237.1 GCA_020628815.1 Chloroflexota bacterium | reverse complement strand
TACTTTTCATTTCGGGGCCAAGTCGGGTATCTGCACCCGGCATCTTGTTAAACGGCAGCACCACTTCTTTGATAAAGAAGCCATCGACCAACGGTGTTTTGGTAAAGTCGAGCTCTTCGAGCGTTTTACCCGCCTGAACCTGAGCCGCGATCCGAGCAATCGGCCGGCCGGTCGCTTTACTCACATAGGGCACCGTGCGGCTGGCACGTGGGTTCACTTCGATAACATACACCGCATCATCTTTGATGGCGAACTGAATGTTCATCAACCCTTTTACCCGCAACGCTTTGCCCAGCTTAATCGCGTATTCCCGCATCACATCGATGTGATACAGGCTGATTTTGTAAGGGGGTAGCACACAGGCGCTGTCTCCAGAGTGGATACCAGCCTCTTCGATGTGTTGCATCACACCGGCGATTACAACCCGTTCACCGTCACACACTGCGTCGACGTCAACTTCGTACGCATCTTCCACAAACTGGTCGATAAGCACCACGTTGACCGCCATGCCGGTATCAACCGCCACCGCTTCATCAAAATATTTTAAGAGCGATTCTGGGTCGTGAGCGATCGCCATCGCCCGGCCGCCCAGTACAAACGACGGCCGGATGAGTACCGGAAAGCCGACGTCTTTAGCAATGGTCAAAGCCTCGTCACGGTCTGTGGTGATCCCCCAGCGTGGATGCTCGATGTCTAACTGCTTGAGCAGATCGCCAAAGTCACCCCGATCTTCTGCTAAGTCAATTGAAGCTGGCGGGGTTCCCCAGATCGGAGCACCCGCTTTGGCCAACATACTGGTCAAATTGATCGGTGTTTGCCCACCAAACTGCACGATGACCCCGTCAGGTTTTTCAAGGTCGATGATGTTCATCACATCTTCGAAGGTCAGTGGTTCAAAATAGAGCCGGTCGGCCGTGTCATAGTCGGTGCTGACCGTTTCAGGGTTGCAGTTGACCATGATCGTCTCGTAGCCCAAATCTTCAAGCGCCCAGCAGGCGTGGACACAGCAGTAGTCAAACTCGATTCCTTGGCCGATCCGGTTTGGGCCACCGCCGATAATAATTACTTTTTTCCGGTCGCTTGTGCCTGATTCGTCGTCTCGCTCGTAGGTTGAGTAGAGATACGGGGTATAAGCCTCAAACTCGGCCGCACAGGTGTCAACCCGATAATAGGCGGCAACTACGCCGAGCGCCTTGCGAGCCTCACGTACGCTGATTTCATCGGTCCCAACGGCCGCCGCAATCATCCGGTCGCTGATCCCCATCTTTTTAGCTTGCAGAAAATCAAAGCGATCTAAATCTTCCAGCTTGCGCCCCATCAACTCAGCTTCGCCGTCCAAAATCATTTTCATTTGGATGGTGAACCACATGTCGTAACCGGTCAGTTCTGACACCTTTTCAACCGTCATCCCTTGGGCGAGCGCACCAGCTACAAAGGTCAGCCGTTCGGCCGTGGGGGTAGACAGTTGGTCTTCGGTGACCGGACCCGCTTCGGGATCGATCAGTAGGCGGCTGAAACCGGCCCAGCCGACTTCCATGCCGCGCATCGCTTTGTTTAATGCTTCGGGGAAGGTCCGGCCGATCGCCATGACTTCACCAATCGCCTTCATTTGCGGCCCTAAGACCGGGTCTGCACCCTCAAATTTTTCAAAGTTCCAGCGGGGGATTTTGACCACGGTATAGTCGATGCTCGGCTCAAAACTGGCCGGTGTTTCACGTGTGATATCGTTTGAAATTTCATCTAGCGTGTAGCCAACCGCCAGCAGGGCCGCAATCTTTGCAATGGGGAACCCGGTTGCTTTCGAAGCCAAGGCGGATGAGCGAGAGACGCGTGGATTCATTTCAATCGTCAGCACTTCACCCGTCTCGTTGTTGACGGCGAACTGGACGTTTGAACCACCCGTTTCAACTCCCACAACTTCCATGACACGTTTGGCCATGTCACGCAGATATTGATACTCACGGTCGGTCAGCGTTTGGGCCGGTGCTACGGTGACACTGTCACCCGTATGAACCCCCATCGCATCCACATTTTCGATAGAGCAGACAACCACGAAGTTGTTCGCCTTATCCCGCATCACCTCAAGCTCATACTCTTTCCAGCCGATGAGCGATTTTTCGACCAAAATCTCTCCGACTGGGCTTGAACGCAACCCATGTTGAACGACTTTTGCGAACTCGTCTTTGGTCCACGCCACACCGCCACCGGTGCCGCCTAGCGTGTAGCTGGCCCGAATCAGGGCCGGGAAACCGGTATCTTCAGCCGCTTTCCACGCCTCTTCAAGCGATTTTACAAAGTGGCCACCGGGGACCGGCACACCCGCTTTGCGCATCTCTTCTTGGAACAATATGCGGTCTTCTGCAACCTCGATTGAACGGGCTTGCGCACCGATGAGTTGCACACCATGTTTGGCCAGCACCCCTGCATTCTCTAAATCAAGAGAGAGGTTGAGGCCGGTTTGCCCCCCCACGGTGGCTAAAAGCACATCTGGCTTTTCTTTTTCAATGATTTTGTCGACCATCTCGACCGTTAGCGGCTCAATGTAGGTCGCGTCCGCCATGTCCGGGTCGGTCATGATTGTGGCGGGATTAGAGTTTACGAGAACGGTTTTGTACCCCTCGTTCCGCAACGCTTTACACGCCTGTACGCCGGAGTAGTCAAATTCGCACCCCTGCCCGATCACAATTGGGCCGGAGCCGATCACTAGAATTTTGTTTATGTCTGTTCTTTTTGGCATTTGTCGCTTCGCGAGTGCAAAGTAGAAAGTATGAAGTAACAAGTTTGAATTGATCTCGCTTCAAACTTCACACTTTACACTTCAGACTGTTTACTTACTTTCTTCACTTTCCATAAGAGAAATGAACCGGGCGAATAACTCGTCAGAGTCATGTGGGCCGGGGGAGCTTTCAGGGTGATACTGCACCGCAAACGCTTTGTGGTTGGGGGCATCTATCCCTTCGCAGCAGTCATCGTTTAGGTTGATGTGTGACATCGTGACCCCTTCGGGCAAGGTGTTGGCATCAACCGCAAAGCCATGATTATGGCTGCTGATCTGTACCGCGCCGCTTTCTGTCACTTGTACCGGCTGGTTGCCGCCTCGGTGGCCAAATTTAAGCTTGTAGGTTTTGGCTCCCAGCGCCAAGCTCATGATTTGATGCCCTAAGCAAATGCCGAACATCGGCTTTTGCCCCAACAGATTCTTAATGTTGTCGATGGCATAGTCGCAGGCGGCTGGGTCTCCGGGGCCGTTTGACAAGAAGATTCCATCAGGCTCCAGCGCCATGACCTCGTCGGCCGGCATTGTGGCCGGAACCACGTGCACATCGCACCCATATTCGGTCAGCAAGCGTAAAATATTTTTCTTGATCCCGTAGTCATAGGCGACCACTTTAAACCGTTTGCTTGGTTGATGGATATCTTCCCGAGCCGGTGAGCCAGGAGCCGTCCACCAGTTTTCCCCATCGTTCCAACTATAAGGTTCTGGCGTGGTGACTTCTATGGCCAGATCAAGGCCGTTCATGTCACGGGCGTTGCGAGCCATCTCGATCAGGCGATCCCCATCTGTGTTGACCGACGATATGGCGCAGTTTTGCGCACCGTGAGTGCGGATGTGTCGGACTAAAGCGCGTGTGTCAACATCGCAAATACCGATTACATTGCGCTCTGCCAAATAATCTGGCAAGCTCTGGCGGGCACGCCAGTTGCTCACGATCGGGCTTAAGCTGCGGACAATTGCTCCGGCCGCCCATACTTGGCGACTCTCATCATCATCAGGGGTAGTGCCATAATTACCGATGTGGGGCATCGTAAAAGTCACCACTTGTCCGTGATAAGAAGGGTCAGTTAGAATTTCTTGGTAGCCGGTTAAACTTGTATTAAATACAACTTCTCCGGTAATTTCCCCAATTGCGCCGAAACTGGTTCCTTCCCACAAGGTTCCATCGGCCAACGCGAGCAATGCTCGTACCTTTTTACCTGTTTGTGCCATCTGTTTTCCACTTTTTTGCATGAAAAAGGGCGACGGAGGTTCGTCGCCCTAGATCAAATTCTAAAGTTCATGAGGTCAATTTGTTGACCCGTTCTAACCTCTAACTTTAGCATTCAGCATAGGTTGGGGCAAGGATACCTTGCACAAATATTTTGACATTTTGGTTGGAGAAAATGATGGATCAAGATCAAATTGTGATTCGCAAAGCGCAATTGGCCGATACGGCCGAGATCGCACATGTGCATGTTGTGGCTTGGCAATCGGCCTACAAAGGGCTGCTCCCGGCCGATTTGCTGGCCAGCCTGTCTGAAGAGCGGCGCAGAAATTGGTGGCAGCAAATGCTTGAAGCAGACTTGGCCGAGAATGGGATATTTATCGCGCAAATGAACGACGAAATTGTCGGGTTTGTGTTGGCGCAGCCTGCAAGAGATTTAGAGCCAGGCAAAAAATGGGGAGAGGTTAACGCCATCTATTTAGTTGAAGAAGCGTGGGGCAGGGGGATCGGCGGCCGTTTGTGGCAAGCGGCTCTAGAATTTTTAAAAAGCGGTAACTACGAGACCATCATGCTGTGGGTGCTTGATGGCAATGAGCGGGCGATTCGGTTTTATGAAAAGATCGGGTTTGTGCAGGACCGCTCTCCACAGGGGGTAAAGCTAGAGCAGCTGAGAGACGTAACGGTGCGCGAGCGCAGGTATTCGTTTAACAGATTTAAACGTTACATGAGTCATCCCGAATTTTCAAAGAGAGAAGAATCGGGAGGTGGATGAAAAAGCCACAAGAGACTCAGAGCTGATCTTAAACGATAAACATGAGTCAAAATTCGGGATGACTCATGTTTGTGCTTTTGAGGCTCTCTGCTTATTTTAGATTAACGATTCAAGGCTTAAATTATGCTTCTTGAAATCTCCAGCGTTGACATGAGTTTCCATTCTCATTCCAAGTGTAAATCGGCACACCTAATCCTGCTGAACCCCCATGGATGTCCCAGATTTGCCCCCATGTATGATCTGGGTTGACGATTAAAAACCATGGCTGCGTTACGTTTGAGTCCATGTTCCAAATGCTGTTATTGTTATTGCCCTCAACTGCTTTGAAGTCGACAAGAGTTAGTGGACTGTTGTTGGCTGAATAAGCGATTGCTTTTCCATTGTTGCCGACAAAAGTAACACCTGCTTTAGTCTTGCCTTGTTGAAATTTTACTTCCCAAATTTGGTGAGCTGCATCCTTCTCATAGGGCATGACAACCACTTTCCCATCTTTTTGGGTTACGGCCCAAGTCTGACCATCATTTGTTTCTTCGCTTACAATATAATATTTACTCATGATTTTTCTCTTCGATTTTGTTTTTAGATTTGTTTTTAGATTTGTTTTTAGATTTGTTTTTTTAATTCTTTGAAACTATATAAGTTTTAAAAGGGTAGATTTTTGTTTTGTTTGGCTTAAGCTCATTTTATTGGGGAACTGTGCAACCAGAACTTAAATCTTTGTTATGACATAACTGTACTGGGATACAGTTTCCATTTCGTTTCCAGAGAAAAACTTGCCGCAAAGAACAAATGGTCTAAAATTGGACTATGGCTTATAACGAACAACTCGCAGATAAAATCAGAACTCAGATTAGCTCGCATCCGGCCTATTCAGAACGGAAGATGTTTGGCGGAATCGGCTTTATGATCGCAGGCAATATGGCTTGTGGTGTGCACGGGGATGGGTTGATGGCCCGTGTAGGCAAAGAGCGGTATGAAGAGGCTTTGACCAGGCCGCATGTGACCCAGTTTATGGGGAGCGGCCGGCCGATGAAAGGCTGGATTCGGCTAACGGCCGAAGGTTGCGCAGACGAGCCCTATCTAAAAAAGTGGGTAGACGATTGCCTTAAAATTGCAGAGGCACTGCCACCCAAGTAGCCGTGAAACTAGCTGCTGGCTTTGATAATCTCAATCGCCCGCTCAGCAACCAGCACAGTGGTTGCCAGCGTGCCGGCCGCCAATGGCTTTGGCAGAATCGAGGCATCAACCACCCGTACACCCTCAATGCCGATAACTTTGCAGTTCCCGTCAACAACGGCTGACGCATCGACCACGGCCGAGTCCATATCAGTCCCCGCCGATGCATCGGACATCCGGCAAGAGCCCTGCACCATCCAGGACGAACGGACATGCTGAGTCACAAAATTGTTCATTTCAGCATCTTTTGGCCAAACTAGCCCACTGATATTTAGCTCATCAAACAGCGATTTGAGGGTTGCAACACCGGCCGTTAAGCGCTCCGTGTCCTGATCCTCATCTAAATAATTGGGGTTGATGCGAGGGGCATGCACCGCGTCGGTTGAGCGGAGAGATACCCGGCCGCTGCTGGCAGGATTTGTGAGTGAAAGCCGAATGCGATAGCTATTTGGCGTCCCGTTCTCAAAATCCTCAGGCCAAAACTGCACCATCAGCCCATCTTCAGACGTGGCAACCGCTTCGGGTAAATTAGAAAAATCCGGTTGGCGACGACGCCAGCCTGACTTTGGCGCACGAATTGGCCCATTGGCAGATAGTAGGATATCGACGGCCGGTGGATCAATTAAACCGCTTCCTACACTTGGCATACTTTGGCGGGGGAAAATTCCCATCCGATTAAGGTCAGCCACTGCGCCTAAACCGGACAGTAGCAAAATTTGAGGGCTACGATACGCACCGGCGCAAATAATCACCTCTTTTTGGGCGATAAGTTCTTGAATTTCTTCTGATTCAGAACGATAGGCACGTACTCCAACCGCTTTTCCCTCTCGGAACATCAGGTTGAGCACTTGGGCATCAAAGCGTACGGTTAAATTTGAACGGTAGCGGGTAGGTTCAAAATAGGCTTCTGCGATGCCAACTTTCCGGCTGCGCTCAATCATTAGTCGGGCTGGGTTTACCTGATAGCCGTCTTGAATCAATGCGCCGCACAATTTCCGGCCGATGTCGCTGAGCGGTGACGGTTCAAGCGTCAGCATGCTTTCCGCTTTCTCGCGAGCGGCCGCCATGTCCGCCCCCATCCAGCCAGGCACGCCCCAACTGTCAAACTGTTCGGCCGTGGGTGGTTGCCACAAGCCGTAACTTGTTTGATCTGCCCCACCTACTCCTGTGACCGGTACTGTTTTAAATTTTCGGCCGCTTAGGGCCAACTGCGGCAACGTTTCAAAATCACGCGCCGCATCTTTACTGTTGATCGTTTCTTGGGCCTGTTTGACCGCATCAAACCAGACTGATGGTGTGACGGCGCTCCCTTGCCACGGCTGCCCCGCGTCTAAAAGTAAAACGGTCGTTTTGCTATTTTCTGAAAGGCGGCTGGCGATAACGCTCCCAGCAGTTCCTGCACCGACAACAATATAATCATACATATAATTTGCGATTTTGGATTGACGATTTCAGATTTAAATCTCATTCCGTTAATTGAACTCTATAATGTGATTTTGGATTTGCGAATGACGATGGCTCAACAAAGTTGAGCTTAAGCCGAAATCTATTTCGGCCATTTACGAATGTGGATTGACGATTACGATCCCATTTCAACAGTTGATTTCAAGTACTAGAATGATAACCACTCGGCACTCGTCAATCCAAAATCGTCACTAAATCAATCTCTTTGTTCGTACACAAACTGACGTACGCGAGAGGCAACAGCGGCCGGATCGACCTCACAGCGGGCTTCACCCGTCTCTAGCGCATTGCGTGCTACAGCCTCGGCCACGGCCGGTGCCACCGCATAATCTGTTGCTTTGGGGATGATGTAGTTGTGGTCCAGCTGCTCATCGGTAACCAATTTTGAGATCGCGTTGGCGGCCGCGATTTTCATGTTGTCGGTAATATTTTCAACCTGTGCATCTAGCGCACCCCGGAAAATGCCGGGGAACACAAGTGAATTGTTGACCTGATTGGGCATATCGCTCCGGCCGGTGGCTACAATAGCTGCGCCAGCCTTTTTGGCAACATCTGGCATCACTTCAGGGATCGGGTTAGCCAAGCCGAAAATAATCGGGTCTTTGGCCATACTTTTGATCATGTCAGGGGTCACAATGCCGGGGGCCGAGACTCCGATGAAGACATCCCGTCCTTTGATGACTTTGCTCAAATCCCCTTTCATCCCGTCAGGATTGGTCATTTCAGCCATTCGTCGTTGCATCCAGTTTAGTTCTGGGTCATCAACGTGGAGCGCACCCTGCCGATCCACCATTACCATATCTTCAACGCCTAAAGCCATCAGAAGTTTTGTGGTTGCAATCCCGGCCGATCCTGCGCCGGTAACAACCACGCTCAATTCGGCCGGTTTTTTGCCGGTCACGCGGCAGGCGTTCATTAGCCCAGCCAGCACCACCACGGCCGTGCCATGTTGGTCATCATGGAAGACCGGGATATTCATTTCTGCCCGCAACCGTTCTTCGATCTCAAAACAGCGGGGGGCGCTGATATCTTCTAAATTGATGCCGCCAAATGTTGGCTCGAGCCGTTTAACCGTCTCGATGATTTGCTCTGTATCCTGCGTATTAATGCAGATGGGAAAGGCTTCAACACCGGCAAAGGTGTGGAACAAAATCGCCTTGCCTTCCATGACCGGCATGGCGGCCCGTGCGCCGATATT
>JAHDEN010000236.1 GCA_020628815.1 Chloroflexota bacterium | reverse complement strand
TTCCCCGATTGTAAACTTTGAATCCTTTGTTTTTGTCGGTGAAGAAGATGTCATGAGTAAGATAATACTTTACGTTTACGTAAAGAGCAAATGTTGACTTGATATTAAACTTCGGTTCAAAAGAACCACTTTTTGCAGTTGATCCATATCCCACTATAATAAAAATTCCCCAAACTGCCCTACAAAAAATAAAACCCTACCCCTTCACCCAATCAAGCTATTTATTGCGAATTTGTTTTATGATAAATCTGATTTTGGTAGAAGATTACTCGATAATACGGGCTGGCCTACGTATGCTTCTGAATAAGTTTGGAGACATTAATATCGTTGCAGAAGCTTCGAGTGGAGAGAAGGCTATTGAGCTTGCTAAAGAATTTGAGCCAGATATCGTTTTGATGGACATTGAGCTTTCTGAAATGGGTGGTCTCGAAGCCACGGCGCAAATCAAGGCGTCTAATTTGGCAACAAATGTTTTGATTTTATCGAATTACATATCTGAAAATTATGTAGTTCAAGCGATACAGGCGGGGGCAAAGGGATATGTTAAAAAAGATGCCCACATTTCTGAGATTCGAGAAGCGATCGATATTGTGATGGATGGAGGAGCCTACTTTGCGCCTGAAGTTTCTACTCACATGATGAACTACATTTGCCGAGACACAGAAGCAAAGCCTAGTGCTCAGCACTCAAAATGCTCTAGGGAGCCTTCGGCCGATACTGAGATGCAGAATTTAGATCTACTCACTGCCCGGCAAATCGAAATCTTAATTTTGATTTCAAAAGGGATGTCCACACGGCAAATTGCGCAACAAATGCATATTAGTCATAAGACGGTTGAGGCCCACAGGGCCAATATCATGAAGCGGCTAGACATTTTTCATGTTGCGGGTCTAACTAAATTTGCTTTAGATGCCGGTCTAATCGATTCGTAGGGGATTCCCCTATGCAATGCCGATTTTTATAGGGAAACTGCTTACTTCTTCCCCAAATTTGTGAATGAAGCCTAAAAACTAACGCAGACTGCCTATGAAAACCTAACAAATTGCCAACGTCCAAATTTCAGGAACCCCCCTATACCTGCCTGCTAGGCTCATCCCTATGATTGTGTCGGGTTTGCTTCCAACAAATTTCTAATAAACCTCGTGCCACTCACCTTAAAACCCAACGCACAACTTTGTTCGCAGTCACAGGAGTGAGAAAGATGGATTTTAAAAACAAAGCAACGGAGATAAAGCTATTTAGCTTTAATACACCACAGATGAAAGCGTTTCATATAACTTGGTTCGCTTTTTTCTTGTGCTTTTTTGGATGGTTTGGGATTGTGCCGTTGATGAAAGGGGAAAACGGGGTAATTGCAGACATTGGCCTATCACCTGAACAGGTTGGTAACTCGATTATCGCGGCCGTATCGCTAACGATTATCGCACGATTAGGTATTGGCCCACTGTGCTCCATTTATGGATCGCGTAAAGTCTACACGACGTTACTTGTCTTGGGGTCACTACCAGTTATGGGGATTGGTCTTGCACAGACACCAACTCAATTTTTTATTGCACGGGCCGCCATCGGTTTAATTGGTGCATCATTTGTGATTACTCAATATCACACCAGCGTGATGTTTGCACCCAATATTGTCGGAACGGCTAATGCAACTACGGCTGGATGGGGCAACTTAGGCGGTGGTGTTACTCAGGCCGTTATGCCTTTAATTTTGGCCGCCGTTCTTAGCTTTGGCGTGCCGGCCGTTATCGGTTGGCGAGTTGCAATGGTTGTGCCTGGAATCGCCATGTTGCTGACCGCCATTGCTTATTGGAGACTGACGCAAGACGCACCAGATGGTAATTACACTGAATTGCGAGCCAAAGCTGAGATGCCCCCGGCAAAAGACACAAAAGGGACCTTCATGGAAGCCGCCAGAGACCCACGCGTCATCGCTCTTTTCTTTGTGTATGCTGCTTGTTTTGGAATTGAGCTAACCATCAATGGGACTGCGGCGCTCCACTTTTTCGATAAATACGGCCTAACTTTGCAAACGGCCGGTCTTGTCGCTTCTCTTTTTGGCTTGATGAATATTTTCGCCCGGTCAATGGGCGGCTGGCTCAGCGACCGCTTAAACAAAGAGGGTGGTCTAAAAGGACGCGTACGTTTTCTCTTCTTCTGCCTCTTCTTTGAAGGGATCGCTCTGATGGTTTTCTCGCAGATGGGGCTGTTGCTCTGGGCCATCCCTGTCCTGATTGTTTTTAGTATGTCTGTTCAGATGGCCGAAGGGGCAACTTACGCCATTGTCCCATACATCAACAAGCGCGCATTGGGTGCTGTATCAGGCATCGTTGGTGCTGGAGGCAACTTCGGTGCCATGCTCTTTGGGTTCTTGTTCCGTGGTCAGATCGAATTTAGTACCGCTTATTTGATTCTAGGCGGTCTTGTTTTTGTTAGCTCATTCTTGGCCTTTGCAGTTCGCTTTTCAGAGAACGAAGAGACAGCGGCTCAAGAAGAGACAATGGCTCGCCTGGGTATGGCTGCTGGCGATTAGCCCTGAGCGAATTCTATTTTCCTTTTCTTCATGTTCGACGGCCGCTCTTGTATTCGAAATAGGCATTGAGCGGCCGTCCTCTTTAACTTATGAACGCAAAAAAACAGATTGTCATTGTCGGGAATGGGATGGTTGGCCACAAATTTGTTGAAAAATTTTTGGCCAAGCCAGAGTCAGTTGACTTTGAACTGATTATTTTTGGTGAGGAGCCTCGCCCTGCCTATGATCGAGTTCACCTGAGTGAGTACTTCACCAATCAATCGGTTGAGGCGCTAGCACTTACTACGGCCGAATGGTATACCCAAAACAATGTCAGGTTCCACGCCGGAATAAAAGTAGCCAAAATCAATCCAGCACAAAAGATCATTTCAACGGCAAATAAGCTAGATATTCGGTATGACTATTTGGTTCTTGCTACAGGGTCAGCCCCATTTGTGCCGCCAATTTCCGGCGTAGAGCAAGACGGCATTTTTGTTTACAGAACGATTGAAGATTTAGACCAAATTATAGGTTATAGCAAAGGCTGCAAATCTGCTGCTGTGATTGGCGGTGGCCTTTTGGGATTAGAGGCTGCCAAAGCACTTGTTGATCTTGATCTTGAAACCCATGTGGTAGAGCTGGCTCCGCGGCTCATGCCGCGCCAAATCGATGAAGAGGGATCAGCCATCCTACAAAGAAAAATCGGGGAGCTTGATGTTGCCGTTCATCTTGGAAAGATGACTGAAAAATTTGAAGGAGCTGGTTCGGTAAGCAATATTGCGTTTAAAGATGGGTCCAACCTGCCAGTTGATATGGTTGTAATTTCGGCCGGGATCCGCCCACGCGACGAGCTTGCAACAGATGCAGGGCTTGCCACAGGAGAGCGAGGTGGAATAAGCGTCAATAACTTTCTGCAAACGAGTGATCCCTATATTTATGCGATTGGGGAATGCGCCCTGCACGAAGGGATGATTTATGGCTTGGTAGCTCCCGGTTACCGTATGGCAGAAACAGCGGTTGATCATATCTTTGGTATTGAAACGCCGTTTGCCAAAGCAGATATGTCTACCAAACTAAAGTTGTTGGGCGTTGATGTTGGGTCAGTCGGGAACGCGCACGCCAACGGGACAACAGAATCAGTTGTCTTTTGTGATTCGAAAACAGGTGTCTACAAAAAATTACTATTTGAGCCATCAACAAACACCTTAGAAGGGGCTATCTTGATCGGAGATGCATCTGATTATGGCCAGTTGCTACAGATGTATCTGAATCGATTACCTTTGCCAGATAATCCGCACACGTTGATTGTGGACGGGGGAGACGGGCCGGCCGGGCTCGGCATCGACTTGCTGCCAGATAGTGCTCAAATTTGTAGCTGTGAGAATGTGACCAAAGCAGAACTAATCACCGCTATTGGCGATGGTTCACAGACAATCCCGGCACTTAAAAGTTACACTAAGTCAGGCACCGGTTGCGGTAGCTGTGTGGCACTTATGAAAGATGTGTTGAACAGCGAGCTGGAAAAAATGGGAGTTGAAGTTGATAAGTCAATTTGTGAACATTTTGACTATACCCGCCAAGAGCTGGGTCAGATTGTCCGCTCAATGCAGATCGAGACGTTTGATGAACTGCTAGGCCGTTTTGGTAGTGGCGGTGATGGGTGTGAAAAATGTAAGCCGGTAGCGGCCTCTCTTATTGCTACATATCGAAATAGCTATCTGCTGGATCACCAAACGATTCAGGATACCAATGATTACTATCTAGCAAATATTCAGAAAAATGGGACCTATTCTGTTGTCCCCCGTGTGCCGGGTGGAGAAATTACACCGGAACAATTAATCGAAATCGGCCGGGTGGCACAGGATTTCGATCTCTATACAAAAATCACCGGTGGTCAGCGAATCGACCTGTTTGGTGCCTATCTCAATGATTTGCCAACCATCTGGCAACGGCTAAACGCAGTCGGGCTAGAGTCTGGTCATGCGTATGCCAAAGGGTTACGCACGGTTAAATCATGCGTCGGTGAGGCGTGGTGCCGCTTTGGGGTCCAAGATTCAACGACGATGGCGATTGAATTGGAGCACCGTTACAAGGGAATTCGCTTTCCGCACAAGGTAAAAATGGCGGTTTCTGGCTGTGCGCGTGAATGCGCTGAGGCACAGTGTAAAGATGTGGGAGTTATTGCGACTGAAAACGGCTGGAATTTATACGTTTGTGGGAATGGGGGAATGAAGCCGCGCCATGCAGATCTGTTTGCGACTGACATCGACACTGAAACATTGATCAAGTACATCGATCGATTCTTGATGTATTACGCGCGTACGGCCGATCATTTACACCGGACCGCCAAATGGATGGATCAACTGCCGGGTGGCTTGGCCCATCTGCAAGAGGTTGTTGTTGATGACAAGTTGGGGATTAACGACGAACTTGAGAAAGAGATGCAACATTTGATCGACACATATCAAGATGAATGGCGCACAACGGTTGAAGACCCCGAAAAAGCAAAACGATATCGCTATTTTGCTAATTCAGATGCACGTGATCCAAATATCCGCTTTAAGCAAGTGCGCGGACAAAAACAACCAGATGTTATTCCTTTGGAAGTGGTGGGTTAAATAAATTATGACAGTTCAAGCAGTAGAAAAAATTTGGGTTGATGTTGCTGCCGTTGATGAGTTTGTGCCAAACGGCGGCCGAGCGGTTCTGCTCGAAGAAAAACAGATCGCCATCTTCAACTTTAACCTGACAGAATGGTATGCCACGGCAAATCAATGCCCACATAAACAGCAAAATCTGCTTTCAAGAGGACTCATTGGCAATCAGTGCGATTTGCGCAAAGTGGCTTGCCCGCTTCACAAGCACACCTTTGATTTAGAGACTGGGGAGCATTTGGGCGGCAACCCAGAGTGGGTCTTGGAAACTTTTGAGATCAAAGTAGAGGATGGGAGAGTTTATTTAGCAGTTTAAAGCAATTTATTTTATTGCTAACGGTAACGAGAGGAAGGAATTAATGGATGAACAAAAATACAAAAGTATCTCCCCGGATGCATGGCACAAAACCCTGTGCCCGTATTGTGGGGTAGGGTGCGGATTAAGAGTTGGGGTCTTTGATGACAAAGTTGTACGGGTTCATGGAGATAATGACCACCCATCGACTCAAGGGATGCTGTGTAAAAAGCCACTTTATTTGCCCGATGCACTCAAAACCGATGATCGCATTCTTTACCCTCAGTTGCGCGTCAACCAAGATGAAGAATTCACTCGCGTTACTTGGGATGAAACGATGGCCTACATGGCAGAAAAAGTAAAACAGGTAGTTCGGGATCATGGGCCTGATGCGGTTGCCTTTTACGGCTCTGGGCAGTTCTCTACTGAGGATTACTACACCATCAACAAACTCCTTAAAGGATTTATTGGGACCAATAACTTTGATGCAAACTCAAGGCTGTGTATGGCCAGTGCAGTTGTTGGATATGTTTCTGCATTGGGAAGTGATGGTCCGCCACCTTCTTATAGTGACATTCGTTCGGCCGACTGCTTTTTTCTGATCGGGACAAATACGGCCGAATGCCATCCGGTAGTCTTTAATCGGATCAAGATGCGCAAAAAGGGGAAGCGGGATGCTGTCATTATTTGCGTTGACCCACGTGAAACTCAAACTGCAAAGGCGTCTGACCTGCATTTGCCCATCCGGCCGGGAACTGATGTGGCCCTGCTAAACGGGATGCTTCATGTGATTGAACGAGAAGGGTTGCTTGATCATGACTTTATCCAAAACCATACGGAAGGATTTGTCAAAGCCCTAGCAGTCGCCAAATTTTGGCCTCCTGAAAAAGCGGCTGCTGTGTGTGGAATCGGTGCTGAATTAATAGAAAAAGCCGCATTGGCATTTGGAACGGCTGAGAATGCCCTTTCGTTTTGGAGTATGGGCGTAAATCAAAGCACCGTTGGTGTCGAGAAAAACCATGGCATCATCAATTTGCATTTGGCAACCGGCAAGATTGGAAGAGAAGGGAGTGGCCCGTTTTCATTGACCGGGCAACCCAACGCCATGGGCGGCCGTGAAGCGGGAGGATTGGCCCATATTCTTCCTGGTTATCGTCTGATCGGCAATGAGACCCACCGGCAAGAAGTTGAAGATTACTGGGGAATTCCGCAAGGGCAGATCAATCCTAAACCGGGATTGCCGGCCGTTGAAATGTTTGAAGCCGCCGCACGAGGCGATGTGAAAGTGCTGTGGATCGCTTGTACGAACCCGGCCGTTTCAATGCCAAATATTGATGTTGTTGAAGCCGCATTCCGTAAAGCCGAACTAGTTATTGTGCAGGATGCATATCATCCAACCGATACAACCCAGTTTGCCCATATTTTGCTCCCGGCTGCGCAGTGGTCTGAAAAAGCCGGGATTATGACCAACTCCGAGCGTCGGATTACCCTGTTGCCCAAAATGGTGTCACCCCCCGGCGAAGCGTTACCAGATTGGAAAATCTTTGCCCGTTTTGCTGAGCAGATGGGGTATGGTTACGCGTTCGATTATGAAACCCACAATCAAGTTTTTGATGAATTTAAAGGGCTTACAAAAGGGCGGGTGTGTGATTATTCCGGTGTTAATCGGTATCGCCTGATAGCCGAGGGGCCGCTTCAGTGGCCTGTTCCTGATCTAACCCATCCCGGTACAAAATCGCTGTATACCGATCATGAGTTTCCAACCGCCAGCGGCCGGGCAAACTTTTTTGCAACCCCACATAAAGATTTTGCTGAACAACCAGATGAGGCATATCCATATATTTTAAACACAGGTCGCCTTTTAGATCAGTGGCACACAATGACCCGAACGGGCAAAGCGCCGCAATTATTGAAGGCTTATCCTGAACCTTTTGTGGAAATCCACCCAACAGATGCTGAGCTGATAAAGATTAACGATGGTGAAATGGTTAAGCTTGTTACCCGGAGGGGTGAGGCAGAAGCAAAAGCCAAAATAACTGATCGTATTCGCCAAGGATCTGTATTTATGCCGTTCCATTGGGGAAGAATGAGCGGTGAATTGAAGGCGGCCAACAATTTGACCAGTGATGCGGTAGACCCGCGCTCAAAAGAACCCGAGCTAAAAGCGTGTGCGGTCAATTTAATTCCAATTCCAAAACAAATTGAATCACCTGAGAAGATTTTAGAAGGAATGCAAACGACTGATAGTTCTAAGATGCCGGTTGCTGGTGATTAATTTTTGAAACTTTAGAGAACAGGAGAAAACCATGTCTGAAACAATTGTTGAAACAACCCTCTATGAAAAAATCGGCGGCAAAGCGGCCGTAGATGCAGCTGTAGAGCTTTTCTATAAAAAGGTCTTGGCCGACGACCGTATAAGCGATTTTTTTACGGGGGTAGATGTCCCTCAGCTAATCAAGCATCAAAAATTATTTTTGACTTATGCCTTTGGTGGTGCTCCAAACTACTCGGGGCAATCAATGTCAACCGCTCATAAAAAGCTTGTAGACGATCTTGGATTAAATGACACTCATTTCGATGCAGTGATGGAAAATTTAGGTGGCACTCTTGTTGAGCTTGGTGTGCCAGATGATCTAATCGGAGAAGCGGCAGCGATAGCTGAATCCACCCGTGAAGCGATTTTAGGGCGTGCATAACGCCTTAAAGGTCAAAGGAAAATTAGATGAAACCTTATCCTATATTTCTTGTTGGTTTAAACAAAAAGCGATGCATCGTGATCGGAGGGAGCCACGAAGCCGAGTTCAAAGTCAATCAGCTACTTGAATGTGATGCAAATTTGACCGTTATCGCCCCAACTTTAACAGATGGATTAGAACGCCTTGCGGCCGAAAATCGATTTATTTGGATTAAACGAAATTATCGGCCGGGTGATTTGCGCGGCGCCTTTTTTGTATTGGCCGAACGCTTTACCCCTGTAGAAGATTGCCGAATTTGGGCCGAGGGGCTCCGTGAGAACTGCTTGGTCAACGTGATGGACGATATTCCACGGTGCAACTATGTGGCGGGATCTGTTATCCGCCAAGGGCCACTTACGATTGCGATCTCAACCAGTGGGGCGGCACCCGCTTTTTCTGTGCGATTGCGTCAGCGCATGGAGCAGGAATTTGGACCTGAATACAAAACATATCTGGAGTGGCTTCAATCTATTCGGCCGGC
>JAHDEN010000034.1 GCA_020628815.1 Chloroflexota bacterium | reverse complement strand
ATGGAGCCAAAAATTCTGGAGAACGTGATTCCCATGGATTTTCTGGAGCCAACTCTTCTTTGCGGGCGCTTGAGATCAGGTTATAGATCATGATCAAAATTGACCAGCCGATAGCCAGTGTAGCCACCGTGATCAGTGCATGTTCAACCTGAATTCCTAAGTCGGTGCCGTAGTCAGCAATACGACGACGCATACCAAGTACACCGACGCGCATTTGCAACAAAGACATCACCCAGAATCCGGGAACCATAATCCAGAAATGGATCTTACCCAAAAGCTCATCGTACATCTTACCGGTAATTTTAGGGAACCAGTAGTAGATGGCAGCAAAGAATGGGAATACAAATCCACCGAAGATCGTTGCGTGGAAATGGCCCACTACAAAGTAGGTGTCATGTAAATGCATGTCAGTAGCGATGGTGCCTAAAATCGGCCCAGACAAACCACCGAGCAAGAAGACGGATATTGCGCCCAGAACAAACAACATCGGAGTTGGGAAGCGCATCTTGCCTTCCCAGATAGTTGCCAGCCAGCTAAAGAATTTCACACCGGTGGGAACCGCAACCAACAACGTTGAGAGCATAAACGGAATCTTCCATGCTGGTGGCATTGATGAGGTTAACATGTGATGCGCCCACACCAACATACCAACAAGTGCGATACCGATTGATGAAAGTGCGATCCATTTGTAACCGAATAGTGGTTTACGTGTGAATACTGGCAACAGCTCTGAAATAATTCCAAGCCCTGGCAGAATCCAGACATATACGGCCGGATGTGAGTAGAACCAGAAAATGTGCTGGAAGAGAATAGGATCTCCGGCCGGAACGCCAGCCGCTAGCAATTCTGGTGAAATAACTGGAGTGAAAAAGTTCATGCCCAGCGTACGTTGTGCCACAACCATGGTCAACGCGACACCAACAGTTTGAGTGGTGGTTGCCTGCAAGATAGATGCAGCAACAGCGGCCCAAACGAAGATCGGCATACGGAAGTAGCTCATCCCTTTAGCCCGCATGTAAACGGCCGTTACAACCATGTTCAAACCAGAAGCAATTGATGAGAAACCATTTAGATAGAAGCCCAACAAGAACATCTGAACACCGATCATTTGAGTGGTGGTTGAATGTGTTGGATATCCTACCCAGCCGGTGTCCCAACCGCCCATAAAGATTCCAGCGATTAGGATGACGGCCGATGGCACACCCACCCAGTAGCTGAATGCGTTTAAGCGAGGGAATGACATGTCAGATGCGCCGATGAGTACAGGGCCAAGATAGTTGGTCATGGCACCTACACCAGCAAAGATCGCGGCGATCATGATGATGCCGTGCGCGCTGAATAATGTGTTGTATTGAGAACCGTCTTGCAAGAATTGCAGACCGGGCAACGCCAATTCTAATCGGAATAAGATGGCCAAGAGACCACCCACCAATAGAATGAAAATACTGTTTAAACCGTACTGAATACCGATAACCTTGTGGTTAACATCGATGTTAATGTAGCGGGTCCATTCAGGCTTGCCTTGAGCACCATGTTTTAAATGAGGTTTTTGACCACCCATCATTTTGAGCCAGTCGGTAACAACACCACACGCAATCAAAAATCCAAAAAGACTGATGATCGTTGCGATAACCATGGCGGGTTCGTCATATGGGGCTGCAAAACCTGAAAGATCACGGCCGGGGACTTCCCAACCAGGAACTGTTTTGCGGAAGTTGCGGATCAACCCATAGCTGACAATGAAGGTCAGAATTTGACCTACAAGCCCTTTCATTAATGCTGAAGTTAAAAAATATTTCATGTTTCAGATCTCCAATCTATCGTTGGCTTAGCCGTCTTCCCCAGCTTCAGGTGCAGCAAATGGGTCAGGAGGAGGAGTGTATCCTGTGTTAATGTCGAAACGTTCTAACTCTTTTAAGTAAGTGTCCACACCATCTTGGATTTGTGAATTACCTTGGTTTGGATCAGGTGGAAGCAAAAACTCCCCGTCTAACCAAGCTTGATAATTTGATGGGCTGAGTACAAACACGTTAGCAAGCATAGCGTAGTGGTTTGTGCCACAAATTTCTGCACAACGTACACGATAAACGCCTTCTTTAACAGGTGTAAATCGAATGACCTGTGGTTCGTAAAACGCATCATCTGGTGTGTAATCAATGTTTCCGAAGCTCAAATCAGGATTTTCAACATCATATGGGAAAACGTCTTGTTTGACTCGGAATTTTGGAACCCAAAAGGCATGAATCACGTCAGTTGATTGCATTTCAAGTTTGATCGGAACACCTTCTTGCAGAACAAGCGCGGGGTCATTGATGTTTCCGTGTTCTGGATAATAGAATTGCCAGTCCCATTTAAATCCCCACACACGAATGACAACCTCATCTGGCTCGCTGGCGATAACTTGGTTGTATGAAGAAACACCCCATACACCAAATCCGATTACCAAAAAGATTGGCAAAACGGTCCAAGCGATTTCCAGTGCGGTATTTTCGTGAATGTGTGGTGCGTCAGTATCATCCCCTTCTTCTTGGCGGAAAACCGCAATTGAATAAACCATTGGTACAACCACAATCGCAAACAAAAAGGCGATCAGGATGTAATGGCCGTTGAAAAGCGCGTCAATGATAGTGGCTTCAGCGCTAGCGGCCTCTGGCAATTCAAAAAAGAATGTGGAAAGGATAAAGTAGACTAGATAAGTAACAATGGCAATTGCTACCCCTACAATCGAAAAATGTTTAGCGTTTTTACTCATAAAAAGCTCGTTTTCTGATAGAAGAATTTAGACTTATGTGAGAAAATCTCTCTCGTTATTTCGTCTTTTATCAAGCCCTAATTTTAACACACGCTCAAGGGGGGAAACAATGAAAAGGTGTAATGATTATGTAACCTAGAAGTAAGTAAATCAGTACTTTTTTGGGATTCAGCAAGCTATTTTTTAGCCTAACTACCTCTGGTAAAGGTTTGGGCACCAAATGCTATGCATTTGATGATATAGGTCGTTTCAGCTTGACCGACAATGGCTTCCACCGTATTCCAACCCAACTATCTGCAGCAGCCCTGCCGTTATTTCACACGATTTGGTCAAAGGCAAAGAAGTAGACCTAGAACGACAATTAGAAATAGGCGTTTTTCAAGATTTAAAGACAAGTGATCTATGCACTAACTGACACTGAAATATTTAGAGTCTCCGAGCCAAGGTGTTCAAACCAGGCCACATCCATCGCCACTAAGTCTAAGATTAGCTCAAACTCTCCAGCTTCGGCAAAAGGTACATCAACGGTCATCGATATTTGCTCACCCGGCCGCACCTCTCTCTCAAGTTCGTGCCATGTCCATTGATTCAAGAGAACACCCTCTTTTGCATCCTTCAAGCGCGTTCCAACCTTAACTACCCCGATTTGCTTAATATTTTGATTCAACCAAACCGCTTCACCACTGTTTGTGATGTTGAGTGGAATCTGCACGGACTCCCCAGCCTTGATGTCAAATTTAGTTTGATTAGGGTTCTCCAAACGGGTTGCATGCTTCAAACCGGCCGAACCACGACTGTCTAGCTGAAAATCACCTTTATAAAGGAAAAACAGAGAGCGCCCCAAAAGTTGTTCAGCCGTATTAGGAGAAACAAAGCTCAACATTTTTGTAACCAGCCAGCTGGTCATCCGATTGTAAAGCGTCAGCCCTACCTCTAAATTTCCAATTGGTTTGATCCTAATATCTGTAAACCCTACTGCTTGTGCTTTTTCAAACACATCATTGAGCAAAATATCATTCTCGAGCACCTTGAAATGGGCCATATCATGTTGCGAAACAGGCCCCTGTGAATGATAGCGCCCCGGCTCGCTGAACCCTGCAATGCCGCCAGGTTTTAAGACTCGGCAAAGCTCAGCCAAAACTTGCTTCTGATTTGGGACATGATGAAAGCCATCATTGCACAGAATACGATCCACACTTTCATCGGGAAGATCAAGTTTAAACCCGTCAAAAAGCAAAAACTCCGGCTCTGCTACAGGCTCTACCGGGGTAGGATATTGTTCAAACAGCTGTTTTCCGTAATCCAAGGCGGACTGAGAGACGTCTACACTAATCGTTTTACAGCCAAGCTGGGTGATGTAGCGGGACAGCCAGCAAGAACCGGCCGCAAATTCAAGCACAGTCATTCCATGGCCCAATCGCACACCAGACAAAAGCAAGCCGATATTTTCAAGCAACACCGACGCCTCACCCGCACTGCTAAACGGTTTTACAAACAAGTGCGTCGGGTCTGCGATCTGGCTAAAGTAAGCTTCGGCCGTCTGGTTCAGCTCCTCAACAGAGTATTTAGCGATTATCTCCTGCGGATCGATCATAGATTAGGACCTGTTCCAAAGATTTTGAGACGGTATGCGCAATGCACGGTTAAATTTACTAGAGGCATTCTCCCATGCGATTGCCTCAGTCAGCTCAATGATTTCGTCTTCGCTAAAATGGGTTTGCACCTCGGCAAAAAGCTGATCGTCGGCATCTTGATCAGAATAGGTCATTGCATCTGCGTAACGCAGCGCTACTTTTTCCTGCTCAGAATACAGGTCACTGCTGGCATAATGATCTAATGCCAAGATTTTTTCATCAGAAATTCCCAGTTCACTGCCCACGGCAGCGTTAATGTCCATTCAAAACGGGCAGCGATTGATCGTCGCAATTCTCCGGTTCACAAGGGCAACCAGTTTGCCATCGAGCAGGCCTGATTGATCCAAGCCTCCCCACATCCCACGAACCGCTTTAAAAATATGCGGGTTCCGCGCATAAACCAGATGATTGACTAGAGGGCTGCCCCATTTCTTGGCCTGTGCCTCAAGCACGGCTTGTATCCGTTTTTCGGTATCTGCAGGCTCAACGCCATTAATCCGTTGATTCATTTACAACCTCTTCTGTTGCCATATCAACAACGGCTTGCGCGTCGCTCTCAAACGTTTCATTGGTTTCTTCTTCAGTATGATTAGGCTCATCATCGGGCGCAATACGGCCGAAAATCAGAAGGCCAAACACCCCCACCATAATCGCCATATCAGCCACATTAAATATGCCGGTGCGCAAACTACCAATCCCCACATTAAGGAAGTCGATAACCCCGTTCTCGAAGAAAATGCGATCGATCAAATTCCCAACGCCACCTGCGAACATCATGCTACCAAATGCGAGAGCGGTAAAATTAAACCCTTCTTCTGTCAGCAAATAAAACAGCAAATAGAGTAGAAATACAGATGTCAGCCCTACAAATAATGTTGTACGCCAAATTTCAGGCAGATTAGCACCCATACTCATAAAGGCGCCTGGGTTTTCGTGGTAGCTCAAGCGCAACATGTCGTTAAACAAACGCTGGGTCGGTTCACCACGAAAAGTGAGCCATGCCCAATATTTTGTCGCCTGATCAAGCGCCACAACAATGATAGTGATGATCAGAATGGGTCTAAAACGATTAGTCATTTTTATCGCGCCACTCATCTTCTAAAATACTCATCACGATTGCGCTCTGATAACTGCCTTCCCACAGCAATACGTCTCGCTTGATCCCTTCTTTTTTAAACCCGGCCTTTTCGTAAACTCGTTGTGCACGCGGATTAAAATCGTAAACCTCGAGCTCTATCCGATGCAAATTAAGCTGGCTAAATCCATAATCGACAATAAGCTTTGTCGCCTCGGTTCCGTAGCCTTGACCATAAAAGTCTTTGCCCTGCAACGCAATGCGGAAACTGGCAGAGCGGTTGTCGTCATCAAATTGATTCAGAACCACCTCACCAATATAAGTCATGCTGGGGTCTGTTTTGAGGGTGATTGCATAGTCAACCCGGTCATCAGCCTTTGAAATACGCTCACAAAAGGCTTCAACTTGCTCAAATGTAAATTCAGCTTGGGTTCCGGTCAGGCGCATCCCTTCTTCGTCGGACAAGGATTTAAACATTTCGGCCGCATCATCTTTTGTAATCGGCCGCAGCACAACTTTTTCCCCGATCAAGTTTGGTTTTTTCATCAAATTATTTATTTACTGCGCATATGATCGGCCGACAGCTGTACCAACTGGCGTAACACATCCATATCCACATCTTCCAATTTATTAACATACAAACAAGACTTGCCGGTTTTGTATTTGCCCAAGTCAGACATCAGATCATCGTAGCGATCAAAGCCGGGCATAATGTAGAGGGTCATAGACTGCTTGCGTGGAGAAAACCCTGTCAAAAACCAGCTCCCCTCTTTTCCGCTTGCATATTTGTAGTCATAGCTGCCAAATCCTACAAGGCTTTTGCCCCACATCACAGCTTCTTCCCCGGTCACTTCTTTCATTAAATTTAGTATTTCAAAGGCATCCGCTTTCCGTTTGGGGTTCTCAACGCTGTTAAGAAATTCATCTACGCTCCCATCATTCTTTTTTGTTTTTAGCTCAGCCATTTTTGCCTCCAAATCTAAAAAACAGATTTTACCCTAAAGTTTATAGAACAGGGACAATGATAAGGACTAAGAATTAAATCATCTTAGGGAGTGACTTGAACTTGTCACAAATTTAATGTTTAGTTTCTCAATCGGCCGGAGCCTGCTGCCCAATCACGTCCCCAAAAGGTCACGTTAGAAAATGGTAAAGGATCGTTTAATCTATTCCATTGAGTCTGATTTTCGATTAATATCTACTTACTGATTGATAAGTAAGTAGATATGGGCCAATGCCAATTTGCTTTTAAATGGACCTGTTTTCCATCAAAAGCACTGAGCTGCGCCCTCACTCAATATCAAATAACCCAACTGCTAAAACATCGGCCGAACGGCCAGTTTGCAGTTGAAGGACAAGAACTATGACACCGGCTCAAGACGTAGATTTTGAAGCATTCGAAAAACTATCAAAGCATATTGATCCTAATATTATCCTGCGCACCTTAGCAGGCATGGATCCAGCAACTCTGCAAAAAACCCTCATGGCAACTGCGGGAGGCGGCCGTAAACCGCGTCAAGCACCACCAGTCAACAGCGACTTCTTTGACATTTATGAAGCGATGACTGAAGAACAGCGGCGTGTAGGGCAAATTACGCGCGAATTTATGCTGGAAGAGATCAAGCCAGTCGCAGCGGAATATTGGGAAAAAGGGGAAACGCCCAAAGAATTTATTTCGGCCGCGGCGCGTATGCATGAAAAAATTATGGGCAAAGGATGGGAGTTTCAATTTCCACCGGCCGATCCTGTATCCTCAGGCGTAATGCAAATGGAAATGGCCGCCGTTGAGCCATCGTTCCAAACCTTTGTAGGCGTTCACTTTGGCCTGTGCGCCGGTTCGATTTATATGTTCGGATCAGACGAGCAAAAGGCGAAATGGTTGCCAGCGATGTCCCGCTTTGAAAAAATCGGCTCATGGGCGCTCACAGAGCCAGATACCGGCTCAGCCACCGCTGCAGGTCTTGAAACAACAGCCGAGCGCCACGGCGACACTTGGATCATCAACGGGCAAAAGAAATGGAGCGGCAACGCCACCATCGCAGACGTGAACGTGATTTGGGCCAAAAACATGGAAACGGGTCAAGTCAACGGATTCCTCGTCGAGAAAGATCAGCCCGGTTACACAGTTGAAAAGCTTGAAGGCAAAATCAGCAAACGGCTGGTTGAGAACGTACTCATCACCCTTGATGAGGTAGAAGTAAGTGAATCAGCCCGTCTTCCTGGCGTAAAAAGCTTTAAAGACACCGCACGTCAATTGGCCTCGGCCCGTGCAGGCGTTGCATGGGAAGCGGTTGGTGTCGCCAAAGGTGCATATGAAGCAACCTTGGCCTATTGCAACAATCGGAAACAATTTGGAAAACCGATCACCGCCTTCCAATTGGTACAAATGAAGCTGGTTCAGATGCTGGGCAACTTAACCGCAATGCAGACGATGGCGTTGCGCATGGCGCAGCTTGAAGAGCGGGACGGCACCATTTCACACGAGCGGGCATCGCTCAGCAAAGCGTGGATGAGTGACAAACTGCGAGAAACGGTGGCACTCGGCCGGGGTGCGCTAGGCGGCAACGGCATCTTAATCGAGCACGATGTAGCTCGGTTCTTTGTAGATGCTGAAGCGGTCTATTCATATGAAGGGACGTATGAAATGAACTCCCTGATTGTGGGCAAAGCGATCACGGGTCAAAGTGCCTTTGTTTAAGTTCTAATTGCAACTAAATGGCAAACGTTAGCCCGGCCGAAATTGATTTTCGGCCGGGCTTTTTGTTTTCACATGTGCGTAACGAACCACTAGATTAAGTGCAATTTATAAATTGCGCAGTTTTGGTAGTCGGTTTTTGAAAACGAATAACCGCTGCGCATCAACAAAAGCTTCATTGCGCTGTTTTCGTGAGACACAACACCCTCCAACGCATAAATCTGATCCTGCTTCGCATGCTGAATTAACCGCTTCATCAAGACTTTGCCCAAGCCAACAGCCTGCCATTGATCTGCAATCGTTAGCGCAAATTCGGCTGATCGTTTTGAACTGCGCACCAATTGGCATGTCGCAACAAGCTGGTCTGTTTCGCAATCAAAAACAACGAGCCCATACCCATCCGCCTGGCTATTTTTCACCGTTGCTTTCGCAAGATTGATAAAGAAATCATCAGCTATATGAGTCAGCTCAGCGCAAAATCTGGTGCGTTTGCTCTTGGGGCTTAAGCCAGCATACAGCTCATAAAGTGCGTCCACATGCCCCTCACGCATCGGTTCAAAACGAACCCTCCGGCCGTCTTTTAGCCCGGCTTGGTTCTTTCTTCCTCTACCTTTAAACGAGAAGAAATCTTCTAACAATAAGTCGGTCCCAAACGCTAAGTTATCAAGTGCATCTAAAATCATAGGTTTACCTTTCCAAAATGAATTCCTACCATCAGAATAAATTGGAAGCTGACTTTTGATGTCTCAATCCACAATTATTTTGTCTCAACCCGCTGGCGGACCAACGTATCTCGCCCGCGGCCGAATAAGCCGATCACTCTCGTACTGCTCAAGCGCGTGAGCGATCCAACCGCTGGTGCGGCCGATAGCAAACAGCACAATAGGGGCTTCTTGGGGCAAGCCCAAAGCACGGGCCAGTGCCACAAGGCCAAAATCTAAGTTGGGGTGTTTTTGTAGATGATGGGTCACAAATTCGGCCGTTTGAACCGCTTCGGCGAGCTGTTTTGCGTCATGATCCACCTCCCCCGCTAGCTGGATCAATCGTCGGCCGCGAGGATCTCCATCTGGGTACAGCGGTTGCCAAAAACCAGGCAGATCATCACCTCGTCGAATCAGATTCCCCAGCTTCTCTTCAACGTTTCCGCTAACCTCATCAAACATCGCCTGCACCCGTAGCGTGTGTCCCCCATGTTTCACCCCTTGCAAGGCGGCGAGTCCACCCAAAATCGCCTGATACAAAGTAGACCCGGCCGAAGCGATACAGCGAGCCGTAAAAGCGCTCACGTTCAATTCGTGATCGGCACACAAAATCAGGGCGGCTTCGATAGCTCGTTTTGTTTCCGGCCGATCCGGCAGCCATGCCTGCTGCAACGCCCCAGCAATCGAATCGATCGGCCGATTCCCCACAGTCAAGCGGGTTAACAAGTGCAAAATGCGCGCCCCGGTCCGATGTAATCCGGCCGGTGAATGGTCATATCCGGCCAAATCTTCGGCCGCGGCCAAGGGCAAAACCGTTTGAAATCGCTCAAGCGGTGTCAATTTTGGGATAGGTTGATTTGGAATATAACCATCGCCCGGCGGCACAAACAGTTGACTATGTGAAAATTCGCCGTTCCATAAAAATGCGGCCACTTCTTCAAACGTCCGTGTCTGCGCCAGCTGGATGGCGCTCTCTCCACGGTAATATAGTTCCCCGTCCTCAATTAAGGTGATAGCAGAATCGAGCACCGGCATCCCTAGCCGGAGGCTTTTACGGGCCGCCTGACCGGGGTTTTTCCGATACGCCTGCTTATTTTTTAACTCTTCAACATCGCTTTTTAAATACTTTCGCGCGCGCGTTTTGCCCTCGGCCGCTTCAGACCGAATCAGCCCGCGGCTGACATACGCATAAAGGGTAGGGACTGAAATTTTTAGCTCAGCGGCCGCTTCTTTGGCAGACAAATAAGTTTGATTCGACATGTTTTCACACCCATAGATTGATTTATAAATCAAGATTGACAGTGTTGATCAATATATCTAATCTCAACAGCATACAGGAAAAGTAATCAGTTGTCAGTTCGCTTCGCTCTCAGTAATCAGTTCAAGAAGCTAACTGATCACTGACAACTGAAAACTAGAAACGGAGATAAACATGCAAACATTAGATTCAGAATTTAAACCTGGGCTTGAAGGGGTCATTGCGGCCGAAACACGGCTCAGTCGGGTAGATGGACAGCTTGGTGAATTAATTATCGCTGGTTATCCATTAGAAACATTGGCCCCCAATGCCACATTCGAAGAGGTGGTTTACCTGTTGTGGAACAGCCGCCGCCCCAACAAAGATGAACTAGATGCATTCAAAGCGGAGCTGGCACAGCTGCGCGACCTGCCAGAAGCCACGCTCACCTTGCTCGAGGCGATCGCCATCCAACAAAAACCGGCAATGGACGCACTGCGCATGGTGGCCGGAACGCTTGATCTTGATCAGCCAAACCTATCTCCACGAGATGGGGCCAAGCTAACCTTGGCTCGTTTACCAACGGCCGTGGCTGCGTATCATCGATTGGTTACTGGCAAAGCTCCGGTCCAGCCAATTCCTGACTTATCCCACGCCGCTAATTACCTTTACATGCTAACGGGTATCCGGCCGACACCGGCTCAGACAAAAGGGATGGAAACCTATCTCAACACCGTGGTCGACCACGGTTTAAACGCATCAACCTTTGCCGCACGCGTCATCATCGCCACCCAGTCGGACATGCTTTCGGCCGTGGTTGGGGCGATTGGGGCGCTCAAAGGGCCATTGCACGGTGGTGCCCCCGGCCCAGCGTTAGACATGGTCTTTGAGATCGGGTCGGCCGAGCGAGCAGAGCCATATCTGCGAGACAAGATCGAACAAGGGGAACGGCTGATGGGGTTTGGTCATCGGGTTTATAAGGTGCGTGATCCACGAGCCGATGTGCTGGGGGTTGCGGCTGAGAGCATGTTTGAATCGATGGCGGCCGACTCCCCTGAAGGATATGAGCTTTACACGCTTGCTCTAGCGGTCGAAGAAAAGGCGATTGAGCTGCTTGAAGAGTACAAACCGGGGCGTAAGCTACAGACTAACGTTGAGTTTTATACCGCCCTGCTCTTGCACGGCTTAGGCTTACCAACCGACCTATTCTCCCCCACCTTTGCCATCTCTCGTGCGGCCGGTTGGATGGCTCACTGCTTTGAGCAGCTTGAGACAAAACGACTCATACGGCCGAAGGCGAGATTTGTAGGCGATATTCACTCAAGTTGGGATTAGGTATTGCTTTGGCAGTCACAGATTCGGTCGCTTCGCTTACGTGTAAGTGAAGCAACGATCAGTTTAGATACTGACTAACCCCATCCAAAAGCAATGGCATCATCTGGTCTGCAAGTTCATCTGCACTCTGCTTGCCATCTGACCGCTGTGCCCAGAGCAGACTTGATCCCAAAATAGCCCCCGTGGTAAACAGAGCCAAAGTGGTTGCCTCTGTTTTAGAAATCTCCAAATTCTCGGTCCACGACAGTGTGATTTCGTAGATGATTTCCTGCATCTCTGTCATAAAAACAGGGACAAGCTCCCCCATTGATACTTGCTGACAGTTTTCAGAGATGCCAACCATCGTGCTGGCGCACACAAGAATTAAGGTGCGAAGATTTGCAGTGGTGAGCTCCAATGATTTGTCGAACATGGGTACGATGCCGTTCCGCATACGAGAACCGATCGCTTTCCGGAACAGATCATACTTATCGGCAAAATGAGCGTAGAAAGTTGAGCGATTCACCATCGCCTCTTGCGTGAGATCACCTACAGAAATCTTTGATAACGGCCGATCCTGAATCAAATTACACATTGCATCAATCAGAGTCTTTTTAGACCGTTGCGCTCTGAGATCAACCGGTTTAGTTTGTACGTTCTCCAACATTTTGCCTCTTTTGTTGTATATCCTACAGATTCTTGTTTTTGCTGGTTGTTCCAATTAAATCGAACGGGTACATTCTAACCAACATTAGATCGTTAAACAACACTTGTTGGGTTGGGATTAATATTATCCGCTCGATCTATAAAGCTTAAGGAAACAGGAAAAATCTCATGTTCAAGAACTCACAAATTCCAATCTGGGTAAATATAACTCTAGCCGCCCTCATTCTAATCATGGCTGCCCAAGTATTCACTTTCTACTTTAACCATCAAACGCTTTTCGACGCAGGAATCACCATTCAAGGTGCCCCAGATCTAAATATCATTTACACAACGGCCGGAAGATTAGTTGCGATGATCGCAGCTTCGATCTTTGTTCTGATTACTCAAAATCCAAAACAGCACCTTGTTATTTGGTTAATGAGTATCTTTCGAGAAGGGCAAGAGATGTTCATCGACCCCCTCTTCCCATATGCGGATGCATCAGCCTCTCCCGCAGTTGACTTTGGTATCCACGTTGTGATCGTTGCGCTTGAAATTGCGGCATTTGTTGTTGTGTACAGAATTTCAAGGCGAGATTCAGCTGAAGCAGCAGCCTAAACCCAAGTAGATCATCGCTCAACCACAAAAAACACCAGTATTCCCATTATTTTGGCCTTGTCGAACATAGTTTCCCCCATACAATCCCTCGATGGACATTATAAGACGAGGACTCGTTTACCTGCGGCCGTATTGGCGGCTGGCGGCCGGGGCATTTGCATCAATGCTCATTGTGACCGCCACGAACCTTTATGTGCCACAGGTCATACAACAGTTAATTGACGACGGGATCGAAGCCCAAAATTGGGAAGGGATCATCTGGGCAACCGTCATCCTGCTGGGATTGGCGCTAATCCGCGGAGTATTTAGCTTCACCAACACTTACTGGTCGGCTGAATCATCTCAAGGGATCGCCTACGACCTGCGCAACGAAATTTTCGAAAAGCTCGAAAATCTTTCATTTTCATTCCACGACACCCACCAAACCGGCAAGCTGATGACCCGCACCACATCAGACGTGGAAAATGTGCGCACATTTTTTGCACAGGGGCTGCTTCAGCTCGTTTCCGCCCTCATCACGTTTTTGGGCAGCATCATCATTTTGCTTGTGACAGACTGGCGCTTGGCCCTAGCGGTCTTGAGCACCGTCCCGGTCATCATTGTCATCTTCGTCTTTTTGTTTAGCAGGATGGGGCCGCTCTTTGGCGAGGTTCAGCGGATGTTGGGCAAGCTCAACACCATCCTACAAGAAAACATTGCGGGGATACGGGTCGTGAAATCATTTACGGCCGAGCCTTTTGAACTACAACGCTATCGCGATCAAAACGAAAACCTTTACCAGCAAAACATCCACGTCGCCCGCTACTTTGGCACAGGATTTCCCACCGTCTTTTTACTCTCCAACATCGGCACATTGATCGTCATTTGGTATGGGGGCAACCGTGTTATTTCAGAACAGATCCAGCTGGGCCAACTCATCGCATTTAACAGCTACCTCTCTTACCTGCTCAACCCGATCTTTCAAATTGGCGGCCTGTCTCAACAGCTCTCTTCAGCAACAGCTTCTGGGAATCGCCTTTTTGAAATCATCGACACTGAAATCGAAATCACCAGCCCAGCAAACCCGATCCCAATCACCCATCAATCACCCGGTCATCTCAGCTTTGAAAATGTCACCTTTCGCTATCAGGGGAGCGATAGCAATGTCCTCACCGATATTTCATTTGAGGCTCATCCCGGCCAAACGGTCGCCCTATTGGGCTCAACCGGCAGCGGCAAAAGCTCGATCGTTAATCTGATCCCTCGCTTTTACGATGTCACAGACGGCCGGATCGCCATAGACGGCACTAACATCCGAGAATATGATTTGAACATGCTGCGGGAGCAAGTTGGCTCTTGTTTGCAAGAGGTCACCCTGCGAAGCGGCACCATCCGTGACAATATCTGCTTTGGAAAACCAGATGCCACCGAAGATGAGATTATCGAGGCAGCGAAAATGGCTCAGGCGCATGTGTTCATCATGCAGCAGCCCAACGGATATGACACCCAAGTTGGTGAACGGGGTAGCGGTCTGAGCGGTGGGCAACGACAGCGTGTGGCGATTGCCCGAGTCTTGCTCGTCCACCCCCGCATCATCATTTTCGATGATTCGATGAGCGCGCTTGATGCCGAAACAGAACAAGAGCTCAAAGTGGCGCTTAATCCGTTCCTTGAAAAACACACCGCCATCATTATTGCTCAGCGAATCTCAACCGTTGTTTCGGCCGACCAAATCTTGGTTATCGACAACGGCGAAATTATCGCTCGTGGGACCCATACAGAACTGCTCGAATCGAGCGGCGTCTATCAAGACATCGTCAGATCACAGCTAGAGGAGGAGGAAGCATGAGCCAAGAAAATGAACAAATACCCGCACGCACCCGCACAGATTGGGACGTGATCAAGCGACTCCTCGCCTATTTGGGCGGCGAAGGATCTGTACTAGCTGTCGTTTTGGTGATGTTGGTTTTACAAACGGTGGGGAACGCCTTTGGCCCAACTCTAATCGGCCGGGCGATTGATGAATTTATCTCCGTAGATGACCGGGCCGGGCTCCGCACCACCATGCTCACGCTTGGGGGTGTTTATCTGGTCGGATGGGTCGGCTTTATGGGGCAGATTTACTTCATGAGCATGTTGTCCCAACGGCTGCTTAAAAAGCTGCGTAGCGACATCTTTGAGCATGTCCAAAAGCTCTCTATCGGTTACTTTTTCAAACATGGCGCTGGGGACCTGATGAGCCGCTTGGTCAATGACACAAGCGCCGTTGGCAATCTGATGGGTCAACAGCTCATCCAATCTCTCGGCTCTTTGTTTGGGCTGATTGCGGTCCTGATCGCCATGTTTGCGCTCAATGTTCAACTGACGCTCGTAACGATCATCATTCTGCCGATTATGGTGGCGATCACATGGTGGTTTTCGATTCGCTCTCGTGCCGCTTATCGAGAAACACGTGAGGCGTTGGGGCAACTCTCGGCCGGGCTTGAAGAGGATCTGAGCACGGTGCGCGAAGCCCAATCGTTCGCAGTCACCGAAGATGTCATCAATCACTTCCGTCAGGACAATGCACACAACCGTGACGCTGAAATTCGAGCGGCCGGAATCACCGCCGCCTTCGCCCCGATCATGGACGCCCTCTCTACGTTAGCCACGGTGCTAGTCGCCGGTTATGGCGGCTACCTCGCGATTTTTGGGGATGGGACGGTCACGGTTGGTGTCGTCGTTGCCTTTTTGTCTTACGCACAGCAATTCTTCCGGCCGGTTCAGCTTCTGTCTAATCTCTACACCACGGCCCAATCCGCCTTCGCCGGAGGAGATCGGGTCTTTGACTTACTCGATGCGGAGCCGGAAATCAGCAGCAAACCAAACGCCTCAGAATTTTCTGACGTCGATGGTCATGTTGCCTTCAAAGATATTGTATTTGGGTACGATGACTCCAAAATCATACTCGATGGGGTTTCGCTCGAGGCCAAGCCGGGAGAAATGATCGCATTTGTAGGTGAGACTGGGGCTGGCAAAAGTACGTTTGTCAATCTACTCGGCCGCTTCTACGATATCAACTCGGGCGATCTGCTGATCGATGGCACCGACGTGCGGGACGTGACGGTGCGCAGCCTACGCCAGCAGCTGGGCGAAGTTCCGCAAAACAGCTTTTTGTTTGCTGACTCGATCATGAACAATCTGAAATACGGTGCGCATGAAGCGACAGACGATGAAGCGATTTCGGCCGCAAAAGCTGCCATGGCCCATGAGTTCATCATGGATCTACCAGATGGCTACGACACGGTGCTCTCAACCGGAGCCACCTCGATTAGTCAGGGTCAGCGCCAGCTGTTGTGCATTGCGCGCGCCATCCTTGCTGACCCGAAAATCTTGATTTTGGATGAGGCGACTTCAAACATCGATACGCGAACCGAGCGACTGGTGCAAAAAGCGATCGACAATTTGCTCGAAAACCGGACCTCGTTTGTGATTGCCCACAGGTTGAGCACCATCCGTCATGCAAACCAGATTGTGGTGATTGGCAAAGGTGGGATTGTTGAACGTGGGACTCATGATGAGTTAGTTACGGCCGGGGGTCATTATGCTGGCTTGATTAAGGCTCAGGAGATCGATTAGCCCCCGGCCTTCAATAGTGATATGAAGTTGATCTATGATCAACTTCGCTCCCTCACTTTTTTTCAAATCAACACTGTCATTCAGGTTTTGAACTTCCAACAGTTTAAAATAAGGAATTCGACTCAACAACCACAATCAAAAATAAATCAAAAGCAAAGGGAGAATAAAAATTAGATCGAATTAGTAGATGAGAGTTGGTTACAACAAAGGTTCCAGTACGAAGTGTTAAGAGCCTTTGGAACCAGCTTGCAGGTTGACTTTTACCTGTCTCGTAAATTGAAACTAAAGAGGTGAAAACAGGTTGCGATCCTGTTTTCTTATAAAACTGTCTTTCCACAAACCCTACGCCATTTAGTAAATTTTGCCATACACAAAAGATAATGGAGTTCACAGTTTTTTCAAGCCATTGGTTCAAGCCATTGGAATGAAGAATGGATAAATTTTCACCTTCTCCACCAACTCCAATATCGAAATAGCTGTTCATCAACAGTAAAAAATGTTGCTTCAGTATCTAGCCCAAGAGAAGCTCTTGCATAATCAAAACCGTCTTTAGAGTCAAAACTTGTTAAAGCCCCTGTCTCTGTATCAAAAATAAACCACTGATTTTGACGAGGAAGAGAATCTGTTAACCAAAATCCGAGAATATAATTCCGCTCAACAGCAAATGCCTCGACGGTAAAAGATGGAGCCTCAGCCTCAGACCAATGATTAATTAAGCCATTATTACTTACGAACCCAAGATCAGTGAGCTGATAGGGATAGACTAAAGGAACCCTTTCATTTGCTAAACCACGGTATAGATAAAAGCTGTTCCGATAAATTGACGGTGCTGCCATAATCGATATTCCTATAATAAGAACTATCCCTAATTTGACTGGGCTGTTCCAAATTGTAAAGTTTTCAGGTTTAGATTTCCTACGGATCCAAAATGATCGAATCCAGAGGATGAACAAAAATACAATTATTGGTGAACAAAATAGATAAATAAGACCGACTAACATAAAACTAGGCTAACTCTAGAGCATACATAAGCAAAGCACCTGGGTGTCGCAAACTAAGATTGCCGACTTTAGTCTGCAACGCTACTATTCCGAAAATCTTTAAAAATTCGGAGCAAAAGCGTGGAACAACCCGAGACCCAAGCCAGAATCGCCGTAGATATCGGCGGGACATTTACAGATGTTGCCTTAGAAACGACCCGCAGTGGTGAGAGAACCTTCATTACCGCCAAAACCCCAACCACCGCTCAAGACCCGGTTGAAGGGGCGATTACCGGTGTCCGGCTTGCTCTGGATGACAGTGGGATAAAGCCTGAGCAGGTTTCAAGCTTTATCCACGGCACCACGCTGGCGACCAATGCACTCATCGAAAAAAAGGGGGCGATGGTGGGTGTCATCACCACCAAAGGGTTTCGGGATGTTTTAGAGATCGCTTATGAACGGCGTTACAACCAGTACGATGTGTTTCTAGACAAGCCGGACATGCTGGTGCCACGGGAACGGTGCTACACGGTGGATGAGCGGGTCACGGCCGACGGTGCGATTCATATCCCGCTAGATGAGGCGAGCCTAGAGCCGGTATTGGCCGAGATCGACGCGGCCGGAGTTACGTCAGTCGCCATTTGCCTGCTCCACGCCTATGCCAATCCAGCTCATGAGCAACGTTTGGCCGAAGTCATCATGGCCAAACGCCCCCATTTATCACTCAGTCTATCAAGCGAAGTCAGTCCTGAAGTTCGGGAGTTTGACCGGATGTGTACGACAGTTGCCAACGCCTATATCCGGCCGCTGATGCAAACCTATCTGACCAAACTCGAAAGCTCGCTAACGGCCGAAGGAATCACCTGCCCTATTTTCATCATGACCAGCAGCGGCGGCATGACCACGCTTGAAACGGCCGGTCGATTCCCGATCCGGCTAGTGGAATCAGGACCGGCCGGTGGGGCGATATTGGCCGCACAGGTCGCCAAAGATTTGGGGCTAGACAAGGTGGTTTCATTTGATATGGGTGGCACGACGGCCAAGATTTGCCTTATCGACGGTGGAAAGCCGCAAAAGACGCGCAACTTTGAAATCGCGCGCGAAGAACGCTTTATGAAAGGGTCCGGTCTGCCGGTCCGCATCCCGGTGATCGAAATGATTGAGATTGGGGCCGGTGGTGGATCGATCGCTCGACTGGATCGTTTGAACAGGCTAACGGTGGGGCCAGACAGCGCAGGCAGCGAGCCGGGGCCAGCCGCATTCGGCCGGAGCGGCACTGAAGCAACGGTAACCGACAGCGACGTCGCGCTGGGCCATATCGACACCGGCGCATTTGCCGAGGGGCGGCTTGCCATCCAGCCAGAGTTGGCAAAACGTGCCATTGCAGAGCATGTGGGGCAAGGTTTGGGCTTGCCCACGGCCGAGGCCGCCTTTGCCATCGGGCAGATCGTAGATGAAAACATGGCGAGTGCGGGGCGCATCCATGCGGTTGAGCAGGGGCTTGAATTGGGGTCACGGACTATGATCGCCTTTGGTGGCAATGGGCCGTTACACGCCGCGCGGGTGGCTGAAAAGATGGGAGTCTCACGCATCGTGATTCCGCAAGATCCGGGAGTAGGGTCGGCCGTCGGCTTCTTATTCGCCCCAGTAAGCTATGAGATTGTTCGCAGCGGGTACACAACGCTGAAAGAATTTGATTTTGAGGGGATAAACGGATTGCTCCAGACGATGTCGGCCGAGGCGCAAGCCATCGTTGAACAGGGGGCTTTGGGTGCTGAGCTTGTCGAAACCCGTACGGTCTTTATGCGCTACAAAGGGCAGGGGCATGAGATCGAGGTTGACATCCCAAATCGGCCGTTGACCGAAGCGGATTTGGCGAGCTTGGCCCAAGCGTATGACACCGCTTATCAGGCTCAATTTAAGCGGTCGGTTCCTGCGTTTACGATTGAAATCATGAATTGGAGCGTGACGGTTAGCACGAAATCAGTAGCCAGTGAGGCAGTGTCGCGTCGCTTACACGGTGAAACAGTAGGGGTGCAGCGTGCTGCGCCCAATCCTGCAAAAAAGCAACTGGTTTATTTTGGGCAAGATGTGGGTGAGCTAGAAACCTCGGTTTTTTATCGGGATGGGTTGCAAGCTGGCGACAAGATTGATGGACCCGCCCTAATCGTTGAAGCCCAAACGACAACGCTGCTAACACCCGGTTTTTCGGCCGTTGTGGATGGGACGGGCAACATTATTGCTAAACGGGTTGAACAGGCATCCCTGCCTGTTCATGCGCAGGCGGGGATACCCGTCCAACAAAGCCAGATTGAATTGCAGATCATGTGGAACCGGCTGTTGGCGCTGGTTGAAGAGCAGGGTCAGGTGTTGATCCGCACCGCATTTAGCCCCATTGTGCGCGAGTGCGGCGACATTTCGGCCGGGGTATTTGACCTACAAGGACGGATGCTGGCTCAAGCGGTGACCGGCACGCCGGGCCACATCAACACAATGGCTGAAGGGGTCAAATACATGCTTGATCACTTTCCCGTTGAGCAAATGCAACCGGGGGACGTGTACATGACCAATGATCCGTGGCTGGCGGCCGGGCATTTAAACGATTTCTTCTTAGTCCAGCCGATATTTAAAGAAAATTCCGTCATTGGATACACCTCCTGTACGTCTCATCTGATCGACTTGGGCGGCCGGGGGATGGGGCCAGAAGGAAGCGACATCTATGACGAGGGGTTGCTGATCCCACCCTGCAAACTGGTTGACGGCGGGGTTGTGAACGAGCTTTTACTCCAAATCGTTAAAGCCAATTCGCGCGAGCCGATTCAGAACGAAGGGGACACCTATGCGCTCATCGCCTGCTGTGAGGTCGGAGCCACACGGGTTCTCGAGATGATGGCTGATTTTGGAATCAGCGGCCTGGAGGAGCTGGCCGAATACATCATCAACACCAGCTATCAGGGGACGGTGGAAACCATCGCCCAAATCCCGGCTGGAACGTATAAAAACACCCTGATGATGGATGGGTATGACAAAGAAATCACCGTTGAAGCGGCTCTCAAAGTTGAGTCGGACAAAATGGTGCTTGATTTAACTGGCACCTCCCCCTGTTCAAAGATGGGGATCAACGTGCCGCTCAACTATGCGACGGCGTATGCGGTCTTTGGCATCCGCTGCTTGGTGGCGAGCGACATCCCCAACAACGCGGGGTCACTGGCACCATTTATCGTTACCGCTCCGGAGGGGTGCATTCTCAACGCACAGCATCCGGCTCCTGTGGCAATGCGCCACACGATCGGGCAGCTGATGCCGGATGTGGTCTTTGGCTGTTTGCATCAGGCGATGCCGGGGCAGGTCCCGGCCGAGGGTGCATCCTGCATGTACGACCTGCCGATGCGGAATGTGGTCGATCTGGGTCAGGATGGGGACGTGACTCATTTTGCGGCCGAGCTAACGCATAACGGCGGCACAGGCGCACGGCCGAACAAAGATGGCTTGTCGGCCACCGCTTATCCTAGCGGGGTGTGGGGGTCACAGGTAGAGATTACGGAAACAACAACGCCGTTGGTTATTTACCGCAGAGAGCTACGGGAGAATTCGGGTGGTGTAGGAAAATACCGCGGCGGGCACGGGCAGATTTTAGAGATTGAGAGTCTCGAAAACCGGCCGTTTATGCTCTTTTTGTCGGTTGAGCGAATGAAATATCCAGCACGAGGGTTGGCAGGCGGCGGACCCGGTGCGCCGGGGAAAATCTGGTTTGCCAGCTCGGGTGAGGAACTGCCCGGCAAAGGTGAGTTTGAAATCCCGGCCGGGGAGCGCTTGATTTTTGAAACGCCTGGTGGTGGTGGTTACGGCGATCCGGCCGAGCTTGAAAACAATGAGCTACCCCGCTACAAGCAACAGGGTGTCGAATGTCCTAAAAGGAATTCGCTGTAAACGGCGGGGTATTTGATCTGTTGAATGCCAATAAAAACTAACCATAATCCATCAACAACCTTGTCTGATTTTTGACGATAATCAAAACTACAAATAAAATCCATCGAAAAATAAAACTCGATTACTGGAGTATTAAAATATGAGCCAACAAAATAGATACAAAGAAGCTGTAGATTTAATTAATAATGCAATTATCAATAGTTCTGAATCTCTCAGCCTCCACAATTTTGAATTAAGCAGTCTACCTGCGAGATTCACCGAACTTGATAACCTAAGAATTTTAGACTTATCAGGAAACAGACTGAAATCTTTGCCGACTGACTTAGGTAAGTTCAAATCATTAAATAAGTTAAACATCTCAAATAATGACATTCATCAACTGCCTAAATCAATTGGGGAGCTTACACAGCTTCAGGTTTTAAATGCAGAAAACAATCTAATTAATCATTTACCAGAAGAAATAGGGAATCTAATAAACTTAACAGATTTAGACCTATCAGAAAATCAATTTGATTTCTTACCTTCAAGCATAAGCAACTTAGAAAAATTGGTTCGTCTAGATGTTAAAGACAACTCAATCAGAATCATTGACACTGCAATTGGAGGTCTATCTAGTCTCAAGGATTTAGATTTATCAAATAATTCTTTAAATTGGTTACCAAAAGAAATCAAAAACCTTCAAAATCTTACAAAGTTGAATTTAAAGTCAAACTCCCTTAAAGGCCTCCCAAAGGGATTTGAGCATATCAAAAACCTCAAAGAACTTAACCTAAGTAACAATGGTTTTAGCAAAATTCCGATAAATATTTGCAGTTTCCCCGATTTAGCGAAGCTAGATATTGCTTCAAATAGATTAGAAAGCTTACCTGCGGACATTCAAAACTTAATAAATCTCAAAGAACTCAATGTTAGTCACAATAATTTAACTACCTTACCCGAAGAAATATGCCGCCTCAAGTGGCTTAAAATTCTTCATGTAAATAACAACATAATCTCCGAATTATTATTGACTTTCATCGGCCTTGAAAGTCTCGAAATTTTAAATCTTTCGCACAATCTTCTTAATCGGTTACCAAAAGAAATAACTAATTTAGAAACATTAAAAACCTTGATGTTGCATGAAAATCAACTAGATATCCCCGAAGAGCTTTTGGGAGAAGCTCAGTGGAAAGAAAATTACTTAGCCCATAACATACTATCCTACCTAAAAGAAATCCAAAAAAGCGAAAGGCCTCTTTCTGAAATAAAAGTCTTAGTACTTGGGCAAGGAGGAAGCGGCAAGACCTCAATAGTTAACCGCTTGATTAGCAATACATTTGATCCAAAAAGTATCAAAACAAATGGGATAAAAATAAATGCGCTAGAGCTTCCTACTCAAGAAGGACATGTCCAATTAAACATCTGGGATTTCGGTGGGCAAGAAGTTATGCATGCCACTCATCAATTTTTTCTTACCAAAAGAAGTATTTACCTCTATGTACTTGATGCTAGAACAGACCGAAATGCGAACAGACCGGATTATTGGCTTAGCTTAATTGAACAGTATGGTGGAACTGGTGTACCCATAATTTTAGTGATTAATAGGATTGATGAAAATCCAATGCTCAATCTAAACGAATTCGCTCTGAGGGATAAATATCCAAATATTCAAAACATTTTAAGGACATCTTGCAAGAACAATGATGGACTGGACGAACTGCTATCCGAAGTGCACAAAACGATTGAACTTTTGCCTCACATCAATGACATAATTCCAAAACCTTGGGCCAACGTAAAGAAATTAATCGAGAAGGAAAAGGAAAGCAAAGATATCATCAAGTACGATCAATTTGCCGACATGTGTATAAAAGAAAATATAAACGAGCATAATCAACCAACTTTGTTACGCTTATTACATGATTTAGGAACAGTTTTAAATTTTTCTACTGGCAAGCAAAATCCAATCCTCGAAGAAACCAATATATTGAATCCCGAGTGGGTGACCTCTGGAGTTTACGCCATCATAAATTCTGAGCACGTAGTAAAAAACAATGGTGTCTTAGACAAAAAAATTACTCCATCTATATTAGAAACTAATCGATATAAAACAACTAGCCATCGTCAATTTATATTAGACATGATGGAAGAATTTGAACTAGCTTTCTCATTTGACGGAGAAGCCCGATATCTAATTCCTGATCTGTTGCCTGACACAAATATTCAAGATGAAGGATTCGAAGGTAATTTGTTTTTTGAATATCATTACGAAAATGGAGTTCCTCCCAGCGTATTTTCTCGATTTATTGTGAGAGAGCATAATAGGATCAAAAATATGTCTGAAAATTTAAAGAAAAACGCATTACTTATTCACTTTGAAAAAAGTGTTGCAATTATAAGATCCAACGCACCTTCAAAGAAAATAACAATTGCAGTAAGAGGAGATAAAGGAAGCAGAAGAGACTTACTAGCAATTATCCGTGGAACTTTTGAATCAATTCATAACAGTTATGCAAAGTCCCCAGCAAAAGCAAAAGTCCCAATCCATGGCACAAATTTTGCAGTTTCATACAAATTACTCCGATTAGCTGAAGAGAAAAAAGATGTAAGAGTTTTAATTGAGGAAATTGGAGACTACGTTGACGTTAGGCAAATGCTCGAAGGAGTTGATGGGCCAGCTTCAAATCGGGAGTTTAGAGAATTTATGCAAAAATATTCAATGGGCCAGCTTAAAATCATTTCCATAGACTACAACAATGAACACGATCATAATTTTGATTTTGAAAATTTCCCCGGAGGTAAGCAAGAGAAAATATTGGGAATAACTTCTTATATTGAACAACGAGGCAAAGCAAGAGAGTTTATTATACAGTGTGAGAAATCGTTTCCAGATATTTTATAAATTAATGTAACTAATAGCTGATTTCGAAGAAGATACAACACCATATCCTTAGCATTGTTATGAAAAAGCATTCCATGATCAATTCACATCTGATTTCATATTGGTTACAAATTTTGTTGAGAATGTTGGAGAAAATAATGCAACCAGACTCCTATACCGTTTTTCCATCCCGCGGCCGGGCTCGCCTCGGCATCGTTGTCCCATTTTCAAATACCAACCTTGAGCCAGACATGCAACTGCTCCGGCCGAACGGCGTGTCGCTCCACTTCGCACGCGCCGGTGGATACGATCTGGACGAAGTGCCGGACAGCAACCAAATGCGACAGTTCGCTCTGGCTTCGCTTGAAGAGGTGGTGGACTCGTTAGCCGCAACCCGGCCGGATGCGATCATTTACGGTTGCACCTCGGCCACACTGGCGCATGGCCCTGAATTTGACCAGCAGTTTGCGCAACGGATCAGCGACATGATCGGCAAACCTGCCATTACAGCGGCCGGGGCGTTGGTTTTAGCCCTTAATGCGCTGGGTGTGAAAAAGATCGGATTTTCATCACCGTACGTCGAACAGCTTAACCAAGAAGCGATAGATTTCTTAACTCAGTGTGGCTTTGAAACGGTGTCTAGCGCCTACGTCGGCTCAGACTTGGGCAACTATGGACAAGGGGAACTGACACCTGACCGAGTTGTTGAATTGGGATGTGACGCGGACAGTGAAGAGGCGGAGGCCATCATTTTGTCGTGCACTGACATGCGGGCGGTTGAGGCAATTGGTGAGTTAGAGAAAAAGTTGGGCAAGCCGGTGGTGACGAGCAATCAAGCGCTGATGTTTGCGGCCGGGCAAGTTTTGGGTCTCCGGCCGGATGAGATGGTTTTAACAGGCAAACTGTTTGAACAGATGGCAGAAACGGGTTAGGTTGGGCTTATTCCAGGCCGACTCATTCGCAGTTAGTCGAACCGCTTTGGAATTTCTTTCATGCGAATGAGATAGCCCCTACTCCCCTTTTAACCGAATTGGGCCGTTACGTTCCGGCCATTTGCTAGCCTTATCAGCATAAAACCCTCTAATCACATCCATATCAACTTTCATGTTTCCGGTTAGATAGAGCGGATCACTATTGATTCCCAATTCGTTGGTGCCATAGTTCAAAAAGCAAAAATAGATCGGAATCTCGGCCGCTTTAGCGATGTGGTAAAAGCCGGATTTCCAATACTCTGTATAAGACCGGCTACCCTCTGGTGACAGCATGAGCGCGATATTTTCTACCGACTGAATATATTCCACGCTCTGCTGAACCAAATCCTTTGCACCTTCGCCCCGCACGACAGGTACCCCACCAGCCCAAGTTAGCAGCCGCTTAATCGGAAATCGAAACAGGGTAGATTTGGCCAAAACCTTCGGCCGCTCCCCCATCGCCAAGATCGTCAGAATCACCCACAATCCATCTAAATTGGCCGTATGAGGATACCCAATCGCCATATATTTTTTCTCTGGCGGCTTGGTCCCCATCATCGTCCAACCGGATAGCTTTAGGATGAGTCGTGCGATCTTTTCGAGCATTAAGATTTCTCTTTTTTGAGTTCTGTCCTCAACATGACCGGCCCAAAATGCTCTGGGTATTTGCCCCGAATCCCTTCGTAATATTTGCGAATATGATCCATATCGGCCGAATGATCCCCCGTTATCGGAGTTGGTTCCTCAGAAATCTTGATAATGCCAGCCGGATAGTCAACTGAAACCAGATAGACGGGCAATTCTGCGGCTAACGCAATTTGATAAAAGCCGGTCTTCCAAAATTTGCGATGTGACCGAGAGCCTTCAGGCGTGATCACCAGGGCTAACTCATCAACCGTTTTGGCATAATCAACCATTTGCTGAGCTAGACCAAAAGCCTTACTGCTCCGATCAACCGGAACTCCACCTAAGAAATTGAAAAGCCACTTCATCGGGAAAACGTTGAAGGTTGATTTAATCAAAACCCTCGGCTTCATCTTCAAGCCGCGCACCCCTACAAAAAGCCAAAGAGCGTCCCAATTGGACGTATGAGGCGCACACAAAAAGATATATTTATCTGCGGGCGGCCGGCCGCCAACAATCTCCCATCCACACGCACGCATCACCCACATAAAAAAAGCTGCTGACATCCGATTATTCCCCTTTAAACTCTGCGACTACTTGATGAATCTTAGCTTCGTACAATTCGCTAACCCGCCGGGTCATCGGTCCGTACCCACCATCGCCGATCTGACGGCCGTCAATTTTTGTGACCGGTGTCATACCGCCAAATGTGCCGGTTACAAACGCCTCATCCGCCCCATACACATCAAACAGCGAAAAGTCTTTTTGATAGCACGGAATACCGTTCTCATGCGCCAGCTCAATCACTTTGCCACGGGTGATCCCGTTCATGCAATATTGACCCGTTGAGGTCAAAAGCTCACCGTTTTTAACCATGAAAAAATTGGTGGCGTTACAGGTCGCAACCATCCCGTTTACGTCTAGCATAAGTGCCTCATCAGCACCCGCTTCGATGGCCTGCACCAACGCCATCACCTCGTGCAATTTACTGTGACAGTTTAAGCGAGCATCCAAATAATCTGGCTGACCGCGCCGAATGGTGCTGGTGAACAGGGTGATCCCTTTTTCTTTTGACTGCTTGCTTGCCTTTTTATGCTCAGCAATAATGACCAAATTGGGTTTGCTAATTGTCAGGCGCGGGTCTTGGGATGGTGTTTTTTTGATCCCACGGGTCACCATAAAACGGCAGTGGACGTTGTCGACCATCTCGTTCGCATTGAGCGTTTTCCAAATTTCAGCCACCAACTCATCTTTGGTCCACGGGAGCTTCATCCCGACGGTTGCTGCGGCCGTCCATAAACGATCTAGGTGTTCATCAAGAAATACTAGGACACCCTCGTGCAGCCGTAGGGCTTCCCAAACTCCATCTCCCACAAGATAACCGCTGTCAAAAACGGAGATTTTCGCATCCTCTCGTTTTGATAGTTCGCCGTTTACGTAAATCAAAACATCTTTATTACGGTCATCAGGAACCGCATTGTGTGTACCGTGTACGCCATCGATCATGAAAGTTCTATTTTTCCTCGAGCATAAGATTTTTGCTAGCCTTGAAACTATGCCAATTAGAAAGATTGTATCCCATAAATTGGAATGGACATCTTAGGAAAAGCGAATGATAATCGGATCCTGTGTTTAATTGGACCAGTTAAGTTATTCGGGGCTAATAATATGAATTCAGTGCGGTCATACTTTCATTTTTTTTTGATAACATTTGTCCTTGTCGGATGCCAAAGCGCCGACATAGAATCAACTGTCGTTGTCGAAAATTTTGACCTTGATGAATTATTCTATGCTGATTCCATCGTTAATTACAGGGAAGTTAAACGGGATGCGGACGCCTTTTTGGACGTAATCATTTCACATCATTACGTTCTTTACGAAGATCTAGAAAAAACTTTCAGCATCGTTTTTGCTGGCGTTCCTCTTGAGACAGATCTTGAATGGACCGAGTATTCAATATCTAGAGAGGTAATGCTTCGGGGAAGTCTTCCTCTTGCAGAAGAGGGGATCATTGCTCAGCGGGTTGCATATTTCAAAGCGGATCCTCCCATTGATTACACAGAAGAGTTTCAGGCGGAGTTAGCTGACAGGATTATACCTAACTTTGAACCTGCACATCACAGATTTCCCTTTAAAACAAACGGAGTTGAAGGGTTAGAGTTTTGGTATTTCATTCCAATCGAAGAAGGCTCAGAAGTAGGGGCTCACGCTAGGGTACGCACCATTGTGCATGGTGATTACATTTATGTTTTGCGAATCACAGGCTTTAATGAAGAAATGATTTCAGGCATTGAAGTGGATAAGTTTTTTGCCTCTTTTGAATTAAAATAACAAAACGAAAATGAATCTAACAATCCGTCCAATCAAATCGGCCGAAGACGGCCGCCACATAGAACAAATTGGAATGGCCGCATGGGGCAGCGATGGCTTGGACGCGATTCCGGGCCACCTGAGCCAAACAATCGCCAAAGAAAACGGGGGCGTGATCCTGCTGGCGTTTGACGGAGACCGGCCGATCGGTTTTTGCTGGGGGTTCTGGGCCTATGTTGAAAGTCAAAAACGGTGGAAATGTGCCTCACACATGGCGGGCGTGATCCCCGAATACAAAGGAAAAGGGTTGGGTGGCAAGATCAAATGGGCTCAACGCGATCACTCTCTACAAAAAGGGTTTGATTGGATGACCTGGACCTACGATCCACTTGAAACGATGAACGGCTCGCTCAACATCCGTAAGTTAGGCGCAGTCAGCCAAACCTACTACAAAAATCTGTATGGCATGCTCGATGACGAGCTGAACCGTGGGATCGAAACCGACCGCTTTGGGGTTGATTGGTGGCTCGCGTCTGACTGGGTGCAGAGCCATGCGGACAACAGCCGGCCGATTCCGACGGTTGCCTCAGTTTTGGCAGATGGTGGACTTTTGCTCAACCAATCCCGCCAAGAAAACGGTGTACTGACCCCACAGGCTGAAGCTACCCCGGCCGACCTTGCGGCCGCACCACGACAGGTGCTGTTACAGGTGCCGCGCAACTTTCAGGCGGTCAAAAAGGCTGATCTGCAAACCGGGGTTGCTTGGCGCATGCATTCGCGCGAAATGTTTACGGCCGCATTTGACAATGACTACACCGCTATCGATCTGATCCCAGGCGAAACGGTGTGCCACTATTTATTTGAGAAAAATTGGACCCCCACATAGGGGTCCAGCACGCTGACCCCCTACAAGTAAAAAATTATGAAACTAGAAAAAATTGAACTCTTCCAAATCAAACTCCCGCTTGTGCATCCGTTCCGGACCAGCTTTGGCACCCAAACGGCACGACAAGCCATTCTGACAAAAATTACGGGGGATGGGATGAGCGCATGGGGTGAGTGCGTGGCCAGCATGGGTCCGTGGTATTCGTCGGACACCAATAAAGAGGCATGGCACGTTTTAACCGACTTTTTGATCCCGATGACGGTTGGGCAGACGATTGAGCATCCGTCAGACATGCATACGCTGATGAAACCGGTACGCGGCCACGTGATGGCCAAAGCGGCGCTTGAAAACGCCGTGTGGGCTTGGTTTGGCCAAGCAGAAGGAAAACCACTCTCGGCCATGCTCGGCGGTGTACGCGAGCGGGTTGAGGTTGGGGTGAGCATCGGCATCCAGCCGACGGTTGAGCAGTTTGAAGAGCGGGTGGCCGGTTTTGTTGAGGCGGGTTACGGCCGGATCAAAATGAAGGTGGAGCCGGGCTGGTTGGTTGAACCGATTGAGCGCATCCGCTCAAAGTTCCCAGACATTTTGCTGATGGGAGACGCCAATTCCGCGTTTACGCTGGACGATGTTGATCTGCTCAAACAGGTTGATCCGTTTAACTTGCTGATGCTCGAACAGCCTTTGGGATATGATGACATCGCCGATCATGCCCGTTTGCAGGCGCAAATCGAGACGGCCGTCTGTCTCGACGAAAGTATCCATAGCCCGGCCAATGTGCAGTGCATGATCGACCTCAAAGCGGGACGCATCATCAACATGAAGGTCGGCCGTGTGGGCGGTTTCACCAACGCCATCAAAATCCATGATATGGCGCAGGCGGCCGGTATCCAAATGTGGTGTGGTGGGATGTTAGAAACCGGCATCGGCCGGGCGGGCAATTTGCACCTGTGCACCATGCCCAACTTCACCCTGCCGGGGGATGTCTCAGCTACAGATCGCTACTACGACCGTGACGTATCAGACCGCTTTAGCCTGAACACTGAAGACAGCACCATCACCGTCCCCACGGGCTCAGGGCTGGGAATTGAGGTAGACGAGGATTATATCGCCTCAATCGCTGAACAGACGTGGGAACTGACGGCCGAAAACAATCAGTATCTATCGATTGGGGATGAGTAGACTGATCTACTGATTCGCTGATCTACTGTAAAACTGGCTCACCGGCCCCCACAGCATGTAGATCGCCCCAAACAGCAGCACAGACCGGCCGAGAAGCACGGCGGCCAAACCAGCCAACGGCACCGCCCACCATGCAGAAAAACAGAGCAAATAGCGCAATTTAGGATACGGGAACGTGCTCACCATCAGCAGGGAAACCAGCGCCACAATGCCTAGCAGCCATTCAACCGGCAAATCGGAGTTGGTCAAAAACAGCAGCACGACAAAACCGGCCATCGCTGTGGTTGGTATCCCTTCAAAGTAGTTTGGATTTGATTCGCTGGTGTTAAAACGAGCTAAGCGGATGGCGCTCATCAGGCCGGGAAGGACGGATACGGCCGCCACAACCAGCCACCACTCGGGCGCTTTGGGTAACAGCCAGTTCCACACCAGCCAAGAGATGGCAACCCCAAAGGCAACCATGTCTGCTAATGAGTCTAACTGAGCCCCAAACGGGGATAAGACATCCCAGCGACGGGCCAAACTGCCGTCAAACGCATCGAGCGTGGCTCCCACAATCAAACAAATCGCTCCGGCCGTCAAGTTACCTGACGCCACCAGCGCAATCGACAAAAGACCAAAGAAGAGGTTCCCCAGAGTTACTGCACTCACAACATAAAATTGAACTTTAGATTTTAGAGAGTCAGTCATGCAATCATCCAGCATGATTTATCATGCTTATTATCTTAGCTGTGGGATTCATCCCGCAGGGCTAGGATTCAATACCGGGAAACAGAGATTGTTGCTGAGGGCCACCGGCCGCGTTGTCCGGCATGGTGATGCCCATGTGTTTGTAGGCTTTTTGAGTCGCAACTCGGCCGCGGGCGGTACGGGCGATAAAGCCAAGCTGCAAAAGATAGGGTTCAACCACATCCATGATCGTATCCCCTTCTTCACTGATCGAGGCACCGATCGTTTCAAGGCCAACCGGGCCGCCGCTAAAGTTTTCAATGATTGACGAGAGGACACGCCGATCCAAATCATCGAGACCCAATCCATCGATCTCAAGCAAATCGAGCGCCGCCTGTGCTGTGTCAAGATCAATCGACCCATCCCCTTTAACCTGGGCATAGTCGCGCACGCGGCGCAACATGCGCAAGGCGACACGGGGGGTTCCACGCGAACGACGAGCAATTTCAATCGCCCCTTCTTCTACAATTTCAGTTTCAAGGATGCGGGCGCCACGAGTGACAATCTGAGTGATCGACTCAACATCGTAAAAGTCCATCCGGTAAAGTGCGCCGAATCTGGCCCGCAATGGAGCAGTCAGTAACGCCAATCGGGTTGTGGCTCCGATCACGGTAAAGCGGGGTAGTTTAAGACGAACATTTTTGGCCCCCGGCCCTTTCCCCACCACAATGTCAAGCACAAAGTCTTCCATGGCAGGGTATAAAATCTCTTCGACGGCCCGGCCGAGGCGGTGAATCTCATCGATGAACAAAATATCGCCCGCCCGCAAGTTGGTCAAAATGGCGGCTAAATCTCCCGCCCGCTCGATGGCGGGTCCGGCCGTGATTCTGATGTTGACCCCCATCTCGTTTGAGATGATGTGGGAAAGAGTCGTTTTGCCAAGCCCAGGCGGTCCATGAAACAAAACATGATCCAGCGGCTCATCGCGCCCTTTGGCCGCCTCGATTAAAATCTCGAGATTGGCAATTAGTTTTCTTTGTCCGGTGAAGTTGCTTAAGGATTGCGGCCGTAACAGATTATCGAGATCTTCCGGTTTTTTCTCTCCAGAAATCTCCCGATCCTCTTTTTTGGGCGCAGGTGCTTTTTGCTTGGGCGTCGATTTTTCGATCATATGTGCTGTATTATAGTTGGAAACAGGCGGATTGGCTAAACTGACTCACCCAACTTAATCGCTTCGAACAATTTTACCCTGTTAAGCAAGGCAGAGACCGCCCCTAAAACGACGCCGTACAAAAGCACAAACAAAATCACGATCTGCCAAACAGAGTTCCACGCGATTTCGACCAGATACGGCGGCACCAGTTCGGCCGAGTTTTGCCCCACCTGCAAAAACGGGATAAAGGCATAGCTCACCACAATCCCCATCACAGAGCCAAGCAACAGACCAGAGCCCATTAACAGCGCCAACTCCCATCCCAACAGTTGAATTAACACCTTAAAAGGCAGCCCGATTGAGCGCAAGACACCCAACTCAACCGTCCGCCTGCGGAACGAAAAGAACATGTACAAGAAGAAGCCGATCACGGTTAGCACGACGGCCGCCACAAACCCGATTGAAAGCAGACCGAACAGACCCTGGCGTGCCGGCCGAGTTTGCTCACCCAGCACAAGGCTAAAAGGCTCGTCCCAACTGCTGCCGACAATGCGCCGATCGAGCAGGTCTACACGCAATTTCTCATCGTCTAAGCGACCGTCCGTGTTCATCAACAGCCGGTAAGGGAATTCTGCTCCAACTTGTTCAAACAGGGTGTCTAAACGGCCGACCACAATTTCCCCATCCGTTTCTGGATACCACATCGGGAAGAGGTCAAATGACCCGCTGATGACAGAGTCGAGTTGAACCAAGCCCCCCTCTAAATTTACAACCATGTTCAAACGATCACCGGCCGCAAGATCGTGCGCTTCCAAAAATGCTTCAGATACCAGCACCCCGCCATCAGCCAGCGCCATGCTGTTCATCAGCGTGGTTAATCGATAGCGTGAAAAATCTTCGCGCCAGTAGCCGATTTCGGGGAAGGTATCGTAGTCGATTCCGATAAATTCAACTTCTTCTCTCGGTTCGTTCGCCGCCCCTAAAAAGACAGTGGCAGGATATTGGCCGATACGGGTGGCTTGATCGATCCCATCCACATTTTCATATTCTGAAACGGGTAGGAAAATATAAGCGTCAGAGACACTTTCATCTCGGCTCACAAAACCAAAGCGGCTTTCGTCCCCAAACGGGCTGGGGGTGGTAAACAGATTTAAATCTGCCCCGATCTTGTACCACGTTTCATCGAACAGCTGCAGGTCCATGGTACGGGCCAGCGATGCGGTGTAAATCGATAAACTGACCGTGACGGTTAGCAAAATAAACGGGGTGATGAAGAAAGAAGTTGTTCGTGACAGGTTGCGGGTCGCCTGAAGCAGGCCGATGCTGTCTGTAAATACGAGCAGACGGCTGGCCCCTTCCATTAAAACGGGCAATATGCGTAAAACGAGCAAACAGGCGGCTAGGATGACCAACGCCGGTAACAAAAACAACAGCGGGTTTTCAAATATGTTGGCTTGGCTTACCCCATCGGCTAACCCTAATTGGCGGATGCCTAAGAACGCAGCAACCAGCAACACGAGGTCTAAATAGGCCCGTTGCCACCAAGGTTTTTGCAAATCACGCGCCTGTGATTCCCGATAAGATACGATGGTGTACCCGGCCGCCGTGCGCATGGGCCACACGGCGATAAACAAAAATAGCAAAATAGTGCCAATGCCGAACCACCATGCCCACGGCACAAATAGCACCCGCAATGTCGTGTCGGCCGAAAAGTCTAAAAAGCTGCGCACCTGACCCATTGCACGGGTAAATGCCCAAGCCAAACCGCTGCCCAAAACCAGCGAGGCGGCACCGATAATCGCACCCTCGAGCAAAAAGCGAGTGAGCAGTTGCCACACCCGTTCACCGCGACTACGCATAATGGCCGTTTCGTTACGCCGTTCATCGACGACTAGACCGATCACCAAACTTAAAAAGGCGAAGGCCAAAGCGAGCGTTGGCACGTTAAAGGCCAAAAGCTGAAAGGTTAAACCACGTGCATCACGGCCGTATCCCTCAAATGAGTCGGCCGGAGATTGCAGCGGGCCAGCCTCTGGCAACAGCTCGGCCACACGGGCATCAACCCGATTTGCACCTGCTAACAGGCGATCCACCTGTGCCGTGGTAATACGGCTGCCGTCTAAAACCAGATACCAAGCGGCCAAATAAATTTCGTCTGACAAAGTGCCAGCGATCCGGCCGGTCCACGTCTCGTCCGGCACAATCAACCGATCATAATAGCTATCTGGCGCATACAGCCAATAAGCATCTTCTGGATCGATCGGTTTCCAAATGCCTGCAACTCTTATCGGGATTGTGATCGGCTTGCCCAGTTCACTGCGCAAATCGTAGGTTAAATATTCGGTGCCAGTTTGTAGGTCAAATTCGGCCGCAAGCGTGTCACGCACCAACACTTCAACCGCACCGCCACCCCGAGAAACCTCGGGCCAAGCGCCGTTAATTAGCTCGATGTGGTTCTCGATATCACTTGTGGTCGCAAATTTGACAATTTCAAGCCCAAATCGGCGCTCGGTTACGCGGGGCACATCGGCCGGGAAAAGGCGAAAGTCCCCCGTTTCGAAATGGGTCACTTGCTGCTCAGCCGTTAACCCCAAGTCGTTGGCCCCTTGTGTCAGCAAATAATCAGTAATTTCAGCAATATCTGGTTGCTCGACAGGGCCGTGCCAAGCGCCAACATAGTTGTACAAATAGGCAAATGGGGGTCGGTTGTTCCGCTCGGTTTGATTGGCAAGACGGGATTCTAGCAGGCGAAAGTTAACCGCATCCGCATACATCGGTACCGACATGGTCAGCGCAACGGAGATCGAAAGGCCTAAAATGATGGCAAGCGTCATCACCGGACGAGCGATAAGACGTTTCCAAGTTAAGTTAAAAATGCCAGCAATCATAAGTTTAGGGCTAAGGGCCGATCACCTGTTGTCCGGCCGAAATATTGCCTAAAATCTCAATCCGCCCGTCCCCTTGCAGCCCCTTTTGAACATCAACTCGTTTTTCGCGATTGTCCTCAAGCACCACGACAAATGTCCGGCCGTTGAACTCCCGAATCGCCTCGGCCGGTAGCCACAGCGCATCGTTGTTTTGGTCCAATTGCAACGTTACTGCCACTAGCTCACCGATTTTAACCTCGTCTAAAATCGACGCGTCATCGGGCAAAATGCGGACCGCTTTGTCTTGATCTTCAAAACCGAGCTTGTTTCCCCCAGTGCTGTACGGGTAAGGCATGCGCACGATTGATCCGTTAACCACATTGTCTAGATCTGAAGAAAACGACATCTCAACCAGCATCCCTTCGGCCATGCGCTCAAGGTCTTCGCTGCGCAACACGGCTGACACCGAGGCATCATCTATCGACCCGAGTTGGCCAATAACGGCTATCGACTGTTCAGCGTTTACACGACTATCACGACCAACGGCCAAGGCCAAAACCACTCCGTCGGCCGATGCCGAGATAGATCGGATTTCGGTTTGCTGCACCAATTCGTCGATCTGCAGTTGCAGCTCCGCCATTTCGGCCGAGATGATTCCGTCAGGATCTACCTCTCGATTGACACGGGTTAATTCCGCAGTGGCCAAATCGATTTTGCGCTGTAACAGATCTAATTGTGCCTGTGCAGTCCCAGCCGGTGCCAAATCAAGGTCTAGCTGAGCGATTTCAAGCTCAAGCGTTGCACGCTCAATTTCGGCCGCCAACTCCATTTCAGCCTCATCTAAAATAGCCTGCCTCGCATCAATCTCACTTTGCAATTGATCAATTTGCTCTTCTTGGCTACTAAAGTCAAACCGTGCAATCCGATCCCCCTCGGTCACAAAATCCCCAACGGAAACATCAAATTCAGAAATAATGCCGCTAATCGGGGACAATGTTTCCGATTCTAAACGGGGGGAAACACGGGCTTGAAATGTCAGCCGCTCGGTCACAACCCCTTCCTCAATCGTATAAATCGGGGGAGCCACCGCTTGCGATGTAGGGACAAGGGTCGGCTCTGTGGCAGGATTGAACCGTCTCGGCCCCGTGACGGGGCCATACCCACAGGCGGAAATTGCCAAAGGTACTAAGACTAAAAAGAGGATCGAAATTGAAAGTTTTTTCATTTCAAATATGAAGTTCTCGGCCAAGTAATATGTTTAAACTTGTAACCCCAGCTTCGACAAGCTCAGCTTACCCTATTATGGTGTAGACTGAGCGTCGCTACGCTCACATGAAGAACTTTGTTCTTCTGAGGCCAACTTGTTGGCACAGCTTGTCGAAGTCGAGATCGCATTAGAACATAAACTTTATACTGCTTACTTTAACCCCGCACCTGGTAAAAATTGTGGCTCTTGTCCATCGTCGGTTCCCAAAGGAATCTGCTCCATTGATCGTGGCCATGTGTAACGCAGAACACCGTTGAAATCATGGTCGCCAAACAAAACGTCAGCAACACCATCTCCTTCGGTGCCAGGCAACCAACCTGCGATCAGTCCATCCACATCATCGGCCCAATCTGAGATGATGATCGGCCGGCCGGATAAAACCATAACGACTAATTTGTTACAGTTTTTCCGCACGCGTCGGATCATATCAACCTGTGATTGAGGCAAATGTAAATCAGAACGGTCACCCATCCCTTCGGCATAGGGCTCTTCCCCAACAACAACAAAGGCGGTCTCAACTTTCACGTCACCAAAATTTCCGTTCTCGTCATAAACGATCTCGGCCGTTTCGCCAACCTGATCCCGGATTCCTTCTAATATCGTCGTTCCGGGGGTGATCGCACCGGGGCCACCCATCCACTCAATTGTCCAGCCGCCACATTGCAAACCAACATTGTCAGCATGTTCGCCCGCAATCAGCAAACCGGCTGAGTCTTTTGCAAATGGCAACGCCCCTTCATTTTTCAAGCAGGTCATCGATTTGCGTACCGCTTCACGGGCCAAAGCACGATGCTCAGCACTGCCCACAACCAACAACGGTGTGTCACAAATGGGGTTTTCAAATACACCCATCATTATTTTGGTTCGCAAAATACGACGAACCGCATCATTAATCCGACTCATCGGAACATCACCTTTTCCAACAGCTTCGGTTAAAGTGTTGATGTAACGCATGTAATCAAACGGCACCATGTTCATGTCGATACCCGCGTTAATACAGGCGACAACGGCCGTATAAAAATCTTCGTCGATTTGGTCGATCGCTTCCCAGTCGGTTACTAAGAACCCATTAAAGCCCATCTCCCCTTTCAACACATCGGTTAGCAGATATTTTTGAGCGTGCATTTTCAAACCGCCCCAAGACGAATAGCTGACCATGATGTTCATCGTACCTTCTGCAATCGTAGCTGCATACGGGGGCAAATGTTCTCTGCGGAGCGTCTCTTCATCAATATCGCTCACGCCCTGGTCAATTTGCCATGCGCCGATTTTGAGCAGGTCCATCATGTGTTCCCCAACTTTGGCATTCGCCAGGGTCGGGTCATTTTCAATCATTTCCCACTGTTCTGCGGTGATGCGGGTTGAAGATCCCCAAGAGGCTGCTCCATCACCCACAAAGTGCTTAACAGAAGGCAAAACGCCGGTGGTCATATCTCCGCCGATCAAGCCACGCACGTAGGCCGCTGCCATTTCTGAAATCATGGCAGGGTCTTGGCTAAACCCTTCATAGCTGCGTCCCCAACGTAAGTCTAGGGGCAAAGATACGGCCGGAGCAAAGTTCCAGCGCACGCCGGTTGCCATCATCTCTTGTGCCGTTGCGGCCGCAATTTTTTCTACTAACTCAACATCACCGGCCGCACCTAATCCCACATTGTGTGGAAAAATCGTTGCGCCAACGCAGTTATTGTGCCCATGCACACAGTCAGAACCGTAAATTAGGGGGATGCCCATTCGGCTTTCAAGAGATTCTTCGATGAACCCATTGACCATATCGCGCCAGTTTTGCGGAGTGTTGGGCTCAGGATTCCCACCACCACCACTCAAAATCGAGCCGATGCCATATTTAGCAATATCCCCTTTTTTGATACTGTTTTTTTCCACTTGGGTCATCTGACCGATTTTTTCCCCAAGCGTCATTTGTTCTAATAGCGTATCCACTCGAGCTTCAATCTCAGCGTCAAGTGGGGTTGTTTTTACTTCGTTTTGAGTTGGTGTCATGATATTTCTCTATTTCTTTTCAGTTTTCAGCCTTTAGTCATCAAACCGGCCGTTACTCTTGATTACAATCAATCGTTTCAACCGCTTGAACGTCTTCAACCGATAGGCCATAGCCATATTGGAATAAGGGTGATTCACACCCAGATTCTGATAAATTTTCAAAGTCAAAAGGCAGCTGGTCTATCGACCGTGGCCAAGTAAAAGTTGTTTTTCCTGTAAACGGATAATCTCCAAAAAGGACTTCCGATATGCCGTCCCCTTCTGTCCCCGGCAACCAAGCGGCTACCCAAGCATCAGCCAACGGCAGTGGATCGCTAATCAGCATCGGCCGGCCGCTCAAAATAATGACGACGACTTTATCAGCCCGTTCAGCCATCCGTTCGACCAAAACCGAGTTGACTTCTAAATCGTCACTATCCCCTCGCCCTTCTGCATAAGGTCGCTCGCCCACAACCACAATGCCGATATCAGCTCTTTCTGCGTTCCCGTCAGAATCAACTTCACGGGCAAATTTGCCAAATCGATCATAAACGACACGTGAGTCAGAATCAATGGCCTGTTCGATTCCTTCTAGAACCGTTGTACCGGGCGTATCCTCACCCTCGGTCCCTTGCCAGCCAATTGTCCAACCACCGCTCTGTATCCCGATATCATCTGCCCCAATCCCAGAAACAAAAATCGTTCCAGCCGTTTTTGACAACGGCAAAGCGCCATCCCGATTTTGCAGCAGCACAAGCGATTCGCGCACCGCTTGGCGAGCCAGGTCGCGATGTTCGGATGAGCCAACAGTTTCGATTAGGCTAGCGTCTCCATATGGGTTTTCAAACAGGCCAAGTTCAAACTTTACGCGCAACAGACGACGAACCGCATCATCGATTCGATCTTCAGAAATGTCCCCTTCACGCACGGCCGTTTGCATGGTACTGATAAAGCGTTTGTAGTTGGTCGGAACCATGTTTAAGTCGACTCCCGCATTAATGCTCGCCACCACCGAGGTGTAATAATCCGGATCAATCTGATCAATCGCTTTCCAGTCAGAAACAATAAACCCTTCGAACCCAAGCTCATCTTTTAAAACATCGTTTATCAGATAATCCTGAGCATGCATTTTCAAGCCGTCCCAGCTGCTGTAGCTGGCCATAATGCTCATCGCACCCGCTTCAATCACAGCCGGATACGGTGGCAGATGAATTCTGCGCAACGTCTCTTCATCGACGTTTGTCACCCCTTGGTCAATCATGTAGCGATCAGTGGTTGAACTTCCCCATTCGGTTCCACCGTCTCCCACATAATGTTTGGGGGTTCCTAACATTGTGGCTGGATGGTCTAAATCACTGACCCCATCGGTCCCCTGAAGCCCAAGTAGAAACGCAGTGGAAAGCTCTGTTACTAGATCAGTTTGCTCCCCATACCCTTCATACGTGCGCCCCCAGCGGATATCTTGCGGCACTGCCAAAACCGGAGCGTAATCCCAATGGATGCCGGTTGCCAATGTTTCGAGCGCAGTCGCCCGGCCGATGGCTTCAATCAATTCTGGGTTTTGGGTAGCACCCAAGCCGATATTATGGGGGAAGATCGTTGCGCCGATCACATTATTGTGTCCGTGAACCGCATCAACCCCATAAAGCAGAGGAATCTGCAATTCAGTTGCAATAGCCGCCTCTTGATAGTCGCTAACCATCTCGTACCAGCCTTCTGCACTATTGTCGAGCGGAGCACCACCGCCGCCGCTTAAGATCGAACCGACTCCAAAACGAGAGACGTCTGTCGTTGAGATACTGTTCTTCTCAACCAACGTCATCTGGCCGATTTTTTCGTCCAAACTCATTCGGCCAAGCAAATCTTCAACCCGTTCATCAATTGGCAGGTCTGCATCTTGGTACGGAAAACCGCGTGGAACCGCAGTCGCTGTCGGCCGGACAGTTTCAACCACCTCAGTTGGCTCAGGCGCGGCTTCAGTCGCTTCAACCACCTCGATCACTTCAGGCTCAGCCGTTGGTTCAGGGGTCGCTTGCTCACACGCCGTCAACAAAAACAGCGCACCGATTAGGCTAAGCAAACCAACCTTTTGGAAACCGTTTAACCAATTCAAACTCATTCAATCACCAACAATGTCATCGAGAGGCCGGGCAATTCGATTGTTCCATCTAACGATGCTGCACCGAGGTTTTCAGCATTGTGCTCAGCATCAAAAAGCCAGCGTTCACTCGCAGATACCGAGGTCTCTCCAGCAATCTCAAACGGAACAGTCATAGGATCATCCGCACGATTAATCAGCAGGATGGTTAACGCCGAATCAGAGTCACGCTCAGCAGCCAACACGGTGACATATCGCTCGTCAGAGCCAGCGGCTACTTTTGTTTCGCCCAAATGGTCATAAACTTGATAGGTGTAGTAAGTGGGTCTAACATCTGTTCGATTCATGAGCGCCCAGCCGGACTTATTACTTTGCAACGCAAAATGAGTCACCATGTCCACATCCTGTTTGATCATGCGGGCCAACACATCGGCCCACCAAATCGCGTTTAAATGTGAATCTGGGGTTGTTTCACTTCCGGCCGCATCTGACCAGTTTGAATTGATTTCCATGATGCCAATCGGAATGTCACGGCCGGTTTCCTCAAGAATCACTTCCCGTATCTTAGGAATGATTTCGTCCCACTCTTCAGAGTTGTTGCGCAGTTCCTCTCTTGGCGGGATGGGGTCAGCCAAGTTGGTTGGGAACGGGTAGCGGTGGAAGGTGACCACATCAACCAAGTCACCGTTCACTTTCAAAAACTCCCGCATCCAGTCCAGCCCGTTTACATCTTTAGGATTGGTTGATTCGTCTGTTCTGAACTGATGTGTATTTGGCCCCAGCATCGTTATTTCGGGGTCCACGGCTAACATCGCCTCTGCAAATTGCCGCCACTGTTCGTTAAAGTAAACAGTGTCCCACTCCTCGGCCTGCTGCATGGTGCGGTACAAGCTTGGCTCATTACCGATCGACCATAGGCGCACATCATGCCCCAACTCCTCATTCACCAGTTTTACCAAATCGGCCGCCTGCTCCGGTGTGCCACCTAACAAACGGGCGCTGATTGTCACATCACCATCAATTTGATCAACGTGGGTCATGAGCTGCCGAATCTGATAATCTCTTAGGTTGTTTGAATCTCCCCAACGGCCGCCAGGAAAGCGAATGAATTTAAGGCCAGATTCATCAAGCCTCGGCATGTTTTCAACCGTCACCGCCTGCCATGGACCATAATTGGTCCCGTAAACCAACGGGTTGATTTCACCCAAAGATTGCGAGGGATCAATCCAAACCCCGGCCGGGACCGGTGTGGCAGGTGCTTCGGTTGGAGCTTCAGTTGGTTCAGCCTGCACGGCCTCGTCAACTTCATCAGCAACCGGTGCAGGAGCTTCAGCTTGGCTACACCCTGCGACCAATATGATTAGAGACAGCACAAACAGAGGCAAGTAAAAACGCTTAGCCATAAGAGATTAAAGGGGCGCCAGAAACTGATTTCTGGCACCCTATCAGATTATTTATTACCGGTGATAACGATGCCTTGCACGAAGTAACGTTGTGCAAAGAAGAAGATCAGCAATGGAATGACAAGGGTCATAATCGATGCCGCTTGGATCAGTTGAGGTTGTGATGCATAAATTCCGTTGAAGAACGTCAATCCAACCGTAATTGGCACTTGATCACGTGCACCGGTCAAATAGATCAACGGACCAAAGAAGTCATTCCACGCAAAGAAAAAGTGGAACAATGAAATCGCAACAATCGCAGGGCCAGACTGTGGCAAAATGATTGACCAGAATGTTCTAAATGGTCCAGCACCATCAATTTTTGCAGCTTCTTCCATCTCTCTAGGAATAGTAAGGAAGAATTGACGCAAGAAAAAGACGTTGTACGCATTCGAGAAGAACATCGGAATAATCAACGGCCACCATGATGGAACCATATCTAACCAAACCCAAAATGCATAAGTCGGTACAGATGTCACTTGCGGTGGCAAAATGATTGTCGAAATCAAGATGATGAAGAGCAAATTCTTAAATGGAAACTCGAACCGGCTAAACCCATAAGCCACAATGGCGGCCGAGCTAACAGCACCGATCATGCCGACAGTTGCGTAGAAGAAGGTGTTCCACAACATCTGGCCAAATTTAACCGTGGTCCAAGCCTCTGAATAGTTGCTCCATGTAGGAGAAACAACACGGGCCTGATCTAACTGGCGCCATATCCCTTCCCATTCAATCGGCTCGGCCGACAAATTATTAGGATCAATAAACGTGCTTGCTTGGCGTCCTTTTTTATACAAAGCCAGCTCACGAACCGTCCCATCTTCAAACGGAACTGAATACACATCGTACTCTTTTCCTTCAAATTCAACCGTAATCGCTGCCGCTGGAAGGATCGAAGCTTTAGGGTCAGCAATTTGCTCTTTAGTTTTAAGCGAAGTCACAACGCCATAAAACAAGGGCATCACCCACAATGAAAGCAGTAAAACCGCCAAGGATGTAACCCCAAACTTAACCAACCATTCTCTTTGTTTACGACGGGCCGTGTTTGCGGCTACACGCTCAAGCGTTTCCGCACTTTGTTCAGATAATAAAGTAGTAGTCATAACGGTCTCCTCCTAGCTGCTTTCAGCTTCGTAATACACCCAGTAACGGGCTGATGCAAATAAGGCAAGGGTTAGCAACATTCCAACAATAAACATCAGCCAAGCCAAGGCCGCTCCATACCCCATATCGGCGTAGCCAAATGCGTTGGTAAAGAAGTGGATCATGTAGAATCGTGTTGTGTTTTCTGGGTATCCGTTACCACCGTTCAAAATATATGGAACGATAAAATATTGGAGTAAACCAACCAATCCCAAAACCAAATTGTAGAAAATTACCGGTGTCACCATTGGAATGGTGATACTCCACAGGCGACGGAACCAGTTGGCTCCATCCACACGAGCAGCTTCATACAGGTCTGTAGGTACACTTTGCAAGCCAGCCAAATTAATAATGATAGCGTTCCCCACTCCCCAAATGCCTATGTATGTATAGGCGATATAAATTAAGCTGGGGTCATCAAGCCAGCGTAGCCCGTTCAGACCCACGGCCGGGTATCCCGTTGTAAATTCAATCAAACGGTTTAACCAGCCTGATTGAGAATTTAAAACACCGCTCCAAATAAAGAGAGCCGCAATCAAAGGCACCATCGAGGGCATATAAAATAGCGTTCTAAATAAATCCCGGCCGACTAAGAACTCAGAATTTAAAAGGATGGCAAGCCCCAATGCCACAATAAGCCCAATGGGCAATGTAATCAGCGCAAATACAAAGGTGACCCGCATCGATAGCCAAACTAAGTCATCTTCAAACAGCATTCGCCGCCAATTTTCAAGCCCTACAAACTGAATATCATCTGGCTTAGCCAGCTGGAAATCTAAGACTGAAAAACCAAATGAGGCAACCATTGGGATCAGATAAAAAGCCAAAAATCCGACGATCCAAATACTAATAAAAATGTAGCCCCACTTCGCTTCATATTTTTTTAAGTTAGACATGTCACGCCAGCGCAATCTGCGAGACTTTCTGGCACTTGTTACCTCATCGACGAAACTCATTTCAACCTCTTTGTGTTTTCAAATCGCAAGACGCACTGTTGTAACGTCTCTTCCGCGTAATTAACCTGTGGGAATGTTCTGATAATCTAATTTCCACAGGCCTCAATTTTTGAGTTTAGTTTAATACACCCCCGCCATAATGACGGGGGTGTAATTCAAGGAGAAAGAACTATTGGTTGAAAATCTCTTCGAGATTCGCGCGCAATTCTTCTAAACCTGCAGCAACATCAAAATCAGGATTGTTGTTCATCTGCTCAGAAAATGCAGCCAGAGCATCACGAGATTGAAGCTCGTTTGGATACCCTTCTTCATGATTCGGGTTGTCAGGATAAGCCATTGAAGCGGTGACAACATCCCAGTTGATGTCTTTACCGGCAAATTGATCTGCATCCAGTTTATCGAAATAAGCTGATTGCAAAGACAAACGTGCTGGCAAACCACCATATAGCTGGGTCAACGTGTCCGCTGCGTCATCAATCAAGTAGCTCATTACTTCAAATGCAGCATCTGGGTTATCGCTACCTTCAAGGATTGCGAAGGTGTCAGCGTGCATTTTAGCGGTAATGGAACCATCTAGAGCTGCTGGCATTACTGCCAAGTCCCAGTTCGCTTCTAAGCCACCTAAACAGCAGGTCGCGTACCAGAGGTGAACGTGCGACATAGCAATGTTGCCGGACTCAAACAAGTTACCACCATTCAATAGGTCAGAACCTGCATATGCACCATTTGGCATAAACACGTCTTCCCACATTGCATCGTGATACCACTCCATCGCTTCTGCCCAGTTATCTGGAACTACTGCGCCACCAGCGCCATCGTGGAACGAGTCAGCACCGAATAGAGTCGCTTGACCGCGAACGTCAGCCCAAACTACACCGTAGCCAAACTGCACAATCGCTTCTGGATCAAATCCGTCCATGGTTGAGTCATTACCGTTTTCATCAACGGTTAACAACAACCCAATTTCACGAACGGTGTTCATATCCCAAGGTACTTCCTCACCGTCAAGGATGTATGGTTGGCCATATTCTTGTGGTGGGTACTCAAGACCAGCTTCATCAAACAGGTCGAGGTTAACGTAGATGTAAGATGGGAAGATTCCAAATGGAAGACCAACTTGACCACGATTTTCTAGTTCGTAGAAGTCAACCATCGCTGGGTCAAAGTCACTTACGTCATAGTTGTTTGCTTCCATTAAAGGACGCAAGTCTAAAATAGCATCGGTGAATGCAGCACGGCCGGCTACACCAACAGGTCCAATGATGTCTGGAGAGTTACCACCAGCGATTTGGGTGTTTAGAATGTCAGTTGCTTG
>JAHDEN010000033.1 GCA_020628815.1 Chloroflexota bacterium | reverse complement strand
ATGCGGTTGCGTTGAACGATTTGTCATCGATACCACCTACGTCGGTCACTTGACATACTTTCATGTCGCCACCGTCAGAAGCCATCGCGCCACCTGCATCAGCATCTGGGCAGAATTGAGCAAAATCACCTACACAGATTTCTTCCCAGGTACGGAAACCGTCAGCGATAACGGTTTCAGCCATGTTGTCTTTGGTTACACCAATTACATCAAGGGCCAAGAATGGAATGTCGTTTGTTCCGTTGTTAAGGGTCACTCCACCGGTCAGTTCAGTGATGTCGTCTCCGTTTAAAAGCGCAATTGCAGCTTCAGCAGCCGCCGCTGCCTCGGCTTTAATCGGTTTATAAACTGACATCGATTGATTACCAGCCAAAACTTGTTGCATACCACCGACGGTTGCATCTTGACCAGAAACTGGCACGGTTGTTGGGTCAATTCCGGCATTGATGAGTGCTTGCACAACTGCACCGGCCAATCCATCATTTGCAGCAAATACCGCATTGATGTTGTTGTCGGCCGCAGTTAGCATCTGCTCGAAAACAACCAAAGCTTCTTGGTTATCCCAACCAGGAACCCATTGATCATCAACCAAGGTCCAATCCCCACTGTCAAAGTAAGGTTGGGCAACGCCTGCATATCCGTCACGGAATAAAGTAGCGTTGTTATCGGTTGGCCCACCATTTAAGAAGGCAACTTGTGGATCATCCAAGTCGTTGATGAGTGGTTCAAGTGTCTCACCCATTGTGGCACCAACGCTTACGTTATCGAATGATACGTACACGTCTGCACCGGGACCTTCAACAGTCAAACGGTCGTAGTCAACAACTTTTACACCCGCAGAGCGAGCATTTTCGATGATTGCTGCAGCTGAACCAGAATCTAGGTTCACAATCAAAATCACACCAGCACCGGCCGTGATAGCCTGTTCTGCCTGTGTTTGTTGAGTCGAAGCATCACCTTCAGCGTTGACGATGTTGTAGTCAACACCGGCCGCGTCAAACGCTTCTTCAAAGAATCGGCGGTCGTCAGTTTCCCAACGGGCCGATGAAGCAGAGTCTGGCAAAAGAACCCAGATTGATTGACCAGCAGCGGCGCTTTCATCTCCGCCAGCATCGCCAGAGTCTGCGCTATCGCTACCAGATTCGGTGCTACCAGAGTCACCTGAATCTGCAGTGTCACCGCCTCCACCTTCATCAGCTGGAGCGCTGCCACCACATGCAGCTAAGGCTAGTGCCAGAATTAGCATGGCACCAACTAACCAATTAAATTTTTGTTTTTTCATTCGTGTCTCCTCCATAGAGATATAAAGAATGGATTATCAAACAAGCATAGGCTCAGGTATGATGACCCAATTAGAAAAATTGGGGTTCAGTTTATCTAGCAAACGGTCTTAGTCGCCAAGCCGCTTTAAACAAATACCAGCGATGTGCCAATCCGCGTGGTTCAAAGATCAAGAAGATGATCAGTGTCACACCGAACACAATCGGCCGGAAAGATGTTTGTAGCGCACCCGCTTGATCAGGGAAGGCATGAGCAATCGTTTCGCCCAAAATAATCGCCCCTTCATCAAGAAGGATCACAAAAATAGCGCCCAAGAATGGGCCAAGATTGGTCCCCATCCCGCCGATAACCAACATGCCTAAAAACAAAACAGAAATATCAAGCGTGTAGTTAAACTCGGTTCCGATACCCCGCTCTGTATGAGCCCGCAGTGCACCAGCGATACCGGCAAAAGCGGCCGCCAAATAAAATGCTTTTAACTTGTAGCTAAACAGGTTCACGCCCAACAGCTCGGCCGCTAGGTCATTATCCCGTACAGAAACAAACGCCCGGCCGAGTTTTGTACGGATCATGTTGTTAAACAAAACAGACGTAATCACAAGCGTTATAAACGAAATGATAAACATGTTTGTAGAACCGCTAAACTCGTAACCGAAAATAGTTGGAACCGGGGCGACAATCGAACCATTGGTTCCGCCTAAGTAATCTTTCCACAGGTTTCGAGAAAGCCATGGAATGATAAATTGGGCGGCCAAGGTTGCCATCGCCAAGTAAAACCCTTTAACCCGTAAAGATGGCAGGCCAAAAAGCAATCCAATTGCCCCTGTACCCACAGCCGCCAATGGTATGGTTAAAATGATGGGTAGTCCCCAGTAGGTCATGGCTAATGCACTGATATAGCCACCTACTAACATAAACGCTGCTTGCCCCAGCGAGATTTGCCCAGTTAAACCGGTCAGAATATTAAGCCCTTGGAGCGCTACAATCGTATACGCGATCCGGTTCAAAATATTCATCCACCATGTGTATCGAGCATAGCTAGGATTAGCGCTTGAAATTAAGCCCCAAATTTCCAAAAATGGAAGAAGTAATACAATTAAAACGACACCCCAGGTGAACCAATTCATCCATGGGCGGCGCAGGAACGACATGTCCCTTATATACGATTCATCGTAATCGCCAGCTGGTCTTAATGCTGCCATATCTGTTTTTTCCTTTTAATCCAGTGTTTTTTGTCGGTTTTTATTTTCTCAAAACACTTAAAGCTACGTCATTCTTGACTTCATTTTCCGTCAATTCAAGATTGACGTAGTTCTAGATCCGTTCAATGCGTTTTTCACCGAAGAGACCTTCAGGAATGAAAACGAGTACCACCAACAGTAAAATATATGGGGCTATGTCAAAGCTATTTCGAACAACAGGTACAGCAGAAGCCTGAACCAATGCTTGGGATAGGCCAATGATTACGCCACCCAGCATCGCGCCTGCAAATGATTCGAGACCGCCTAGGAGAATTGCTGGAAAAGCTGCTAAAGCTACAAGTGCCAAACTAGTGCTTACACCTGAGATAGAAGCCAATAAGATGCCTCCGAGAGTCGCGATAATCCCAGCAATTGCCCAAGATAGGCCAAAGACACGTGGTACACGGATTCCCACGGAACGTGCCAACTCATGATTCTCTGAGGTTGCCCGCATCGATAGACCTGTATCGGTATAACGGAAATAAAGAATCAGGGCGAGACATGATGCCAAGGCGATAACAAATGCCAAAAAGCGTGCTTTCGGCACTACAAGTTGGTTGAGAAATACTATTGGGGTTCCATCAGCTCTTGCAGGAATTTCTCGAATCCAACTATCGGCCGATGAGTACACTGATGGAAAATTTTGCAATGGCTCTACACCAAACCCTAGGGCAATAATACCCTCAAATAATTGAGACAACCCAAGCGTCATCAAGATAATTGAGAGTAATGGCTGTCCAGTCATGGGCCTTAGTGCAAATCGCTCAATGAGAAACCCAAGAGCAACTGCGCTTATAACGGCTAATGATATTGCCACGATGAGTATAACTGTCTTATTGTCTGTAAAGTTACGGGTTACTTCCGCAAACATCCAAGTGAGATACGCGCCTACCATCAACATATGCCCTTGAGCAAAGTTGAAAATTTCAGACGAGCGGTAGATGAGTACGATACCAATGGCGATTAGGGCCAAAACCCCGCCTTGTAACGTCCCATCGATAAATTTCTGGGGAACTAATTGCCAATTCATAGTGTTTTTAGACTCCTAAACTTATGCGCTCATGATGCGAACGTCGGTTTCAATAACGCTTTCGCTACCATCTTGGTAAACAACTTGGGCCTTAACGTTGACCTCGTCTTTTCCAGCGTACATCGCTTCAATAATTTCGCCGTATTTATCGGCCAGTACATTCCGTTTCAGCTTACGCGAACGGGTCATTTCAGCTTCATCAGCGTCAAATTCTTTGTGCATCAGCACAAACTTGCGAATTTCAGCACCGTCATCAAGCGTTTTATTTACTTCATGTACAGCATCGTAAACGATGTCGTAGACCTCTGATTTCTGGGACAAGTCGGTAAAGGTTGTAAACCCAAGCCCTTGTTTTTCAGCCCAGTGAGACACGTTGCCAAAGTCCATAATGATGAGGGCTGTGACAAACTCACGAGTATCGTCTCCAATCGCCATGACGTCACGAATGTACGGGCTAAATTTCAAACGCCCTTCGATAAACTGTGGCGAGAAGGATTCACCCGTTGCCAAACGGAGCATGTTTTTTAAACGATCTTGGAAGATCAAATGGCCATCTTCATCGATGTAACCGGCATCCCCAGTTTTAAACCAGCGTGTGCCGTCTGATTCAACGACGATGTCTTCGGCCGTTTTTTCAGGGTTTTTGTAGTACCCCTTCATCACGGCCGCACCACCAATGTGGATTTCCCCTTCATCGGTGACCCGCATTTTTAAGCCGGGGAATGGCTTACCCACACTTGCTACTTTAATGTCGTTGTCATAATGGCCAATGTTGCCGCCACAGACTTCTGTTGAACCGTAGATCTGCTTTAGGTTGATTCCAATCGCATGGAACCACTTCATGTGATCGGGGCTAAGCACGGTACCGGCCGTGATCGCACTGCGTACGTTGATCATGCCAAGCTGATCGCGCAGCGGCCGGAAAACGAGGGCATCGCCAATTGCGTTCGCAATTCGCACCCCAACTCCAGGGTTTTTCCCCTTCAGCCGTGCATCCGCCATCTGGTATCCAACCGGCAAAAATGTTTTATAAAGCCAACGATTGAGGGCCGTTGCGTCGTTCATGCGCACTTGAACCAAACCTAACAGCTGGTCCCACAGGCGAGCGTTATAGAAAAGTACTTCAGGGGCGATCTCACGAATATTTTCCCGAACCGTTTCTGGCTCTTCAGGGAAATTCATGATGATTCCAAAGATTACATGAGGAGCAAAGCCAAGAGCGTATTCAACGATCCAGCCTAACGGTGCAAAAGAAAGATGGTTATCGGTATCGTAGCGAACGTCGAGTTCTGCTCCTCGTTTAACCACCTCAATCAGGTTTTCATGCGATAACATCACCCCTTTTGGCAACCCAGTGGTTCCAGAGGTGTACGAAATCAAAGCAACGTCGTCTTTAACCGCTTTCCAAATTTCATCCTCAAATCTTGTGGGATTGTTTGGTAGAGCGGCCCGGCCGATCTCGCAAACCTCGTCAAAAGAAATAAGCCACTCATCGTCTAAATTCCAAAGACCACGGTCATCCCAATAGATTACTCGGCGAACCTTAGGCAGTTGGTCTTTGATCTCAAGCATCTTGTCGCATTGCTCTTGGTCTTGAGCCAAAACAAAAGTTGAGTCAGAATGGTTGATGATGTATTCCATCTCGCTGGCGATCGCATCGGTGAACAGCCCAGTGATACCTGCACCAGCGACTTGCACACCTAGCACGGCCCACAAGTATTCGCGGTCGTTGTCGCCAACGGAGCAAACATGTTCGCCACGCTTTAAGCCCAGCTCTATCAAACCTAGAGAGAAGGCGCGGACCATGTCGTATGACTCTTTCCAAGTCCAAGTACGCCAAATACCAAATTCTTTCTGGCGAATCGCTTCTTTGGGGTAGTCATACATTTCTACCCGCTGTAAAAAGTATTGAGGAAGTGTTTCAGGTTGTCTCATTGTTTCTACTCCTCCTGTCCCAAGTAAGCTGCAATTACTTTTTCATCGTTCTTGATCTCTTCTGGGCTTCCATCCGCGATTTTCTCCCCAAAGTCGATCACAACAATTCGGTCAGAAATATCCATCACAAGTCCCATATCATGCTCGATGAGCACAACGGTTACCCCTCGTCGCTCATGGATATCAAGAACAAAGCGGGCCATGTCTTCTTTTTCTTCGGCATTCATACCGGCCATGGGCTCATCTAAAAGAAGCAGGTCAGGCTCTAGTGCCAATGCTCGACCCAACTCAACCCGTTTACGCAAGCCATAGGGTAAAGCCCCGACAACCGCTTTACGAATCTGTTCAATTTCTAAAAAGTCGATGATTTCTTCGACAAACTCCCTATGCTCGATCTCCTCTCTTTGCGCAGTTCCCCAATAAAGCATTGACGCGAGGCTGCGTTGCTTCATATGAATGTGCCGAGCCGCCATTAAATTGTCTAGCGTACTCAAGCCTGTATAAAGTGCAATGTTCTGAAATGTACGTGCCATGCCGAGAGAGGCGATGTTATGGGGCGGCGTTTTGGTCACGTCTTGCCCAGCAAACATAATTTGCCCTTTCTGCGGCCGATAAAATCCACTCATGCAATTAAGCATAGATGTCTTACCAGCACCGTTCGGGCCGATAATCGCACGAATTTCACCGGGTTGAACGTCGAAGCTTATATTCTTTAGTACACGATTTGCACCAAACGAAAGCTCCACGCCTTCAACACTCAGGATCGGATTGTTAATATTTTCCATCTTCCCCTTCAACTTATTGGTCTAAAATTTTGATGTTATGTCCATCAAACTATCGAATTTGAACAATATCACAACCCGTATTTTGTGCAAGAATTACACCTTGAACAATTTGTTAAGGACAAACAAATATTTGGGCTGGATAACCAAAGTTACTCGAAAGTAACTAAAATTTACTCAAGTTATCAGATTTTGACAAAAAAAAGAGGCTCGGTTGTCAGAAATTGACAACCGAGCCTCTTTTTTTTAAATATTTTTGCTTAAGCTGTTTGATCTACTGTGGTAGGACTAATAAGCTCGTTGCGAGGATTTGAAATCCAATACAACTTGTGAGAATTACCATTCCGGCAACTGCGAGTCCTAAATAAAATGGGATAGACTTTTTCATTTTGCTTCTTTTAGAAAATTCCTGATGTGCACTTCATCTTTTTCGGGCATAAAACTAACCACATAGGTCTGCAATCGGCTGCAAAAAAGGGTTGAAAAACTACAAATAAGTTAAGATATTGATGGCCAAGAAGGGGAGGGGCTTGGCTTAATAATTTAAGCATCTAAATCTTACGCTCAACCTGACGATACCCTGTAAAATAGTTAACATAACCTGTACTATTTCGCTATCTGTATCATAGTCATAGGACCAATCTATTAGCTAAGTAAGTAGAAATGCCATCACCAAAAAGGTTAGAAAAATTTCGGGTTAGGATAAAGAGGTAAAACTACTCCATTTCAGGAGCTTTAAATGGGAGATACCGTGCAGCATCCTGAATGTAGGCTCGTACATCCGGCCGTTCTTGATTCACAAAGTCTTCAATCGCTTCTGAAAAGCCAGGATGGGCGATCCAATGCCATGAATTGGTTTCAATCGGTTCAAATCCACGCTGAATTTTATGCTCCCCTTGCGCCCCAGAATCAAAGTGAACCAACCCTTCTTCGATACAAAAATCGATCCCTTGGTAGTAGCAGGTTTCAAAATGCAGCTGATCGTACTCATCTAAGCAGCCCCAGTAGCGGCCGAAAAGCGTATCTGAACCGACAAAAAACATAGCGCAAGCAATTCTGGCCCCATCTTTTTGGGCAAACACAAACAGCAGGTTTTGGGACATTGTCGCGACCAACTGCTCAAAGAACTCCCGATTTAGATAGCCGTACATCCCCCGCTTCATGTAGGTCGCGTGATAAAAGACATAAAAGTCGTCAACAAGCTCGGCCGACATTTGGCGGCCGGTCAGCCGCACAAACTCAATCCCCTGGTCTTGAACCCGTTTCCGTTCTTTGCGCACAGAGTTTCGCTTGCGGGCCTTCATCGCGCCCAAATAGTCATCAAACGTTTGATAGTTTTTGTTATACCAATGGAACTGGGAACCTGAACGCTTGAGCAATCGCTCGTTAAACACCTGCTCCACCTCAGGGTTTTGTCCTTCTTCTGGAAACAGCAAATGCCAGGAAGACAATCTGCGCAGCATGCAATGATTGATGATCTGATCAACACAAAAGCGATAAAGGTCGATGCGATCGGCCGTTTGCGATTTAGACACGCAGAGCCTTGGCCCTGTGCATGGGGTAAACGGGATAGCGGTTAAAAGTTTAGGGTAATAAGCGATCCGATTTTGCTGATACGCATGGGCCCAAGACCAATCAAAAACATATTCTCCATACGAATTATCTTTTAAATATGCGGGTAGGGCTGCCACGAGCTTGCCGGATGAATCATGGACCGCCATGTGGTTGGGCACCCATCCGCTTTTCTTCGACACACTTTCACTATCTTCAAGTGCGGCCAAAAAAGCGTGATTGAGAAAAGGATAATCATCTCCCACAAGTTCCGCCCAGTCGGCCGCAGGGATGTCATGAATAGAGTGCAGAAATGTTGCTTTCCATTGAGCCATATACCAGAAGACTAACCGAAACAGAAGGTCACATTCAACAACTCTAATACTCTTTAGGTTATAGGCTGGCATCCTCTGTTTGATCAGGTATCATTCCCGCAATTGATAGCCAGAATGATCAAATAAGGATGAAATAGCATGTCAACGCCCCATCAATCAGAACCGGCCAGACTAGGGTCGAACGAAAATTTATTAGGACCTTCTCCCAAAGCGCTGGAAGCGGTGCAAGATTGGGTTCAACGGATGCACATCTACCCGGTAACTGAAGATGCAGCTTTGACAGAAAAGCTGGTTGCCCATATCGGGCAAGGGATTACGGCCGATCAAATTGTGCTGGGCAACGGTTCGGGCGATGTGTTGGGCGTCATTATGCAGGCGTATTTGGAGCGGGATGATGAGGTCGTGATGGCAACGGCTACCTTTCCGCTGTACAAGCGGGTTGTGGCCGACTTTAGAGCCAAAGCGATTGAGATTCCGGTTCGGCCAGATTATCAGATCGATATTGAAGCGATGCTAGCCGCCATTACTCCTAGAACCAAGCTCCTTTTCCTGTGTAACCCGAACAACCCGACCGGCATCATCCTGAATAAAGCTGAAATGCAAGACATTTTAGACAGAACGCCCAAGCATGTCACGGTTGTTGTCGATGAGGCCTACGTCGATTTTGCAGACGATCCTGAGTATCCAAACATGATGGAGTTTGTGAACGCCAGTTATCCTGTCATTATGACCCGCACGTTTTCAAAACTGTATGGCTTAGCCAGTTTAAAAGCGGGATTTGGGTTTGGCAGTGCAGAGCGGATCGCGCCGGTTAAAGCGATCCGGCAGGTGTATGAATCTGGCTTGATGATGTATCACGGGGCGGCCGCTGCGCTGAGTGATGAGGCGCATGTGGTTGATACGGTTGAAATGGCTAAAGCGGGCCGTGCCTATATGTACGAACAGTTTGATCGGTTGGGATTGGAGTATATTCCGACCCAAGCGCTGTTTGTCACGCTTAAAAATTTACCGATCCCGGCCGAAACGATTGTGGCTGAGGCGTTAGAAGACAACGTGATTTTGCGCGATACCACAGTATTTGGGCTACCGGGCCATCTGCGGGTTTCAATCGGCCGCATCGAAGATCTAGAGCGTGGATTTGCATCGCTTGAACGCATTTTGCGCAAGCACGGCCATTATCCCACAACGGAATAGATCAAACGGCCACCCAACACCACCAGCAAAATCAGCACCAGCCATTTAAATTGATTGGGGTTCACACGCTGACTCGCCCGTTCACCCAGCCATAATCCCAAAAACAAAAACGGGAGCGACGCCACCCAGTAGGTGATAATTTGCCAGTTATACTGCCCGGCCAAAAATCGGGTGACAATGTTGACATAGGTTGTTACAGCGAAAAAGCTAAACATGTTGAGCCGGAACCGCTCTGGCTCCCATGGCTGAGTATCAGCATACAAAACGGCCGGAACGCCCCCCACACCAAATGTGCCGGAAAAGATGCCTGAAATAAAGCCGTAGACTAACTGCCAGATCGGCCGTTCGAGCTTGGGAAACGGAACATTGAGCATACGCAAACCTGCATAGCTGATACACACCAGGCCGAGAAAAATCCTTAAGAAGTTTTCGCTGACAAAATTTAACGTATAAATGCCGATGGGGGTGATGAGCACGTTCATCAGAGCCAAACGCCAAACATCTTTAAACGTGAGTTGCTGCCACTTTTGAATCACGACGGTTGTGAAATTAGTCGCCCCAAACAGGTTCATCAGCGGTGGTGCAGCGCCTAATCCGATAAGAGGGGCTAAAAGTGGAATGGCGACAAGCGATCCCCCAAAACCAGACACACGAACCACAAATGTGGACAAGAGCAAAATAAGGCCAATCAGAAACAATTGCCCCCAATCTAACTGTGTTAAAAAATCTATGATCAAATGTGATTCCTAAGCGCCATAATCATCCCCCGATGTTCCCCTTCGTGAGTTGCGTTGTAAATTTGCATATCGAGCAGCGTACCCAAATGTAGCCCTGAGCCAAGTGTCCAAGGCTCATAAACGGCCGACTCAAACAATCCGGCCGCAGCATCTTCCAGCATCTTGTCCGCTTGCCACATAAACACCTTCATGAGTTCGGCCGGGTCTGGGTTACTGTCCCACGTCGCGGGCGATGTTCCAATCCCATACAGTTTGGTGTAGGGTGCCCGGTCGATGGGCATCTGCAAATTTGTATGCCCGTAGCACAAACCGGCTTGTGCCCAAATCAAATGCCCCACGTTCCAGGCGATGTTGTTGTCATGTCCGGCCGGGATTGCCATCCATTGTTCTGGGGTCAAATCTTGAACACGCCCATGGACCTGCTCTCGGGAGTTTTTTAATATCCGTGCAACTGCGTTATACATGTTTTCTTCCTTTTTCGATTAAACACTCTATCCCCGAATTTCTTGAAACACAGGATTTATTGAGCAGCCCCTTGATCCTTTAAAATTCAATCGTGTTGCGTGTTGCGTGGAACGTAGAATCTATCAAATGAGAGCCTTTATGTTCCACGCAACACCCCTTTTAATGCACATTGGGGTACCTACTGAAAAATTTATCTCACTCGTTTATCCGTTCATTCAGCCGCTCAATCGCCCGTTGCAATGATCGAATGCGCGATTCCTCGCGGTCCAACTGCTGGTTGAGCAGATCAAGCGCATCTTTGGTCCCAATTTCTCCCAAAGCCTCAGATATCTTACGTTGGAGCCAACTATCATTGGTGTCATCCATGATCTCTTCCAGCTTGTCACGACAGGCGAATAAATTCTGCGCCGCGTTCATACGGCGAACCGTATCAGTATCCTGTGGAGCCTCCGGCTGTTGAGGATCATCCTCATCGTGATCTTCCGCCAGTTTGGGTGCTTCGATCCATAGCCTAGCAACCGCCTGAGCCGCATAGCCAAATGATTTGATATTAAATGGAGAAAACTCTTCGTTGAGCAAATCAACCAACGTCTTAGCGGCCAGTTCATGCTTGTGGGCCGTACGTCGGCCGAGTAAACCGATAATGTAGATCGCTTGCGCCCGTGTCTGCGGATCAGCATTTTCCTCACAGCTTTTATGCGCTTTAACCATGCGGATCGACGTGGTCAACACTTGGTTGTGATCGATTTTCGTCAATGCATCGGCACAACACCAAGCAACAAACAGGTTATCGGCCGACTTTTCACCATAGCCAACTTCCATAAACTCAAGCAGCTTTTGCCGAGCCGTTTCAAGTAGCTCATCGATCTTCTCAGAGTCTGTAGCAGACTCCTCGTCGTTACGAATCGACTGCATCCGGCTATCAGCCATCAGCCCCAGCCCAAAACCGGCCAAACCGCGAATCAAGCGGTGCGATTCTGGATATTGAACCAAGTAGATCAACCGCTCATATTGTGCGGCTAAATCGACCTCGGAATGCCCCGTTGGATCAAATACGTGCAGCACTTCTAAAAGCAAATCTGGGTCGGGCAGCTCTTCCGCCTCAAAATAGGCGCTGTGCTCCAGAGCACGAACTTCTCGATGCAAGATTTTGTCAAATTCTTCGTAGTCGTTTTGCAACACACAGGCCCACAATGCCAAAGCGATCGCTTTAACCACCAAACTGCTATGCTCTTTCACCAACAGGTGAACCAAGGCCCGTATCGCACCGGAATGACCGCTTTCCCCTAACAAAAGGGCGACTTCAACGCGCCGGGTTGAGTGCTCCCCTTTCATGACATCCATCAAACCACGAAACAGTTTGTCGATGGTGCTGGGTTCAAGGTCATCGGCCGCAAATTGGCCACAATGGGCGGCTGTAAACACATGGCCGTCATCCATCAATTTATCGATGAGGTGGTCAGGCTTTGAAATGAGCCCTGTTAGGATTTCAAGCGTCTCATTCCCTCGCGGCATCACCAATTGATCCAAGTTCCCATCTATCAAATTAAAGTTTTCGGTTAGATAGGCGGCCGCAAAATATGATTCAGTTTTGCGATTGGCAAAAATCCAATTACGGCGGCCGGACCGTTTGAGCAGTTTGGCCCCGCGCAGCTCGTTCATCACTTTGCGCCAACTGTACGGCTCATTCCACTGTTGCAAAAAGTCAGTCACAATCGCTTTGGCCTGCATGTCCGAGCAGGTGCCATGGGCGCTTTTGCTCATTTCAAATGCCAGTCGGCGCAGCACTTCTTCTGCCACTTCAATATCGATGTGGCGCCCCCCGTCCCCGTCGGCCGAAAAAATGCTGTCGAGCTTTTTCTGTTCAGCATATTGCACCAAATGCCCTTTGCTAATTGGGGGATATCCTTCTGATCGACGGCCGGTTGGCGCTTCTAAAATCATCTCTAAATGGGATCGATTACGAGCCAACGACCGAATGGGGCCGCGCAAACGCTCATACTTTGACCCTTTGAGCACTTTCCGAACATCTTTGTTGCGCAGTTCATGCAGGTAGATGCGGTCGTACCGGCCCAATTGGCCACGATAAAGAGTCGGCCGGCAAGCAACCACAAACTGATGTCCCTGATTATTTTGGATAAACTGACGCACCAATTTGAGCAAGTCAGTCTCTGACTTCATTAAAATCAAATCTAGATTGTCTACCAAGAACATGCAGGAAAACTGCTCCAAAAAATCTTCAACTTCGCTCTTGGTGATCGGGTTGTAGTCATCAACTCTTTCGCCCGAAACTATCTTTTTGATCGAGTCAGAAATTAGATCGTTTATAGACAAATCGGTATCGATCAGCTCTTCAAGATCTAAGACAATCGGAATAATAAAGGTCCGGTCCGCACTAAAATCAGTTTTGGTTGATTCCGCTTTAGCCCGATTGACCAGCGTTAACCTAGCCCGGGCATCCATCAAAATACTGAGCGCACCGGTTTTACCCATCCCTGCGTTAGCCATGAGCAAAATAACCTGAGGCAGTTCGCTTTTTTGCGCCACCTCAAAACGGTCCCGCACAAGGGGCCACAAAGGGGTTGTATGGATGCTCGATTCGTCGCTAAGATGGCCAAAAAATGGGATTTTCCACAAGCGCTCGATATGGGCTTTTGCCCGTTCAGGGACGTCGGCAGGCGGGGTCGCTTTTTCGGCCGCCTTTTTTAAATAAGCAACCAGCGTAGCCTCGTTTGTAATCGTGTCATCTTGCAATATTTGATTGATGGTTTGATTCCCAAACACAATATCGCCACCGGCGCTCACATTCCCCGCGACAAATGCTCCATCCCCTTCGTTTCTGTTGCTTGTCGTTTTATCTGCCATCTTATCGACTACCTCCGATTAATTTAGGCGCAATTACCAAGGGTGAATTTCGCCATTGTAAATGTAGAACTTTCCATTATCTTCGGCCGTTAACCCGGCCGTTACTTTTAAAATGCCGGCCGCCGAGTTAGGCGGGGTCACGGCCGCATTGGGGCCACCCATATCTGTTTGTACCCAGCCCGGATGCATCGAGATGGTGATAATGCCATCTTTTTCAAGATCAAAAGATAGGTGACGGGTGATCATATTCATCACCGCTTTGCTGGAGTTATACGCATAAGAGCCAAAGTTTGGCCGTTGGGCCGTTATCGATCCCAATTGAGAAGAGATATTGACCACTTTGGCAGAGTCAGCCTTGCGCAACAGATCGATAAACTGACGCACCACCCGCATCGCCCCTACTCCATTTGCGTTTAGGGACAATAAAAATTCGTCTGAATTAAATTCTTCAAAATTATCTCTGAAATTTACCCCAGCGTTGTTGATCAGCACGTCGATATGATCGGTTTCGGCCGCAACCGCTTGGGCGGCCGCATGGACAGACATATCGTTAATCACATCAAGCTGGATAACAGTGACAAGGCTGCTGTTTTGAGTGGCCAAGTCGTTTAGCGCTGAGGCTTGCTCTGGCAGGCGGCAAGTGGCAAAAACTTTTGTTCCGGCCGCTACCAGCTGCTTTGCCATTTCTAGCCCGATTCCGCGATTTGCTCCCGTAATTAATGCGATGGTCATTTTTTGTCTCTCTTGTTTAAGATGTGTTTTTAAAATCCAATTATCGTGTGGTTGGTTGGTTTGGGCAAAATGCTACCTCTGTCAACCTCGTTTATCCTTAAAAATTGACTTTTTTGTAGAATTCAACAGGTTAACATGTTACCGAGGGCTCAAGCCCTCGCTTAAGACAAGAAACCTGATCAATCAGGTTAAAATGTTCGCTATAGCCCGATTGATCGGGCTTCTTATTTTAACCGCAGGATTGATCCTGCGAGTAAGTACACTGTCCCAGAAGTCTTCGCAGATTGTAACCTCGACTTCGACAAGCTCAGTCTACCCTTTAACGGCGGAGCCCTGAGCTTGTCGAAGGGTGGTCTCGCATTTAAAATGCTTTCATTACTTCTGGGACAATGTACTAAGTGTTGTGTAGATAGTTTCAATAGGCAATCAACAATTTTCAATGAAAAAGTTCATCCAATCAGTCTTTCCCTCCTCAGAAATAATTTCTACATCCAAGCCACATGGAGGCAGCTCGGCCGATATGCAGATCGTTTCGCTCCGCTTAGCCGATGGCAAGCAGCACAAAATCGTGTTGCGCCACCATAAAAAGATTGAACAAGAATACGAGCTACTGCAATGGTTGCAATCGGCCGGGGTTCAGGCGGCACGTCCGCTCGCTTTTAATCCGAAGACACGCACCCTGATGCTATCTTTTATCGAAGGAGAAAGCCGATACGACGCTGAATACCCCCGAACAAAAGGAAAAGCGGTCGGCCAGCAGCTACTCTCGATCCATGCGGTTCCCATCCCAAAAAATAAAGCGACCCAATTAAGCCCAGAGCCTTTTGACCTGTTGCCAAACAAAAATCACCCGCATGAAGATGAGATTCGACACCACTTGGAACCTCGCTTCCCTCCCACCGAATCGGGTCCACCCGTGCTTGTTCATGGCGATTTTTGGCCGGGGAATATGCTGTGGCAAGGGGACCGGCTGGTGGGTGTGATCGATTGGGAAGATGCAGCGTTGGGGAATCGATATTACGATCTGGCGATTGCCCGTTTTGACAGCTGCTTTATCTTCGGCCGTGAAGCGATGTTAGAACTCACCCAAATCTACGAGCAGACCGTTGGGCTAAACGCTCACCTTTTAGCGGTGTGGGACTTGGTTGCGGCGCTGCGTGCATCCCATGGCATATCGCAGTGGGCGGTCGGGTTTGATGAGCTGGGACGGCCGGACCTGATAGAAGGTGTGATTTGGCAATCACACCGTTGGTTTATAGATCAAGCTATTGCTAGACTAGACAAATCGGCCGGCTGATCATAATCAACTAGGAAAAAAGGAAACCCAATGACTGACCAAACAGATCTTGAAAAATATAACTACGACAAATTTGTGCCAGAAAATTTTATGCCTTGGATGCGGTTTGACGAAAGCCCAAACTTAGGCGAGCAAGCCCCTGACTTTCCGTTATGGCATGCAGAAACAGGTGAAGAGACAAGTTTGAGCGCTATTTGGTCTGCAAACTTGTATACGATTGTTGAGTTTGGGAGCTTTACCTGACCGTATTGTGGGATGGCGTCGCCATCCATGAATGGGATTGCAGATAAATATGCGGCCGACAATGTAGGATCGATTTTTTTGTACACAAACGAGGCCCATCCGGGAGAAATAATGCCCCCACTACTCTCGATGGAGCAAAAGTTTGAACATGCTTTAAAGTTACGCGACATCTATGGGGTTACCCGGCCGATCATGCTTGATTCGCTCGATGGGGCCTGCCATCGCCGATATGGATCTATGCCGAACATGACCTGGATCTTTAATCGTTCTGGCATACCGATCTATAAATCTGACTGGTCAGATGCCAACAGCGTTGACAATGCGATCGCATATTATTTAGATGTCGCAACCCGGCGCAGAAACAAAGAACGACTGGCCCCGTTTAAGGTTGAACGGCTCGACTATCGCAATCAGGATCAAGAGCAATTCTACGCAGGATTAGCACGGAACGGCCCCCGAGCTGTAACCGAATTTAGAGACGCTTTTTAGAAAACCGGCGACCCAACCACAGCCGCAGTCGTTTGCGTCGGCTTCCAGTGCATTTGGAACCGTAGTAATTGTGTCGGCGCCACTCATTTATCAGCATCGCTTTTAGGGATTGGTCCACGGCTTGCGGCTGCGCGAGGTTAATCCCACTTCCCTCGATATCGTGAGTCAGGTTGGCGATTGGCGGCCGCATGGTCAGCCCCCACTGCTGGTCCGCATGCTCAACCAGCTTGGTTGTCAGCAGATAGTCGGCGGCGACCCGGCCGGGGTCCCTTTCCCCATAAAAGTCAGTTTCAAAGTCAACTTCTGCCAAACTAGGTATCAACCGCTTAACGCGATCCGGCAGCATCTCTTGCCACGAATCAAAAACGGCTAAACAGTCATCCAGCGCTTGAAACCGCCAGCTGGTTTTATGTTGGTCAACAGCCACTTGGAAAAAAGAGGTGGGTTGCTTAAAGTGGGTCCCGACCTCGCCAAAATTAACAGTAAGCGAGGCGCGAGGAAACGCATAATATCGGCCGGTTTGTGCTAAATATTTTGTCTTGATCGGGAACCAGTCTGTGCGAGGGAACATCGAAAACATTGGATGCATATTGTCAGCGGCCGTCACTTTCCAATTGCTATCGATGTCTAGCCAGCTTTTAAACTGTTGCCACTGCTCGGCCGTGTACACCTGCCCTTGATACCAGGCTACCTGCGCAAAAAAGTTGTCCCCATCATCTAAATAAGGCTCAAAACTGAGTCGGCTAAATCCGTGAAACCAAAGTGCGCTTAGTGAGATACCAGCCACGCGCGAATCATCGCCAAAAGCCTCTAAAGATTGTTGTGCATAGGTATAAAACCGCTTCCCCACCACAAGATCATCTTCAAGAAACACAATAGAGCCATAAACTTGGGTTAAGTCACAGCATAGAAAAACGTGGCTCAACAGCCCCATATTTTGTTTATGAAAGACAAGTCGTTTGGGGCCAAAAGGCCATTCAAAATCAGTTGCGATTTCTAGTAATTCAGCATTGTGCTCACCACCCCCGTCCACGGAAATGACTATAGGAATTTCCTCGTCAGGATATTGTGCTGTGCGTAAAGACTCTAAAACGCGGCTCAATGAGTTAGGCCTGTTATAAGCAGCTACGACTAACGCCGGTACATGTTTATCTGCTGGCAAATATCTTTCCCCCAATAAAAGTTTATTGATCCGGTGGCCATTTTAGCACCGGTGTTCCAGATGGTGCATTACTACCACCCTCAGGCTCAAGTGTGATAACAAAACGATCATAGCTGCCCAACGGCTGTTCAGAATTTACCCAGCGGGAACCATATCCCTCAGCATTTAGATTCGGGATCGTTGGCCCTGCTTCGATCACATCATCTTTTATCAGCCACAGCTGGTATTCTTTTCCGGCCGGTGCTTCAGCCATGCCATCAATAACAAGCGTTCCATGTTCCCGATTTGAGCTAAGCACAACCAATCCGGTTGCACCAGATGCATCGGCCGCCGTCAGCTCAAGCGTCGGCAATACATTCTCAAAACCAGCTAGCTGGCGATTCATATCAAGGTTCTGCATCATCAAAAAGCCGGAGCCGAAAAGCAAAAACATCATCGCAAATCCACCAGCCATTTGAAGCCTGGGTTGGGCAAAGAAAGCAGAGACCCGTTCCCAAAACGTGGGTGGTTGCATCACCGTTGGTCTTTTGTTAGCCGCTTCGCTTTTAACTGCGGCCGTTGGCTCCGCTTCGGCCACCGGGCTAATGCGCGCAAAAAGACGATCTTCAAACGAGTCAGACGGTTCCATCGCAGGCGTGCTAACGGCCAACATCTCAGCAATCTGCTGGAAGTTGGCCAATTCATCACGGGCAACCTGTGATTTTTTTAGAAGGGCTTCGACTTGTGCCACTTCATTGTCATCCAAAGACCCAAGCGCATAGCTGGCAATCAGGTCTTCGAGTTCGTTTTGATCATCCATATATGTTTCAAATGGCACATCCTACGGCCACTTGGTAACTGTGTTAGAAATCGCTGGGGTGCGGTCCAGAACAGGTTGTGCACCACCATGCTACCAATCAATCTCCTTTCTTGAGTTCCTTTTGTAGCATAAGTTACGTTAATCTAGCGAGATCAGATTCACTTAAAAAATCTTTTAATTTCAGCATTCCACGTCGAATGCGAGTCTTAACTGTTCCCAGTGGGATACCGGTTTCATTTGCGATTTGGCTATTACTTAACCCCTTAAAATAGGCAAGACCAATCACTTTTTGCTGGTCTTCAGAAAGCTGGCTGAGTGCGGTTTGTACAACTAAGGCCAAATCTTTTTGCTGTGCCTGTTTTTCAGGATCATCGCCGGTTGCAGGGATGACATTGTCATGAACGTCTGTCCAGCCTACGGCCGTGTCATCAACCCGTCGGCCTGATTTCCGCAGATAATCGATAGCCCGGTTACGGGTCATTTGAAACAGCCATCCCCGCAAATTCCCTTTTTCAGAGTTGAAAAGGGCAGCTTTTTCCCAAACTCGCACAAAAACATCCATCACAACTTCTTCGGCAAGTTCTTTGGAATAAACGGTCTTAAAGGCGAGCCCCATCAAACGGCTCTTATATTTTTCAACCAATCGACGCAGAGCAGCTTCATCTTGCTGCACGATGCGGCCGATGAGTTGAATATCCTCTTGATGGGTTTCGTCCAAAAATTTCGTCATCCACTTAAATTGTACCGGTTTGAATCCAGTTTGAAAAAGATTGACGTATACCTTTTTGAAAAGTTAATTTAATCGGTCTATTTTTAGCGACAGGGATTCTCGTAAGCGTGTAATTTGGCAGGCACCCCATTTGTGTTCAACGGCGTGTTGCGTGGAACGTTGAACTTTTCAAGTGAGAACACTTACGTGCCACGCAACACGGCTCAAACAGATTACTAGAATTCTCAACAAATACATCGCCTGTCTAAATTGTCACAAAATTATTAATGCAGGCGGTCGATTGTCGTTTATGCGATATGTTTAGAAAGAAAGCTAAAAGAACGAGGCTGGGTATCGCTCAGCATACCCAAATATAGACAGAACAACTATTGGACGTGACTATACAGGTGCACTATTTTGCTACCTTCTACCTCTCAACCAATGGGAGATGGGGAGGAAATCCACCTCCCCCAGCCCCTCCTCATAGGAGGGGAGTCAACCAGACCTGTATAGTGACTATTTGACTATGATTATTTTAGATCCAACCGTTCAAGAACCTAATGTTGAGCCTGAAAACTATGTGCGCCAAGCGATATTGCGCACAGTCGCCTACGCCGGTCTGTTTAACCACCCTCTTTCAATACCAGAAGCTCACCGCTTTCTCGACGCTGTTTCGGCCGATGAACCAACGGTCGCCAAACTCACATCCGCACTGGTGGCGTCCGGAGAGCTAATCGAGGATCAAACCACCGGCTGGGTCGCACTCCCCGCCCGGGAGTCTCTATTCAACATTCGCCTTAAACGAAACCATCGTGCCAGAGCGCTGTGGCGCCAAGCCAACGGCTGGGGCAAGTTTATCGGCCGGCTCCCCTTTGTGCGCATGGTCGCCATCACCGGCTCTTTGGCCGTCAACAACCCTGACGAGCAAGCGGACATCGACCTGTTTATTATTACCGCCCCCGGCCGATTGTGGCTGGCGCGTCTGCTCGTCGTCGCCATCGTCAAAATCGCAGCTTGGTTTGGTATTTCACTTTGCCCCAACTATTTCATAAGCGATCAAAATTTAGCCATTAGCAGCCAAAACCTATACACGGCACGCGAAATTTGCCAAATGGTCCCCCTTGTCGGGCGGGATGAGTATGAGCGATTTTGGCAGGCGAACGGCTGGATCGGCCGATTCTTCCCCAACGCAACGCCCGATCCCAATCCGGCACAACGGGCCAAACGCTGGCGGCTGGCTGAATGGTGCTTGAGTGGTCGGCTGGGCGATCGGTTAGAACGGTGGGAGATGGGGCGCAAAATCACCAAGCTGGCCAGCAAAGCGGACCAGAGCGAAAGCAGCTTCTCGGCCGAGCAGTGCAAAGGGCATTTTGACGGCCATCAGGCTAAAACGTTAGAGAAACTTTCAGCCGTTGCCCCCCAAGAAGCCCCCATCCCAGCCCAAGAAAGCGAGAGCAAAACAGACGTTTTGTTTGGCCAGTCGTATTATTTGCGCTTTGACCCCAAGCTCTACGCCGCCATGCAGCCTTATCCCCCGTTGGGGACGATGATTGCGGCCGCCGTTGTGCGTGAGGCCGGTTTCAGTGTGGATCTGTTTGACGGCATGCTGGCTGAATCTACGGCCGAATGGGGAGAAAAAGTTGCACAGGTCCGGCCGAAAATCGCTGTGATCTACGAAGACAACTTCAACTATTTGTCTAAAATGTGCCTGCTCAACATGCGTGACGCCGCCCTTGAAATGATCAGCATGGCGAAATCTGCGGGGTCAATCGTGGTGCTGTGCGGCTCCGACGCAACCGATCACCCCGGCCTGTATTTAAATGCAGGGGCAGATTATGTGATTCAAGGAGAAGGAGAGGAAGCGCTGCTTGAGCTGTTAAACATGGTCACTGGTGATCATGCTGAGCAAAATAAAGCAGAAATTCAAAGCCTTGCCTATTTAAGCGACGGCCGAGTGGTGCAAAACGGCCGTCGGCCGGTCATGCGCCATATCGACGAGCTTCCGTTCCCGGCTTGGGATCTGATCAATGTTGACCAATACAGACAGATTTGGCTCACCCACCACGGCTATTTTTCGATGAACATGGTCACCACCCGAGGCTGCCCCTATCACTGTAACTGGTGCGCCAAGCCGATTTGGGGACAGCGGTACAACGCCCGATCAGCGGCCAATGTAGCGGCCGAAATGGGTTGGTTGAAACAAACGTATGCCCCCGATCATATTTGGTTTGTCGATGACATCATGGGGTTAAAACCGGGCTGGTGGCAAGAATTCGCGGCCGAAACCGAAAAGCGAGACAGCAAGCTGCCGTTTAAATGCTTGAGCCGTGCAGACTTAATTGTGGGCAAAAATAAAGACAGCAATGTGGCGGCGATGGCTCAAGCGGGCTGTGACATTGTCTGGCTGGGTGCAGAGTCGGGTGCGCAACACATTTTGAACAAAATGGATAAGGGAACCACGGTTGAACAAATTTATCAAGCGGCCGATCAGCTCCATGCGGCCGGGGTTAAAGTCGCTTTCTTTTTGCAATTTGGCTACCCGGGAGAAACGCGGGAGGACATTGAAAAAACATTGCAAATGGTGCGGGACTGCCAGCCAGACGACATCGGCATGTCGGTTTCGTATCCATTACCCGGCACCCGTTTTCATGAAAACGTCAAACTGCAGCTGGGGGATCAGCAAAATTGGACCGACTCGGCCGATTTGGCCATGATGTACTCTGGCCCTTTTGTGACCGAGTTTTATCGGCAACTGCACGTTGTGTTGCATAAAGAATTTCGCAGCCGCAAAGGTTGGGAACAGCTAAAAGCCATCGCCCTAAAACCGGCCGAGTGGCGGCCGAAACACAGCCGTGAGCTGCTGGCTATCGGTTATCGGATGGCAACCTTGCCGTTGGCGCGAGCCAAATTAAACCGGCTGGCCAAAATCCCGCAAAAAGGGGTAGACGAGCTGCCTCACATGTCTTTGGCCGAGGCGGCGCTGCCGAGCAAACAAGAATAGTTTGATTGACGATTTTCGATTTTGGATTGACGATTAAATCGCCATGTCGAATAACCTTGGCTACGGAAACCAATCGAAAATCGTAAATCTGAAATCGTAAATGTCCAACATGATCGATCATACCCAATCTGTGTCAAAAGCGTTTAGTCGCAAGTCGTTTGTGTATGACGAATTTGGCGAAAACCATGTCAATTTAACCCGCATGCGGGAGCGGGTGTATGCGGCCGTCAACCGCCACATTCCCCCCAATAGCCACCTGCTAGAGATTAATGCGGGCACTGGGCTGGATGCGCAGAACATTGTGCGGCTGGGACATACGGTCCATGCGACTGATCTGTCAGACGGTATGGTTGAAGCGATCCAAACAAAAATTAAAACGGCCCAGCTAGATGGCAAGTTAACGGCCGAACGGCTTTCGTTCACCGCTTTAGACCAAGTGCAAAACGGCCCATTCAATGCAGTTTATTCAAATTTTGGCGGTCTAAACTGTGTTCAAGATTTGCGGCCGGTTACCCAGCATCTGCCCAAAATTTTACGGCCGGGCGGTCTGGCGATTTGGGTCATCATGCCCCCGATATGCCCGTGGGAAATCAGTTTATTTTTAAAGGATTGGCGGGTTGCGACCCGACGGTTGCGCCCAAACGGGGTCGTAGCCAACGTCGAAGCGGTGCAGTTCCGCACATGGTATTTCACCCCAAAGCAGGTGATGCGGGCGTTTGGCCCCCAGTTTGAACTCCTTCACCTTGAAGGGCTTTCGGTTGTGACACCCACGGCCGACAACAAGACATTCGCCCCACGCCGCCCAAATCTGTTTAAACGATTGGTGCAGCTAGACGAAGCGGTTTCGCACATGTGGCCGTTTAATCGGATGGGTGATTTTTTTATTTTGACGATGAAGTTGAATAGCTAATCATGTTCCAATTTGTAAGCCCCATCACCCAAAACCCGCTTGAAGCGAAAGATTACAAGACGCTAACTTGTCTAACAAGCGGTGAGGAATATCATAAAATCGATGGAATCTGGCGCATGATTGCCCCAGAGAGGCTGGAGCGATACAACCGATTTATTGAGGAATACGAATTGATCCGAGAAGCTGAAGGACGGACGGAGAACAGCGCAGACTATAACCAATTGCCTTTCACAACGGCCGAGCATCCTTTGGCCGCTATGTGGGCCGAACGTGCTGTCAGCTTTCAGTTTTTGGTCGAAGTCGCTTTAAAACCGCTCAACGGGTCGAGTTTAAATATCCTAGACTTGGGTGCAGGCAATGGCTGGCTAGCAAACAAATTAGCGCAGATGGGTCATAACGTAGCGGCCGTCGATCTGACCATCAACTCGTTTGATGGGTTGGGCGTTCACCCTCATTATCCATCTGAGTTTACACCCATTCAGGCTGAGTTTGACCGTCTCCCGTTAGATGACAACCAGTTCGATTTGGTGGTCTACAACGCAGCGCTCCACTATTCGGCCGACTATCTGCACACGCTTGAAGAAGCGGTGCGAGTTTGCACGGGTAACGGCAAAATTATCGTCATCGATACCCCCATCTACCAAAACCGTGAAACAGGGCAGGAAATGGTGGCTGAACGTGAAGCTGACTTTGAAAAACGGTTTGGAACCCGTTCAAACAGCATAGAAAGTAAAAATTTCCTCACCCCCGTCCGCATCACCCAACTGGCCCAACAGCTTCATCTTGAAGTCCAACTGATCAACCGGTATCCGAGCTGGCGCTTGGCTTCGCGTCGTTTAAAGCGGCAGTTGAGCCGATTGCGCCCGGCCGCAGAATTTCCTCTGATTGTCCTCACGCCCAAAAGGGGGAACCATGCATCCTGAAAAATACTCTAGCCCCCCCATCCTCACTGCTCAAGACATGCTCGATGCGGGATATCCTGCACGCAGACGGAGAGCGGCTCCACAAACGGTGCTTATCTTCATGTCAAAAACAATGATGGATCACGCGGTACGCATCACCGCAGCAACGCAGTCAAGTCGGGTTCCAGCCAGCGTGTTTCTACCAAGAAGAACCACAGGGGTCGGCCTTTTGGGTAACATCGGGGTCGGCGGGGCATCAGTTGTGGCTCACCTTGAGCTTTTAGCCGCATGGGGTGTTAAACAGGTGGTTTTGGCTGGTACGGCCGGTGGGTTGCTCCCCAGCATCCATTTTGAAGACATCGTCATCCCGTCACAGTCGTTCCGCAATGATGGGGTTTCAGACCACTATCTCCCTCCGGCAGAGTGGGCTGTGCCTTCTCTAAAATTAAATCAAACATTAGCGGCCGGATTAACTCAAATCCAAAGCAAAAAGGCTCGCTCAATCCCTTTCCCAGCCATCCATGAAGCACCAGTTTGGACAACCGCATCTGTTTTCCGCGAAACCCAAGCTGAGGTCAAAGCGTTTGGCCAACAAGGGATGGTTGCGGTTGAAATGGAGACAGCCAGCTTATTTGCGGCGGCGGAGCGGCTCAATATAGCGGCATCAGCCGTTCTCGTCATTAGTGACTCCCTTGCAACGGGCACCCATCAACTTGCGCCTAAACAGCACCAACTCAATCAAGTTTTATACCAGGTTACTAAGACCCTGATTCACTTGTTCAAACATTAATATGTTCCAAACACTCGCAATTATTCTGGTGGCAACACTTTATTTTCTCGTCTCGGCCGGGCTGTTTGCCTATGGGCTGCACTGTTTTAGCATGCTGTGGCTGGGTTGGCGCAAAGCGGGAGACGAACATGCGCCACAACCGGCCGAACTAACTGAATGGCCCCCCGTCACGGTGCAAATCCCCATTTACAACGAAATGTATGTGGCAGAGCGGATTATTAAAGCGGTCAGCCAGTTTGACTATCCGGCCGACAAATTGCAGATTCAAGTTCTGGATGACTCGACAGATCAAACGAGCCAAATTGTTGCCCAGTTGGTCAGCCAGATCAGCCAAAATGGGACCAACATTGACCATATCCACCGGACCAATCGCGATGGGTACAAAGCGGGAGCGCTGCGTGACGCAATGCCGCTGGCCACCGGTGACTATTTGGCGATTTTTGATGCGGATTTTGACCCAGACCCAGACTATCTGAAACAGATGGTTCCATGGTTTACCCCCAACGTCGGTTTTGTGCAGGCTCGCTGGGACCACCTAAACCGTGATTATTCGATTTTGACCAAAACCCAATCGATTTTTATCGATGCCCACTTTACGCTGGAGCAAGTGGCCCGCAGTCGCAGCGGCCTCTACTTCAACTTCAACGGCACGGCCGGAATCTGGCGACGTGAAGCACTTGAGAGCGCAGGTGGATGGTCGGCCGACACCTTGACTGAGGATGTCGACTTATCCTACCGAACCATGATGTTGGGATGGGAGGCGGTTTACGTCAACGATGTGTGCGTTCCGGCCGAACTGCCGGTCAGCGCCCAAGGGTTTCGGCGACAGCAGCACCGCTGGGCGCGTGGCAGCTTAGAGTGCGCCATGAAGCTTTTGCCCAACGTCTGGTCACAAGATATTCCGTTTGGCCGTAAGCTGGCAGCCACCTTTCACCTCACCGGCTACTCGATCCATTTTCTGATTCTAGGATTGGTTATTCTCTACCCGATTATTTTGCTGTTAGATCCGGTTGCTCCCCGATTGATCGGTTTAGGCGGCATAGCCGCACTTTTTGCGCTCACATCTTTGGTGCCAACCGCCTTTTTTATCATGGGGCAGCGGCAAGCGGATCACAAGCTTAAATTTAGCATCTTGTTTATTTTGTTTTTAACCACGGCCGGGGCCGGTTTAATGCTAAACACCTTGCGTGCAGGGCTAGAAATCTTCACCAAAAAACAGGCTGAATTTGAACGGACCGCCAAATTTGGCAGCGGTTTGTCTGAAGCCAAAGGGGTTTGGATGGTGCAGCGGTACAACCTTAAGGCGGATCAGCTTACATTTTGGGAAATCCTGTTAGGCACCGTCAGTTTGTGTACGTCGCTGTACGCACTTTCCATGAGCCATTGGGGGATCGCATTTTACGCGATGGTTTTTAGCGTCGGCCTCTACTATCTTTCTGGGCTGACGCTGTTCCAAACGCTGCAAATGCAGTGGGCACGCAGGCAAATCAAACAGCCGGAAGATCCGGTTCAAAAGGCGGCTCGGCTGTCTGGAGATTAGCCGCCAGCAGGGCAAACCACATCCAGCGCCATGTTAACCCGTGGGGCCACCCCCAACTGTAATAGTCAAACAGATCAACGGCCGCCAGTGCGAGCAACGCCGCGACACAGCCTAACAGCTCTGGGGTGAGTCGGCCGTGCCATGCGGCCAGCAAAGCGATTCCGGCCGGAGCCAGCATAAGCCAAATCCAGATCGCCCCACCAAAAAAGCCAAGTTCGGCCGTGAGCAACAGCGGCACATTGTGTACCGGATGAATATTGGGGAACGTCTCTCGATTAGGATGATCGAGCATAGCCGGACCAAAGTTGCCCGCACCCAGCCCCAGCACCCTGTTGTCTGAGATGAATTCAAAAGCCAACTCTTGAAGCAGCTGTCGCTCTCCCACAGATTGGGTCACAGTTTGGTTGGGCAGCGGCTGTGAGCGGGCCTGAATGGCGGGGCGAGCCATGATCCAAAACAGGATGATGGCCAAACCGAGTGGGATTAGTTTTTTCAGTTGCGATCCCAACTTCGACAGGCTCAGCCACCCCTGTTTGGTTGGTTGGGTGCTCCGAATGACTGAAAGGACTAAAACCTTCAGGCCAAATCCGATGCCCAAGCCTGCGCCCAACCATGCTGAACGGGAAAAGGGAAAAAGGAGGGCCAACGTGCCCAGAAAAAGGGCTGGCATCAGCAACCACTTAGAAACGGCCGGAGACTCCCCATCTTGCCAAAACAGTGCGGCGCACAGGGCAGATGCGACAAAACCGCCCAAAATATTGGGGTGGGGTGCCAGCCCGTAGCTGCGCAACCAATAGGTTTCGTTGGGGCCAAAAATAATGCTCCCCCGGCCGGGTAATGGCTCTATATCCGCTTCACCCAAGAACCACAGCCCCAGATCATTTTGCAGACCAAATTGCAGCGTGGCGGCGATCCCCTGCACAATCAAAAACAGGAGCAGTGCCAGATAGATCGATTTGGCCGGTAACACTAAATTTTTAAGCGCGAAGACGAGGGATAGGGCGATCAGCAGCCTGCCCAATTGAATGGTGGATAGCTGGCCGTCTACATGCGCCGTAAACATGGAGACAAACGTTAGGCATGTGAGCGCCAGCAGTGGGATTGTGAGGCTGTAGGGTCGCAGGTTGAGCCTGCCGCCTGAATAAACCCATCCCCCCAAAAGCAAAACGGCCGCGATGGCTTGATTGGGATAGAGGCTAAAACTGCTAAATTGAATGTAGTATGGCTGATAATCGAGCTCAAAAATGGGAAGATAAAGCGGCAGCGGAATGAGCAAAAGCCACAGGGCAAACAGCCAGCCTCCCCATTTTTGGATCAGTTTAGTCATTCTGAAAACCGGGCCGGATGCGGGCCATCGTTAGCGCATCGACATATTCCCCGTCGCGAAATCCGTAATGTTTGTACACCCCTTCTTGTTCAAAACCGAACTTGGTGTACAGCCCGATGGCAGGCGCATTATCATGGAACACGCTTAGCTCAAGCCGGACCAAATTAAGCCAGTTGTCAGCCATATCGACACAGGCGGCCATGAGCGCAGTGCCGACTCCCCGGCCGGCAAACTGGTCGTTAACCCCCATCCCGATCGATGCGGCATGCTTACGCCGCGGCCGGTTGCTGGTGGCTAAGCTTAGGTTGCCGACTACTTTTCCGTCTAGAACCGCAACCAGGCTGTAAAGCCCTTCCGGCCGATTCGTGAGCCGTTTCTCCCACAGCTCACGAGATGTGTGGGGCAATTGGAACGTCCCCCAAATGTATCTTTTAGCCTGCTGCATCTCGTATAAATCATCCAGGTCGGTTTTTTCAGGCGCTCGTATCAGAATTTCAGAATTCATACCTATTCTCTCTTTGTTTTTTGCCAATCTCTGGAATAATTGTCCCATAAAGTTAACGCTGGAGAAAATACGATGAAATTAGTCACAGTTAAAAGAGCGGATGAAGTAATTTTGGGAGCGGTAAAAGGGGATCATATCGTTGATCTTGAATACAACGGAACCATGGTTGACCTGCTACACAGCGGCGATTTTGGGCTAGATGCGGCCCGCAATGCGGCTGAGACTGGGACAAAAACAATGGGGCTGGACGAAGTGACCTTTTTGCCGCCGGTTGTTCGGCCAGGCAAAGTGATCGCGCTGGGGCGCAACTACGCCGCACATGCGGCCGAAGGGGGCGCAGCTCCACCCGACTACCCGATGCTGTTCCACAAAACCCATACCTCTCTGATTGGTCACAACCAATCGATTGTGATTCCGCCAGTGACTAAAAAAGTAGACTACGAAGCGGAGTTAGCGGTAATCATTGGTAAAAGCTGCTACCAAGTTTCTGAAGAAGATGCGTTGAGCTATGTGGCTGGGTATGCGTGTGCCAACGATGTCTCGGCCCGGGATTTGCAGCGGCAAACGAGCCAGTTTACGGCGGGCAAAATGCTCGACACCTTTGGGCCGCTGGGGCCCAGCATGGTCACGGCCGACGAGATCGACGATGTGCAGAATCTAAACATTAGCCTTGAACTCAACGGCGAGACACTGCAAAGCAGCAACACCAGCTACATGATTTTCAATGTGGCATTTACCATCAGCTTTATCTCTAAAATCTGCACCCTTGAGCCGGGCGACGTGATTTTAACCGGTACGCCTGAGGGAGTCGGTTATCCACGCACCCCACCCATCTTTCTAAAAGCGGGTGACAGCGTAACGGTGCATGTGGAGAAAGTTGGCAGCCTGACAAACCCAGTGGTTTAGTGACCAGTAGCCAGTTATCAGTAATTAGCTCTCAGCAGTGAGACATTGACCCAAAGACAAACTCACTGATTACCGGTGCGAAGCACACTGATCACTGATTACTTGAACGAAGTGAATGATGAAAATAGGATTACTCAACGCATGTACACCGGCCGAGGAAGTTGAATTCAACGCCTCGGAATACGATAACTTTCGTGACTTTTTAAACCTGGTCCCGAATAAGATCGACTTGGCCCATTACCGGATCACAGAGGGTCAGTTTCCGGCCGAACCGGCCGAATGTGACGGCTATTTGATCACCGGCAGCCCCAAAGGGGTATACGACTCTGACGCTTGGATCGCCGAGCTGGGTGACTTTATCCGTGCGACTCACGCGGCCGGTATCAAGCTGGTCGGCATCTGCTTTGGCCATCAGATTTTGGCCCATGCCCTTGGTGGCCATGCTGAAAAGTCTGGCAAAGGGTGGGGGATGGGGCTGCGCGAGTTCGAAATTGCGGCCGATGAAACCCCAGATTGGCTCACGCTTCCGGCCGATAGCGGAGAATGCAATCTCTATTTCTGCCACCAAGATCAAGTTGTCACTCTGCCCAACAACGCCACCCGCTTGGCAGGCAGCGAATTCTGCCCCAACGCAATGTTCGCCATCGAAGATCAAGTTTTAGGCATGCAGGGGCATCCTGAATTCACCCAAAAGACGATGGTTGATACGGTTGACTATTTCAACGGCAAGCTTGAGTCAGAGTTTCTTGAAGAGGTATCCACAACTGTTGGCAACGGCAAATCGGCCGACGATGTCCATGCAGCCCGCTGGGTTGTGGAATTCTTCCAATCTTAGAGACGGCCCGCTGGGGCATCTCCTACATACAAATATTTTCATTTCAAACGCGCCACCGGCACGTTTCTCCATCACATGATCGAAAACGAAACTGTCCTCAACCATTTCTCTGACCTACTTGCAATCCCTTCCCCCTCTGGCTATGAACAAGAGGTTGCTGCCCTGGTTGCCAATAAAATTAGCGAGATCAGCTTTGAGCCAGAAATTGATCCGGCCGGAAACGTGCTGGTACGGTTTGAAGGCACAGACCCGACGTTACCCCTCACCTACTACGCCTCCCACATGGATGAGATCGGGATGGTTGTAACCGGCATCGAAGCGGATGGGAAACTTTCGGTTGAGCGGCACGGCGGCCTGTTTCCGTTCAAGATCGGGGAACGGCCGGTTGTGATTCTAGGCGACCACGAAAAAATCAACGGCATTGTGTCGATGGGATCCACCCATTCTGCGCCGGGTGCCGGTGCCGGACAAGATTGGTCAAGCGTGCGAGTCAACACCGGCTTTTCACGCGAGCAGTTAGCAGAGAAAGGGGTTCGGGTTGGCAGTCCGCTGGTCCCTGTGCGTGAGGGGTGTGGCCCGATGGTTTTTGGCGATCCAGCCGATCCGCTAGTGGCCGCGTGGACGTTTGATGACAAACTCGGATGCGCCGTTTTGCTGTCGCTGTTGGAACATTTTCAGGCAACGGGGCAGCGGCCGAAGGGGCCCACAATCATCGCATTCACGACCGAAGAGGAAGTTGGCGGTTTGGGAGCCAAGGCGCTGTGTGCGCGCGAACGGCCGGAGGTCTTTGTCGCTGTTGATGGGCAACCGATTACCCCCAACAGCCCGCTAAAGCTAGACGGCCGGCCAGCAACCGTTACAAAAGATCGGCTGGCAACCTATGACAAAGGATTGATTCAAGCGGTTAGCAAGGCAGCTTTGGCGGCCGGGACTGAAATGCAGACGGTGGTTTTGCCATCTGCCAGCGATGCCAGTTTGGTTTACTACGCAGGGCTGGCCGACCGGGTTTTGTGCTTCGGCCAAGTACGGGAAAACAGCCACGGCTACGAAGTTGCACGCCTCAATGTGTTTGGCAATGTCCTAAAGACTCTCATCCAATTCATCTAACAAGTAGAAGAAGTATTCACCATTTAAAATTCTAAATCACTGCATCAAGTTTAAGTTTGGCCCATAATTGGGTAAAATTGGATTGAGCCGGTGCGACTTCCCATTTACCGTTCTAGACCACCAGGAGGAAACAATGGAACGAGGTCAGACACGCAGGTCTTTTCAGAATTCTGCTCACTTAAAGGTCGCTTTAATCACTCTGCTTGCCTTCTTCAGCCTACTATTTAGCATAACTCTAAGCGAAGCCCATCCAACCGAACAAAACAGTCAAACCAATATCGTATCAAACGGTAATTTTGAGGATGGTGCCGAAAACTGGACCATTTGTGGCGGTTCGGCCGTTGTTGAAAAAGGGACAACCGGAGTCTTGGACACCAACATACAACAAGGCAATAACTCATTGCGTTTGGGCAACCCAACGACTGAGCCTTGTATCGATGAATTTTTCTTCCCAAGGCAAATCGCTTACCAGCAAATTTCTGTTCCGGCCGACGTTGAGGCACTCACTCTTTCGTTCTGGTACACACGGCGAGGCAGTTTTCTCGACGATGTCTCGAGTTTTGAAGTCAGTGGAGAGCTGCTGGTTTACCTAATGACCGATCCTTTTGAAGGGATTTTGTCATCACCCATCGACATGACGGTGGCTGAAGTTACAAGATTTGACCAACGTGGCTGGCATTACTTTAGACACAGTCTCGACGCGGAAGAGTTAACTGAGCTCCGAAGTGGCTTGGCTGAAAATGACACCCTCTACATTGTTATTGGGATGAGTGGGTTTTTAGAGGATGAGGTTTATCAGTCGGGGGAGAAACATGCGTATTACATTGATTCGGTCGAGCTGGTGACAGAAAACATCGTCACTGAAGAATCCCCACTACCGGCCGATTTAGCCGCGATAGACGATCAGCCGATCATCCTAACAAAATACGACCCAAACCATCCTAACCCTGTCGGGGATAACAGTTTTTCAATCTTCAGGATGAATCCAGACGGTTCAGACGCTGTTCCGATTTATCCCGGGCAATTAGCAGTCCCCAGTTTTCCCACATGGTCAAACGATGGGCAGCGGATTGCGGCCGAGGATCGCATCGTCTCCAACCCGCTCAACATTTATTCGTCCGGGCTCATTTCCGCACTGAGTACGTTTAATCCAGATGGGTCTACCGTAGAAGAGATTTTCCGTACTATTGGTGGCGGGGGAAACCTTGATCCAAGCCTGCCACCGGAACTGCAGCTTCCTAACGTCCACTCCCGCATCACCGGGATTGAATGGTCCCCCGATGATAGCCAAATTGTTGTCACAACCTGTTTCATGGTGCAAGGCACTTTCGGGTTTTCAGATGAAACCTGCAAGCTCCAATTTCGAGATTCAACAACGGGGGAAATTGATAAGGAAATCGAATCTGGATTTCGGGTTGATTGGAACAACAAAGATCAGCTTCTGTTTGGGACAACGGCTTTCGGAGAATTGGTCCCAGGAATTTACGAGATTGATCTGAACCAGAACAACGAAGACTCACCCACCCTGTTGGTGCGCAACTGGTCAAACGATATCCCGTTCCATGGAGATTCCAGCCCTAGTTGGGCGCCTGATAATCGCCATTTTGCAATATCACGCGAAGTACCCGGCACTTATCGGGACGGGGAAGGGTCGCTAAGAAGCAAAAACGCGATCGTATTGTTTGATCGAGAGCAGCTGCCGACAGAGCACGAGCAGCCGGAATTTTTGCTTCTAGTTGATCATGGGGAGCTACTGGGCAACTTAGTTTGGTCTCCCGATGGCAAATACTTGCTCTATAACCTATTCACCTATTCAGAAGACAAAACCTTCGCGGATGTATGGTGGCTCGAAGTTGAAACGGGCAAGACGGGCAAATTAACAAATGATGGGTTGAGCGCAGGTGCCAGTTGGCGGCCGGCAGGCGGTGGCGCCATCACCCCACCGGCCGTGCTCAATCAGCGCATCTATTTACCTTTACTGGTCCGGTAGGCTAGCGGCTCATGCTTAGATTTGTTGAGCGGAACCCAAATTTGGGGACATTCGCTCAATAAATCATTCTAATTGTAATTAGGGCTTTCGCTTCATAGGCTCTTATTTTCAAGCGACACCTTTTATTAATTTTCGACAAACTGTACAAATTTGCAGGCTTTACTCGCTACATGAGAGTACGTTTTTTGGCACGATAATACAGCAACAAAAACACACTTTTAGCTAAATGGAATCGGCCTTAGCCGATTTTTTGTGTACAGTTTAGAAAACTGAGGGGCCGTGTTTGGAGTGTGTTTGGGCAGTTGTTTCGATTTAAACAAGCAAATATAATCAATTTATGGTTCGCTTGAATTTAAAATTCCTCGGAAAATTTGAAGTCATTTTAGATGGAGAAGCAATTACGAGATTTAAATCAAAAAACGTTCAAGCGTTGTTACTTTACCTATGTTTGCAACCAGACAAAAATCATGACAGAAGTAAATTGTCAACTTTGCTTTGGCCAACTACGAGCTCAATTGCAAAAGGAAAAACTAACCTCCGTGCAACTTTGATGCACTTGCGTAAAGTTTTAAGAGATACCAAAGAGAAAGAGCTTATTCAATCGACGAAATCATCAATTTCAATAAACGAGTCGTTGATTGCCTGCGATGTACTTGATTTACAAAATGCATTAAAAGCAAAAAACTTTGAGATTGCTGCTGAAATTTACCGAGGAGAGCTAGTCCCCGATTTCCAAATCGATTCAGGACTTTATTATGAATGGCTTGTCATGACACGGCAGCGGTTGAGTGCAGACTGCCTAATCGCCTTAAATGAATTGAGCAACGATTATTTGGTTCAAGGAAATTTTCAACAGGCTCGAACAATCGCTCTACATCAACTCCGTATTAATCAGTACAATGAATCGGGCCTTCGTAATTTAATGATTGCAGCTGCACTCGATGGCTCACCAATTGATGCATTACGCTTCTTGCATGAATTTAAACAGGATATCGAACTTGAATATGGAATAAATCTTGAAACCAAAACGATTCAACTTGCTAAAAAAATTGCAAATGGGGATATGGATGTGCTTCCTCGAAAAAGAGATGTACTTACAACCATTGCATATAAAAAAGCAGCCACAAGAGTTGAACAAGCAAAGCAATTTGACAAGGATTTTTTAGATTTAAATGAATTGGGGCTCACAGATTATGATTTTACAATGCTTTGGCCTGAAATAAGCAAAATCAACAACCTAAGATTTCTCGATCTCAAAACAAATCAACTAACAGAATTACCCCAAAACATTGGTCAATTAGCTCAGCTCAAAGGGCTTGAGCTTTATGATAATTACTTAGTAAGCTTACCTGATAGTATTGACCAATTTACAAAGCTTGAAGTTCTCAACCTTGAGAATAACAAATTGGAAACCTTGCCGCCATCGATCCAGAATATTGCTGGACTTAGGCAACTATATCTACACAATAATCCAGATCTAGGTATACCACCCGAAATTCTTGGAGCAACGCGAAGGGATTACGATCATGGGAATCAACCTGCATATCCGCAGGATATCTTACGTTATTATTTTATGCAGCAAACAAAGATCAAAAGGCCCATAAATGAAGCAAAACTATTATTGTTAGGACAAGGGGATGTGGGTAAAACTTCTCTTGTAAAACGCTTAGTTCACGGCTCTTTTGATCCAAATGAAAGAAAAACAGACGGGATCAATATTGAACAATGGCACATTGCCAATCAGTTTACGCCAAACCAGCCTATCCGTGTCAATGTATGGGATTTTGGTGGTCAGGAAATCATGCATGCAACGCATCAATTTTTTCTAACCGAGCGCAGCTTATACCTCGTTATTCTCAAATCCCGCATCGAAGCTGATGCCAACAGACTTGACTACTGGCTACAAAAGGTTAGCAATTATGGTGGGAACTCCCCAGTTATAATCGTCCTTAACCAAATTGATCAGCATACTCAAAAACTTGATACTCGTTTCTATGAAGAGAAATACCCCGACCTAATTGTGGGATGGCACTACACATCATGTGCGACAGGAGAAGGTCTAGATGAACTTAAAGCCAAAATTGAAAAAGAAATTAACACCTTCGACGACGTTCACGCTCCATTTTCATTAAGCTGGTTTAAAGTTAAAGTCGCGCTTGAGCAAATGGCTGAACATTATATAGATCGGGACCGATATGCTGCTATTTGCTATGAACAAGGAGTAACTGAGTCTCAAGATCAACGGCTTTTGCTTCGCTTAATGCATGATTTAGGGATAGCACTCAACTTCGATACAATTCAGCTAAAGGAGACACACATACTTAATCCACGCTGGGTCACTCAAGGAGTCTATCTGATTCTTAATGATACAAAGCTTGCTTTGGAAAGAGGTGTTCTTACTCAACTTCACTTAAATCGCATTTTGCATCAACCACAGTATCGGAAAATGCATAAGTACATAATACATATTATGGAGCAATTTGAGTTGTGCTTCGATGTTCCGCACAATAAATGGTTGATTCCAGATTTAGTGTCTCCTGTTGAACCCGAAACCGGTGATTGGGAAAATGTACTTCGCTTTCGTTACTTCTACCCTAGTGTGTTAGAACCTAGCATAATGACTAGGTTCATTACCCGCATGCACGAACACATACCCAATCAAACATTTTGGCGTTCAGGTGCAATTATCAAGCACGAAAGTAATCGGGCCCATATTCGTGCTGACCGAGATACCAAACGAATTGACATTCGCATTAAAGGACAACAACCAACACGTCGAGTCCTTCTTGCACTAATCCGTGAAGAGTTTAGAAAAATCCATGCGACAATTCCTCATCTTCCCTACGAGGAACATGTCCCGCTACCGAATGATCCAGAAGTGTTTGTTAGCTACAACCACCTTCTAAAGCTAGAACAAGTAGGGCAAAAAACCTACTTTCCAGATGGGGCAGATAAACCCATTTCAGTTGCAACTTTGCTAAACGGGGTTGAAGATCCCAAATCACGAATAAGCAACCTAGAGCACGAATTGCAAGCTTTACGTAGTCAAACTCCTACAGGAAGTAAAGAGACTGAAACGTTCAGTCAAATTACAAAAGCAACAACTCAAACAAGTGCTCATGTTAAAATAATCAAGATCTTTTTGGCCTCCTCGGCCGAGCTTAGAGAAGATCGCGATGCATTTGACCTCTATCTCCGCCAGCAAAACGATCGCTTACGCCAACAGGGGCTCTATCTCGAAATCATCCGCTGGGAAAATTTCTTAGATGCGATGTCGAAAACACGGCAGCAAGATGAATACAACCAAGCCGTACGGGACTGCGACATCTTCGTCAGCCTGTTCAAAACCAAAACGGGGCAATATACAGAAGAAGAGTTTGATTCGGCACATCAAGTGTTTCAAGAAACCGGCTCACCCCTTATTTATACCTATTTCAAAAAAGCAGAAGTTTCAACAAGCCCAAGGCATCGGAAAGATTTAATTTCGCTTTGGGATTTTCAAGAAAAGCTAGACAAGCTTGACCACTTTTATACTGACTATGAGTCAATCGCTGATCTGCAAAAACAGTTCCGTGATCAGCTCGACAAGCTGCGAGATGCGGGCAAGATTTAAGGTGCCAGTAGAGAGCTACCCCTTTTCTTTGGCAAATAGTTGCAGCACAAGCCACATAATCAAAAAGACGATTACTGACGGAACGATAAGCCCAATCGGCCCCACATTTGTATATGTAATCGGCCCCAGCCAAGCGGCAATTGAAAAGCCGATTGTCCCCACGGCCGATGAAATAGTCAGTGCCTTGGTCCGATAATCGGGCGTTTGCTCGCTCGCCAAAATAATGTTGTTCACAAACGCATTCTCCATAAAAAAGCGAGCGGTAAACAAACCGGCCAAAAAGATAGGAAGCGTGCCAGCTTGTAGCCAAAATAGCCCAGCAAAAAAGATAGCGGAACCGATTGTAGCGATTTTTAGCCCGCGCAATTTACCAACCTGATCTCCAAAAAAAGTGATTACCAAGTTTGAAGCCAACTCGGCCGACCCCATCCCAAATGCCACCCACGACAGACTAATCTCGTTCAAATCATGCAGGTCAACCAGCCACTGAGCATAAACGCTAAAGGTATGAATATTGGCAAATGCAACCAGCCCGGCCGTGACAATCACCGCCCACGCAGACACTTTATTGGCCCCCAGATCAAAAAACTTAAGCAGCCCCTGCCAGCTTAATGTCACCTCGGCCGCTTCTTGCGACTCTTGCCGATCAGCCCGGCCGGGTAGCCGCCCGATCACAAACGAGACAAGCACGAGCAAAATCGACAGCACGATAATCGGCGGCCGCCAGCCAAAACGGGCGATCGAAAAACCGATCAACGAAACGCCCAGCATCCCAGCCAAAGCCCAGGCCAGCTCGATGGCACCCAAACCGCGCGAGCGCTGTTCAAACGGCAGTAAAGCGCTGGACCACGAAAACAGGGTAGGCACAAATGCGGCTGAACCCAATCCCATAATGGCCAACCCCACGGCCGCAATCAGCAAATTAGGGCTGGCGCCAAAAATGGCTAATCCGATCCCGGTGAACAAAATGCCGTAGCGCATTGTGCTCCGATAGCCGCGATTTTCAGCCACCCAGCCAAATATCGGGGTTGAAAGCCCCATCAATGAACGCACCGAAGCAAGCAGGCCGATTTCGGCAATGGTAACGTTTAGCCCTTCTGCAAAGATGGGTAAAAATGGAAAAAGTAGCTGGATGCCGGTGTCATGCAGGATACGAAAAATCATCGCACTGCCGACTACGGTTCTCAGGGTTGGACCGGTGTTATTTGTCATAAAATGTAAGCCGTATTATTTACCCGCAGGCTGTTGCTGGGTAATGCAGTGAATAAGACCGCCCCCAATGCCAATTTCGCGCGATGGCACCCCCACAACTTTATGCCGTGGAAACACCTCTGAAATGACAGAAAGTGCCAAATTATCGGCCGCAGGCTGGTTAAACGTAGGCACAATAATGCCATTGTTCGTAATCAGATAATTGATGTAACAATCGGCTATCGGCATCCCCGCCTCACGTGGAAAAACCACGTCATCTTGATCTAAGCCAGCAGCTTCTTCGGCCGTTAAAAACATCGGCTCTGGCAGATATAGTTTATGGATTTGTAGCTTGCGCCCGCGGGCATCACGACTATTTGAAAGGACCTCAAACGCCTCATGCACAATATCATAATAGTCATTATGCTGGTCATCGGTCCAAGTCAGCATCACCTCGCCCGGCCGGACAAATGCCACAAGCTGATCCACATGGCCGTCCGTTTCCTCTTCCATCGGGCAATCGAGCCAGATAATTTTTTCAAGGTTCAAGTAGTCGCTTAAAGCCTGTTCAATCTCCGAGACGCTCATGCCCGGATTTCGATTAGGGTTCAACAAACAGTCTCGCGTTGTAAGAAGTGTTCCCTGACCATCCACATGAATCGCCCCTCCTTCACAAGTGATTGGGGCTCGATACCGATCGATTTTCAGATAATCGGCTACCTGTTCTGGGATACGGTCATCTGCGTCCCATGGGGCATAAAGTCCCTCTTCTAAGCCACCGTAGGCGTTAAATTTCCAATCAACCACCCGCAGCTCACCGCTATCGTTTTTTACAAAAGATGGGCCGCTGTCCCGCATCCAAGAATCATTGCTCGGCATTTCTAGCACTTGAACCGACTCAGGTAGCTGTGCTCGGGCATTTTCTAGCTGGTCGGCCGCCGTCAGCATTGTAACGGGGGTAAATTGCTGGATGGCGGCTGCCACGTCCACAAAGGCACGTTGTCCCGGCCGGGCTTCATCGCGCCACACATCCGGCCGTTGGGGCCAAATCATCCACACACGGGATTGCGGTTCAAATTCACCCGGCATCCGGAATCGATCTGCTTTTGGAGTTGAAGATAGAAGAGCCATACTGGTATTTTCCACGGATTGTTAAGACAGAGCCACCTTTTGCCTATGATCGCTACAGATTTAGGGCTACAATCATGGTGAATAATCAACAGTCGTTCAAAACCAGCTGAAGAAAAAACTTAGGACCAATCCTTTTAAAATGTTTGATCTTCAGCGCTTTGCTTTAAGGAAAAGGAAGAGGTAACTCCATCGTGGACACAAAAAAACACATTATCGTAACAGGGGCAACCAGCGGGATCGGAGCTGTGACAGCAAAAGAGCTGGCAAAAGAAGGGAACAAGATCGTCATCATCGGCCGGAATATTGGCAAATGCCAAGACACTGTCAGCCAAATTAAACAAGAAACGGGGCAGGATGTTGAGTATTTGATCGCAGACTTTTCGTCTCTAAACAGTACGCGCCAAGCGGCAAGAGCCTATCTTGCAAAATATGATCGGCTAGATGTGTTAGTCAATAATGCAGGGGCTTTGTTTAGCAAGCGAGAAGAATCAAACGGAATTGAAATGCACGTTGTGGTCAACCATTTGGCCCCCTATGTTTTAACTCAAGAATTACTCGGCTTGCTACAAAAAACGGCCGAGCAGACGGGCCAAACTAGCCGCATTGTCAACGTAAGCTCAGACGCCCACTTTAGCGGCATACAATGGGACGATTTACAATTTAAAAACAGCTATCCACGCATGGGGGCAACCGCATATGGGCAAAGTAAAGCGATGAATGTGTTGTTTACACTAGAGCAGGCTCGCAGGCTTGAAGGTAGCGGTGTCACAATTAATGCACTGCATCCCGGGGTAATTAACACAGGCATCTTTCACAGTTTAGGCGGCCCGGTTCTTAAAAAGATTATCAGCTTTATAAACCGACTTTCTTTGAAAGCGCCAGAAGAAGGGGCGCTAACAACGTTGCATTTAGCTCAATCCCCAGAGGTGGAGGGGGTGAATGGAAAATATTATTCAGTAATGAAAGAAAAACGGCCGTTGCGGGAACTGCGTGATGAGGCAGTTTGGGCCAAAATGTGGGATCTGACAGAAGAGTGGGCGGCTATAGCTTGATTTGTAGCTCGGGTTTACCGATCGCCTCGAACATCGTATTGACCACAATCAGGTCGTCCTGAAACCCGTCGGCCGAAGATTTGTCTGCAACCGCATCTTCCGTTTCAAAGAAATAATGGGTAGCCGCATAAATTAAAGATTGTTCTTCAGGCGCAAATTCATTGACATTTTCAAACAGCTCTCTCAACGTATCGGTAATACGTTCGGCTGCAATCAAATCGATTGTGTCATTTTCAATCACCGCTAGTGCAATCTCCATCAAGAAAGAATCAAATTTATCTTGAAACATGGACTGCTCAAATTTAGAGGGGGTTACAAGCAGGTCTTTAAAAAATGGAACGGCTTCTGGTAATTGAGAAGAAAGTTGTGTGGAAAATATCTCGTATGTTTGATTCATAGCTACTCTTTTTTAGGTGATTCCTCGCGGGGGTACTCGAGTGAGTAGTATACAAACTGCACCTTAAGATTAGCATAACGCAATTAGCTATTTTCAGGCCAAAATGAATCTTTTCTACAAATTAACTAGGTTGACTGACCGCTGGCAGGCTAATGAATATGGTCCCCATGAACATGTTCGGCCGGAACCAAGTCGTCCCCATGGCTGTGCTTCCCTTTAACATGGTAAATAAGGGAGTGAGGCTTCTCTAACCCATGAGCTTCCATCAATTCTTGGTTGCCCATAATGTCATAGGTATCCCCATCAGCAATAATTTTGCCCTCATCCAACAAAATCACCCGATCACAAATCTCCACAACCATTTCTAGGTCATGCGACGAAAGCAACACGGTCTCTTTTGATTCTTGGATAAAGTTGATTAACCTGCGGCGCGAGCGCATGTCTAAATTGGCAGATGGCTCATCATAAATAATCAACTCCGGCCGCATCGCCTTAATCCCAGCAATGGCAACCATCCGTTTTTGCCCACCCGACAAGTGATGTGGAGCCCGCTCCGCCAGATCGGTGATACCGGTCAAGTTCATCGCTTCATGCACGTGTGACTCAACCTCACTATCGGTTAATCCCATATTTCTTGGGCCAAATGCGATATCGTCATAGACGGTTGGGGAAAAAATTTGATCATCTGGATATTGGAAAACCAGCCCCACTTTAGGGTGGAACTTACCTGCTTTTACCGTTTCACCAAACAGCTGAATGTCTCCATCAGATGGTTTTAGAACGCCACAGACAGAGTGGAACAATGTCGTTTTACCCGCTCCATTGGGGCCAATTAGCCCCACACGCTCGCCCGGCCGAATCGTAAGGTTGATATGGTCTAAAACCGGCTGCTCGGGGTAAGAAAACGTAAGATTTGAAATGTTGAGTGCGTTCATAAAGTTAGAGTGCTAAATAGAGTTGAGCTGCAACCAATCCGATTGCTAACAGTAAAATTGAGGCGAGCCACATCTTGTCGGCCGGGGTGCTGGTTAACGCGGCCGGATTTGTTTCTGTCATCCCATAGCCGCGTAAAATCATCGCTTTGTAGACCCGTTCAGATTGTTCATAGCTACGCACAATCAGATTACCCATCAAGGCGGCCAACGTGTTTAACTTGCCACCAGACAACTTATTGTTTTGAAAGCCACGCAGGCGGACAGAAGTTTGAGTGGTACGGAAGCTGGCGCTTAGATCAAAAATATACCGATAGGTGAGCAGAACCATGTCTGCCAAGATCGGTGGCATGCGCAATGCGATCATCCCTTTTAAGGTGTTAACCAGCGTGTCTGTGCTAAAGATCAACAGGCTAAGCGTGATAATGCACACAAAACGCACGGCGATAACCAGCGCCATCATCACCCCTTCTTGCTTAATGCTGACGGGGCCAAGTGAGGCCAAAATAGTTGTGCCTGACAAAAACGGTAGGGAAGCGACGATGCCGAACAAAATGAGTCCGGGAATTTTTAGGCGGCCGCTTAGAAATGAGAACGGCAGGTTTGATAACCAAAACAGCCCGGCCGTTATTACGACCAAAGCGGGCAAAAGCCGCACATCTTCGACAAAAGCAAAGGCAAAGGCGAGCAGGAACAACCCTGCAATTTTGTATCGATTCTCCCAGCGGTGCAGGGGGGAATCAAGATGGGCGTAAGCATCAAGCTCTTGCTTCACTTAAGCCTCGCAGCAGTTCCGGTTTAACCCGTGATAGATAGGTGACCAGCATGGCGGTCAATGCCCCCTCAACCAAAAGTAGCGGCAGATGGGAGAGTGACAGAATCAAAGTCGCCCGCCGTTCTGCGGCCGGATCGATAATGTCGGCCGGGATCGTTAAAATAATAAAGCCATAGAACAGAAGGACAGAAATACCGACCCCGATTGCACCAGCTAAGAAACCGGATATTTGCAGTTTACGCGCCCCCCATTTATCTGCGGCCGCTTCTTTTATGTCAGCCATCTTGCTGTTTGCGTTAACGGTTTGAAAGATGAAATGAGCCAGAATAGCGGGGATGCCTAAAATCACCGCATTAACCCCCAACGTTGTGATACCGCCGTGTCCAAAAATCATCGCCTGTAACAATAAACCGATCAAGATGGCCGGCATCGCAAACCATCCTAATAAAGCCCCCATTAAGCCGCTTAAAAGCGGATGGATGCTGGTGGGTGGCACTGGGATATGAATGAGTGAGGTGATAAAAAATGCGGCCGTGAGCAACGCAACTTTAGGAATTTGCTCTTGGGCATTATCAGATTGGTTGATTCGTTTAATTGAATAGGCGGTTAAAGCGCCTGCAACGACATAGCCGCCAGCTGCAACAGTCGCAGGAATAAGTCCATCAGGTATGTGCATTTTCTAGATTTCCTCCGGTTGTATTGTCAGTTGATTGGCTGCTTGGCTCTGATTGATTTTGTTTACGTGCTGAAAAGTAAAGGGCTGTACCGATGAATCCCCAAATAACAGCGGCCGCCATAATTATTTGCTGCATGGTGGTGTTTCCCGCTGCTGCTTGACCGATCCCATTGATTGGGATCGCCAAAATTTCACCATGACCGGCCGAACGAATCCGAACATCATACGTTCCAGAAAACTCGGGATCTGGAACAAAAGTGAACTTGCCGTCCGCGTCTGCAAGACCTTGCAACCAAGGGGTCTCAGGGTCTTCAGGAGAAAAAACAGAAATTTGCGCTTCTGACATCGGTTCCCCTGTATCGAAATTGGCTTCTACTAGAACAGTGGATTGGACCGTGTAGGTAATATTTGTGCCATGTGCGGTCACACCGGCCGGTTGTGCATAGAAAACCAGCATCCCCCCTAAGACCAACCCACAAACGGCTAACCAAATTCCACGTAACTCGATTTTTTGATTCATAAAAATACGTTGTTCCTCTAGCCGTTATTATTGCAACTATTTGCAATAAGGAGAAGAAATCCAAGTTTGTTCATATAAACTACCAATCTTTTCATAGATTGCACATGTTTTGCACAGCATTATAGCGGAACACTAATTGCTCCACCCAAATTCTGTGTTAACATTTTCGGCCGATGGGAAATCTAACGCATCATCACCACCACCATCCGGTGGACCCGGAAAAATTCCAAGCTGAGTTAAAAGATAAGTTAAACTCGCTTGGGTATCGCTACACGCCTCAGCGCCAACAAATTGTGGGACTATTTTTGTCAGAAGAAGGGCATCTGACAGCCAAAGAGGTGACTGAGCATGTGCAACAACAGTCTGCATCCATTGACCAAGCAACGATTTACCGAAGCTTAGAGTTTTTTTACAAGATCGGGGTTTTAAGCTGCTCTCAAATGGGTGGACAAACGGTCTATGAAATCGCCCATTCGGTTCCCCACCATCACTTGGTCTGCACCAACTGTGACACAGTCATGCCCCTCGATGACCATCATTTTGACGATCTGGTTGCGCACCTTTGGCAAGATCATCAATTCCGAGCCGAACTCACCCATCTAACAATTTCTGGCTTATGCGGCCACTGCGCAAATTAGATTTTGCTCTGATTTGTAAAGTAAGCTGGAGCTACAGCGTCTACAACCCATAACCCGAACCAAAAATCTTTCGGAGATGAAAACATGACAATTAAAAAATTACTCCCCTTTTTAGGGATGGCTGTTTTAGCGCTGCTCGTTGCATGCACTGATCCAACGGCCGGAATTATTGAACAACCGCCTGTTCAGCAGGTAGAAACAGACCCACCAGCGGCAGATGAACCTGAAGTGGATCCAACGGCCGAAGAGGCTGAAATGGAAGAAGCTAAAGACGACGACGAAACGATGGAGCCTGAAGAGGAGATGGCCGAAGAGCCAAAACCCGAAGCTGAAGCAGATATGGAGGAAGACGCGATGAGCGAAGACTCTGATTCTGATGATGCGGAAGAAGTGATGGAGGAAGAAACAATGGAAATTGAGGGCTTATCAACCGTTGATGACCGCTCCGCCCAGTTAGCCAGTCTGACCTCAGAATGGAATACCAATTGGGAACTTCATACGGTTGATTATTCATCATTTTTATCCGGTGGCCCCCCACGTGATGGGATCCCATCACTCGATAATCCAACCTTTATTTCTCCGGCCGAAGCATCTGAATGGCTGGCAGGGCAAGAACCTGTTGTCGCCGTTGAGGTAAATGGAGAAGCGCGAGCTTACCCGCTGCAAATTTTGACCTGGCACGAAATCGTCAACGACGAAATCGGCGGCCGCCCCATCATTGTGACCTTTTGCCCGCTGTGTAACGCAGCAATCGCCTTTGACCGGACGGTAAACGGCGAACCGACCGAGTTCGGTGTATCTGGACTGCTGCGCAATTCTGATATGGTGATGTACGACCGCCAGACCGAAAGTTTGTGGCAGCAATTTACCGGCGAAGCGATTGTGGGTGACGCGGTTGGCACACGTCTTGAGTTTTTATCAACGTGGCTCATCAGCTTCGATGATTTCCAAGAACAGTTCCCCGATGGGGCTGTCCTTTCACGAGATACAGGCCACAATCGCCGGTATGGGCAAAATCCATATGCCGGTTACGACACAATCGGCCGCAACCCGTTTTTGTTTGATGGGGAGATCGACGGCCGCCTACCCGGCGTTGAACGAGTCGTCGCCATCGCCTCAGAAGATGTTGGCATCGATGTCGCTTATCCGTTTAGCGTGATATCTGAAGTCGGCGCGGTCAACGACACCCAAGGTGATCTTGAAATCGCTGTCTTTCATATCGGAGGTGCCACCTCTGCGTTGGGTGCATCGGTTATCGCAGATGCGGATGAGGTTGGCTCGGCCGCCGTTTTCAACCCAATCGTTGATGGCCAACGGTTGACCTTTGAACGTAACGACGACAAAACATTTGTAGATGCTGAAACAGGCTCGATCTGGAACATTTTTGGTGATGCGATTGAAGGACCGTTAGAAGGCACCACGCTCGAACCGATTATTCATGGGAACCATTTCTGGTTCTCGTGGGCTGCTTTTAAACCGGACACTGTGGTTTACACCAATTAGTTAGGCTGTGTTGACATTTCGCTTTCAGCCGCGAATTCGGCGGATATAAACGGATA
>JAHDEN010000235.1 GCA_020628815.1 Chloroflexota bacterium | reverse complement strand
GCCGCCCTCATCTTAACCGCCCTAACGCTAGCGTTTGAAACACCATCATTTGATGGGGTAACGGGGTGGGGGGTGTTCTCACTTGTGTATGCTGCCTTGATCGGTGCGATTGCGGGGCAGTTTATGGCCTTCTACATTATGCGAGAGTTTGGAGCCATTTCATTTTCGATGGTCGCTTTTGTGATTCCGGTAGTAGCCACAATTTTGGGCGTTTTCTTGTTGGGAGAAATTGTGACGTGGGGGATGGGGATCGGGGTGATCTTGATCGCTGCCGGGATTTGGGTCTTAAATCGGCCGGAAAAAGACGCAACTGTTGCACCTGCCTAAACACATCTGCACACATTTTTGACAAGCAAAATGGTGAGCCTTCTCGAGTGAGCAACCAACCGATCTTACGACAGAACTTGCATGTTTTTGATTTTAAAACGTTTTCAGAATCAATGGCGTAGTGTCTGTTGTGATTGAAAACCTGGGGCGGAAGTCTAGAACCCCAATAACCAAATGGAGAATGTGTGATGAATATTTATTTGAAAGTTCTACGTCAGTATGCCGATTTTAAAGGGCGAGCCCGCCGCAAAGAGTATTGGACCTTTATCTTGATCCATGTTTTGATCAGTTTTGTGTTAGGTTTGATTGATGGTGTGATCTCTTATCTTCTAGAGTTCCCAGTCCCTATTTTGTCTTCGCTCTACCTTCTCGGAACGCTTGTCCCAAGTCTTGCTGTTCTTGTACGGCGATTGCATGACAGCGGAAAATCAGGTTGGTGGTTCTTTATTAACTTTATCCCCGGCATTGGCGGAATTATTTTACTTGTCCTGCTGTTTATGGATAGTGAAGCAAAAACCAATAAATGGGGACACAGCCCAAAGCAAATGGTGTAGGCTAAACCCAGAGTAAAACCAAACTTTTGAGAGACGGCCGTGGAGAAATCTGCGGCCGTTTTGCTTTTAGCACAGAAGGTACGAAAGGGGCATAGATTTTGCATCCTCTTTTTTATACTTTAGTTCTTGGGTGAGCGCCCCTTTTGGGGGGTGGGCGATTGTGGGGAGCATGATGATTAAGTATTTCCCCGATCCGCCTCACGATACCCTTGATATTAGTTGTTCAATGCGAGGCAAATTTATGAAACGGTATTTTGATGCTATTCAGAACTATTTTAACTTTAGAGGGCGAGCAAGCCGTGCCGACTACTGGTTTTTCATTCTATTCAATTTTTTGATCGGGCTTTTGGTTGGCGTTATAGACGTGATGCTTTTCGGCTTGGAAAATGTGGTCGAGGGGGTACCGATATTTTCAGTTGTCTACAACCTATTTATCATTATCCCAACCTTAGCTTTATCTGCTCGTCGATTGCATGATACCGGCCGAAGCGGACTTTGGTTTTTGATTGGATTTGTGCCGATCATAGGCTCTCTGATTTTGCTTGTGTTTTTCTTGCAACCGAGCCAACTCAAAACGAACCAGTGGGGGCCGCACCCAGTCAGACGGCATCCAAGTGGCGCTTACAGTTATTAAACAGGATGTGGGTGGCTTAAGTAATCCGAGTTTTTTATAGCCCCAACATAAACTCAAAAATCATGTCATTGTGGCCCGGAAGGTTTTCGTGCCCAAAATCTGGGAAATGCTCAATCGACTTTTCGGCCGTGATTTTGTTGTAAGCCGCATACTGGGTAGATGGGGGGCAGATCATGTCAGACAGCCCGATAAACCATTTTGTTTTTGCCCGAGTGCGATCGGCCAAATGCTGAATATCAACGTAACCCAACCGCTCAAACACAGCCTGTTCCTGTTTGTGCTGAGGATCAAAGCGGCGGAACCAATCTACGAGCTCACCATAGGCATCTTTGGCCAAATCCATCTCCCAAACCCGTTGATAATCGCTCAAAAATGGAAATACCGGGGCTGAGAGCTTGATGCGCGGCTCAAGAGCTGCACATGCTACAGTCAGAGCACCCCCTTGACTACCGCCAGTAACTCCCACTCGATTTTCATCGACGCCGGGCATCTCCATGATGATCTTGGCCAGCTGAGCGGTGTCCAAATAAATCTGGCGAAAGAGCAGCTTTTCCGGCCGACCCTCTAGCGCGTCTGATAACCCACGCACAATATGCCCATTAAGCGTGTTGCCTGTCACGCCACCCAAATCTTGTGACAGCCCACCTTGCCCACGCACGTCCATGGCGGCAACGGTGTATCCGGCCGCCACGTAGGGGAGTTTGTCGATCCAGTCACCCGAGTTCATGCTGTAGCCGTGGAAAAAGAGCACGGCCGGTTGCGGTGTTGCTGGTCGATTGAGCGGCTCAAGCAGCTTGGCATAGACCCGTTCTCCACCCACGCCGGTAAAGGTGAGATGGGAACATTTGGCAAACGGGGCCTGAAAATCAGCCGGGGTGATTTCAATTTGCGGATCGATAGCCTGCATCTCTGCTACGGCCGCATCCCAATAGCTGGAATGATCGGCCGGTTTGGGATTTCTTCCGCTATATGTTTTAAGTTCTTCGAGTGATAGGTCAAATGAATTTGGCATGATTCGAGGATAAGTTGCCCCTAAAAATCTCGCAAACCTTGAGTCGAATATTTTTGCTTTTCTAATCTTCAAATGATGGCTCGATCATCATTCGCCCGTTTGAACGACGGGCATATAAAGCGTTTGATCAATCGAACCTACATCGAGCGTAAATGTTTGGGTATCGATCAAACCGTTTCCATTGGTGACTTGAATGCGAATTTCATAAGCGCGTTGGCCGTCCGCCGTTGGTCGCCCCGCCAAGGTTGCTGTCCCATCACCATGATCGGTCAGTGTTAGCCATGCTGGCAAATCGTCGGCTGTAATGTGTAGCGCTGCGGTTTGATCCACATCTTCGGCCGTGATCATGTATGAATAGGGGAGGTCGAGCAGCGCCACGCGGTTTGGTTCGCTTGTGAACAGTGGTGTAATCAGGCTGGCATATAGATGGTCATCTAAGTCCTGATCTGCCACAAAAACGACTCGGCTGCTATCTGGACTGAATTTAAAATGAGCGCTATTTTCTCCCCCAACATCACCCAACTGGCTCAAGGGTCCATTCAGTTTGGTGACTGGGCCACCCTTAATGGGCGTACTAAACAACTCAAAGGTGTCATCAGTATCTTGGTCTGCGATGTAGACGACCCGCTTGCTGTCTGGCGAAATCAAGAACTGGCCCAAAGCTGGCAGCTGATCATTTGTGACATCTCCTTCATCTACCAAAAGACCGTTGAGCCTAACGCTCTCTCCACCTTTGAGCGGCACACTATATAACTGGAACATATCTTCAACTTCATGATCCGAGTGATAGACAACTGTGTTTCCATCTGCGCTGATTTGAAAACCAAAGTAACTGTTTTGACTGTCATCGCTTTCTTCTGTTGTGGGATTGGGTGTCAGTTGAGTATGGTTTTCAAAAGCCAGCGGTGAGCTAAAGAGCGCATAAGATTCAATTTCTTCGATGTATCCACGATAAACGAGCCAATCCCCTGACTCTGAAATTTGCGGAATATCAATCAAAAGAGTTGCGGGGGTCGTTAATTGGACTGTGTTTCCAGATGCTGTAGATTTTGAATACAGTTCATATTTGTTTCCCCCTTCCGGGTTCGAAATATAAAGAATAAATTTACCGTCGGCCGCATAACTGACCCATTCCACATCCCCATTTTCAGACAGCGTTCCATTTAGTTTAATTTGTTCACCTCCACTGATCGGCACCTGATAGAGTTCATACTGATCGGCCGTGTCTTGATCCGCAAGATAAAGCACATGCTGACTGTCTGGGCTGATTGCAAACTCCATAAAAAATTCGAACGTCCCAACAGGTGAAAGGACCGGCAAATTTAGCCTGATACTATCTCCACCTGCGGCCGGAACACTGAACAAATTGTGCGTTTGGTCATTTGGACTCCGAACAACAAAAACCACCGTTTGGCTATCAGGGGAAAACTGTTGATTCTGAATTGAATCAAACTGATCTGGCCCACCTACAGCGTTGAGAGGATGGTTTAGTTTCACCCATTCCCCTCCTAAAAGGGGGGCGATATAAAGTTCTTCAAGATCATTTGTCTCCTGATCCGCCAAATACAGCACTGTTGCACTATCGGGACTGATCTGAAATTGAAAAACATGTCCTTCTTGGATCAGATCTCCATTTAGTTGGATTGGCTCTCCCCCTAAAACAGGGACCGAATAAAGCTGTGTCTGCCCATCAATTATTTGTTTAAAGACAACCTGATTCCCATCAGGTGTGAGCGCAAAATCTTCAACCTCTCCAGAGAAAAATCCGATTTCAGTTACGCTTCCCCCTTCAATCGAAGCGCTGTATAACCGATTAAATTCTGATTTGTAAACAACCGTTTTCCCATCAGGGGTGATGAGAAAGTCCCCTTTGATCGGATGCTCGCTTATCTGATTGTTGATTAACTCCGCTCGAACACGGCCGACGACCAGTACACACATTATTGCGATAAAAACTATCGATAAAATTCTAGCTGTGCGGGAATAGGGGGAAATGCGAAAGACGTTCATAACAATCTCCTGATAGGTAAAGGCTTATGCAGACAAGGTTAAGCAATCCTAATTGGAAATTGTCTGGAGGCAAATCGGAGTTTAATCGGAAAATTCGGAAAACTTGGTTTCGCTAACCTGAGATATAGATAAGACCACAGGTTAACAATCTGCGGCAAAAACGCTTAAGCGAACACAGGTTAGCCCACGTCTTTTAGGCTCGGCTTTTTCAGGAAAAGTACCAGTACGCCCAAAACCAGCGGAAAAATAGACGAGATGAGTATGACCGGTGTGTAGCTGGTTGAAATGTCCCGGCCGAATCCGTAAATTAACGGGCCGATGCCGGACCCAATCACCCCAAAAGTAGTCGCAAAACCAGAAATGACCCCCAAGTTGCTCCGGCCGTAATATTTGGGCCACAGCACGTTGCTCAATGTGCGTGCCAAGCCCCCGTTTAACCCGCGCAAAATCACAAACATCAGCGCCATCGCTGGGGTTGCCATAACCGTTGCCATTAAATAAGAGGCAAATTGGATAAACAGCCCCAAAGAGAGCAGATACTTCGGCTCAACCCGATCGATCATCACACCGCTGATAAGGCCGATGACGGCGGTCACAATCGACATCGGTAAAAAGTAGTTGGCGGCTAGATCGGCCGAAAATCCTTTGTCGATAAAGATACTGACGATGTGAAACGAGATGCCGGTTCCCAACATGTCGAACGAGACGATGCCGAGCAAAATCAGCCAAAAGGTCCACGTGCGAGTCACTTGGGCAAGGGTCCAATTTTCTTCTTCGACTAAATCCTCTTCGGCTAACTCGTTGGCTCCTCCGGCCGCTTCTTGTTTTGCTTTTTGCGCTTCAAGTGCATCTTCAATGCTCCCGCGTCCGTCTGGTAGCTGGCCGTATTGCTCCGGCCGGCCGCGGTAAAACAGATAAGCGACAGGCAGCATGACGGCCGCCACAATGCCGCCCAAAATCGGGTACGCCAAACGCCATCCCACCAGAGGAATAAGCCAGTTGATAAAGCGGGGGAGGATGCCGGGCCCCAAAATCGAAGCGGCGAAAATCATCATCCCCAAAATCATGCCCCGCCGCTCGACCCACCACAAATTGACAATTTGGCGACTGATGAGAGACGTGCTCCCTTGCCCTAACAGTCGAATGCCGATGAAGCCGATGGCGAGCATCGCCGCGTTTTGAACCCATCCCATATACGTGCAGGCCAGCCCAAACAGCACGGCCGTGATCATCATCATGATGCGGGGGCCGCGTACGTCCAACTGTCGGCCGATAAACGGGAGCAAAAAGCTGCCGCTCACTGTGCCGATGGTGTACATCAGGCTAATCGTTGTCCGGTTTAGCTCAAGGTCTGCAATAATCGACTCAAGAAAGATCGACACAGCATAGGTTTGCCCCGGCCCTGACATAATCAGCCCCAAGGTGCCAACGACTAAAATGACCCAGCCATATCGGCCGGAAAAGTAGTCGACCATGCGACTTTGAATTTGTGGTTGTTCAGAAGCGTTCATTAAGTGATTTTTTGTAGAACGCCAGCTTGTTGGCGTTTGTTTTTGCTGGTGTGGCAACAAAAAAGGCAGGCTGTTGTCCAGCCTGCCTTCTTAATTTCCTAATCAGATTAATTCTAAAGCGTTTAACGGATTCCTGCCATATTTATGACAATTGGTAGGAATATAAACCCATCAAACTTATTCGGATTGCTGACCTCGGTTGGGGTTGCTGTGGGGGTATTGGTCGCGGTTGGGGCCAGCGTAGCCGTTGCTGTGGGGGTATTGGTTGGAGTGGCTGTTGCTGTTGCGGTCGCGGTAGGAGTGTTGGTTGGGGTGGCTGTTTGCGTGGGAGTAGGGGTAACCGTTGGCGTGCTTGTTGCCGGATCGCCCACTTGTCTAATCCTGAAATCATCCATCACATTATTGCCACCTTTATCAACGTTGGTCGAAAAGATTTCAAAGGTGATTTCACCGTTGGCATCACTGGTTAAATCAACCACTTCACGGATGAACCCGTCATCGGCCGTTTGATCGATTGTGCGTGAGAAGCTCAATTCTTTTTGCCCATTGGCCCACAGCTCCGTCGTCATCGTTTCGGTTCCCCAAAAGCGATGGCGTGCTGCGTAAAACTCAATCTGGTAGTTGCTGTTTGGGAACAGCCCGTCAATCGTTTGGGCGATGCTGCCTGGCCCATGTCCACCGACATCCATAATGTGAGATCCATCTGGGGTGTTGTTCCACCCTTCAATGCGATCTGTATTTTCGCGGGTAACGCGCCAGCCTGGGATCGAATTGCCGCATAAATGGGGATTATCATTGTCAGGGCCGGTGTTTTCATCATCAAAGCGATAGTCGGTAATCGAAGCTTCAAAGCTACCATTGACCAGTTTGCGCCAGCCGTCATTGTCTTGCTGCAGCGAGTTGAAATCGTGAGCTGTTGGTTGGGTGATCCCGCCGTCGTCGATACGGATATTATCGATCAAGAGTCCGTTTGAACCGGTTTCTTCAGAATCAATTTGGATGGTGATAGAAGATCCGGCCGGTTGAAATTCAAAGCCGTTGCAGACAACCCAATCATTTTCTTCTTTACTGTGGATTCCGGGCAAATCGCCACCAAACAGACCTTGGGTCAGCTCTTGCCCATCGATGATGACCTTGGCATCTTTTAATGAGCTGTCACTTGGATTGCCCCTGTAGTCTATGCGCAAAACATAAGATTGGTTGGGTGTAAACCCTGAAACTGTCTGTTGAATGGTGCCGTTGGCCAGATCTAAAAGCTGGCTTCCGGCCGCGGCTCCGCTGGGCAATGATGAGCCAGCCAAGATATCGACATTCCCATCGGTAACAGACCAGCCGGTTAAACTGTTTGTACCGTTGGTGGTTGAATCGCTTTCAAAAGAGCCATTTATGATAGATGGAGCCAATGGGGCGCGCACTTGCTGACTCGGCTCAGCTTGGGCAACCAAAACTGCACATAAAAAGAAAATTAATAGCCCGCTGATGGTGAGTGGGGTGGTGTAGTTGTTTTTCCAAATAAAATTCATTTTGTACTGCTTTGAACTAGATATGGCGGTCTCAGAAAAAGGTCGTCAACTGGAGCCTGCTTGATGATGGCGACAGAATGCTCCGATATTTTTATATAGACAAGATTTCTCTAGAAATCGCCTTAAGGTGGATTAATCAAGATCATCTTCAGGCGACAAATAATGTACCAAAAAAAGAAATCTCTAAAATAAAAAAGGTAGGCCCCAGATTTATTCTAGCCTACCTTTACGTCGTTAAGGTTGTGCTTACGTTATAGAACGTTTACATGTAAATTACTTTACCCATCTGTAACTATTCAGCACTTCAACAATCTGTTTAAGGCGCTTCGTGTAGAACGTTGAACCTGCCAATCAGGCGCTTTTACGTTCCACGAAACACGCTTTCTGGTGCAAATTTTGATGCCTGCTGAATAATTTGAATCGATTATTTGTTATCAAAAAGATTCATGATGCTTGGTAAGAAGGCCAAGTGATCAAAATTAGCAACTGAGCCGGGCGGCGTTGCAGTTGGTAAAGGGGTGCTGCTGGGAGAAGGTGTTTGAGTAGATGTTCGTGTTGGGGGAGGGGAGGGTGTAGGGTTAAATGGTTCAGTTGACGTCGCAGTAGGGACACTCGTCTGGGTTGGTGCCTGTGTTGCCACAAGGGTCTCTGTTGGGATCGACGTGGGCATAGTTGTCTGGGTTGGTATCGGTGTCGGCACAAGGGTTTCTGTTGGGGTCGATGTGGGAACAGCTGTCTGAGTTGGTACCGGTGTTGGCACTTGGGTTTCTGTTGGGGTGGCCGTTGGTGATCCGCTAAGGGCTTTTATCCGAAAATCATCCATCACATTGTTGCCCCCTTTGTCTACATTGGTTGAAAAGATTTCAAAGGTGATCTTCCCACTCGAATTGCTAGTTAAATCTACGACCTCTCGAATATAACCATCATCGGCCGTTTGACTGCTGGTTCGCGAAAAAGTCAGCCGGTGCTGCCCATTGGCCCACAGTTCCGTCGTCATCGTGTTGGTTCCCCAAAAGCGATGGCGAGCCGCATAAAATTCCAGCTGATAGCCGCTGTTAGGCACCAGCCCTGTGATGGTTTGCGCAATGCTGCCGGGGCCGTGACCGCCTACATCGATCACTTTGCTCCCGTTGGGTGTGTTTGACCAACCGTTGATTCGATCTGTATTTTCGCGGGTGACTCGCCAGCCGGGCAATGAATTGCCGCACAAATGGGGAT
>JAHDEN010000234.1 GCA_020628815.1 Chloroflexota bacterium | reverse complement strand
AGATGAAAAATACCAAACCTAAAAAAGGAGGAAACCAATGAAAAATCTACCATTACCATTGCCAACTCGCCTTCCTTAATAAATAGGCACAAGCAATCAAACATGTAATCGATACCGGATGGTATCATGCAAAACTGCTGCTCGGCGTTCTGTTGAAAACCATTAACGGCCGGAGATGATATTTATCTCCGGCCGTTTTTTTGTTTACACCAAACCGGATCATCTGCCCCATCAGTCTTTAGCTGGACGATTCAAAACAACACGTTATGATTTAAACCCTTGATTAATTACCAGCCAAAAAGGAAGAGTTAAGTAGATGAACTTTGAGTTTAACGATGAACAAATCTTTGTACGGGATGTTGCCCGATCTTTTCTAAAAGCAAACTGTCCGCCAGAAGTCGTACGACGGGTCCTTGAAGGAAACGAAGCGTATGCGGCCGACCTGTGGCAACAAATCGTTGAGCAAGGCTGGGCGGCAACCGCCATCCCTGAAAAATATGGGGGCTTGGGGATGAGCTATTTAGAATTGGTGCTGGTTGCCGAAGAACTCGGCCGGGTCTGCGCTCCGGTGCCATTTGCATCATCTGTCTATTTAGCGACCGAAGCGATCCTGCTGGCTGGCAGCGAAGATCAAAAATCACACTGGTTGCCCAAATTTGCAGAGGGGGAAGTTATCGGCACGCTAGCCTATGCGGAAATGGCGGGTTTAACCACGGCCTAAACAAACACGGGTTGAAAACGGCAAAATATTTGGGCGCAAAACGACTGTAGCTGATGCCGAAATCGCGCAGGTCATTATCGTTGCAGCTAAAAGTCAGAACGGAGATGGGGCATCGCTTTATCTCGTCTCGCTTGAGCAGGATGGGGTTAGTTACGAGTCACTCAAAACGATTGACCCGAGCATGAATCATGCCAACATCATTTTTGACGGGGCTGCGGCCGAATTGCTGGGAGCAGATGGAGAAGGCTGGGCCTTACTCGAAAAGGTTTTAGACAGAGCGGCCGTTTTATACGCTTGGGAGCAGCTGGGCGGCTCTGAAACCTGTTTGGCGATGGCCAAAGATCATGCGATGCAGCGCTACGCATTCGGCCGGCCGATCGGCTCATTTCAGGCGATCAAACACAAGCTGGCACGCATGTATGTCAAAAACACACTGGCCCGTTCCAATGCGTATTATGGGGCGTGGGCGCTCAACACCGATGCGGCCGAACTACCGCTGGCGGCCGCAACTGCGAGGGTTGGCAGCACCCAGGCCTATTATTTTTCATCGAAAGAGAGCGTTCAAACTCATGGTGGAATGGGGTTCACTTGGGAAGTTGACTGCCAGTTTTATTATCGGCGAGCCAAAGTTTTGGCGGTTGCAATTGGCAGTGAGCGGGTTTGGTCTGACAAGTTGATTAAGGCTTCTGATCTCATCGAAGCATAGAGGACAAGGGGAATAACAGTATGAATTTTGATGATACACCACAAGAAGCAGCTTTCCGCGCAGAAGCACGGGCATGGCTCGAAGCCAATGTGCCTACCGAGACAGAGTTGTCCGGCTTAGACGAAGTTGGGCGGGCTAAATTTTGGCAAAAAAGAAAATCAGATGGAGGCTGGGCCTGCATCACTTGGCCTAAACAGTTTGGCGGCCGGGGAGCCTCAACGGTTGAACAGGTTATCTTCAATCAAGAAGAAGCACGGCTCGACACGCCGTACATGGGATCCTATTTTAGTATCGGTCAGGGGATGGCCGCCCCAACGATTATGACCTATGGCTCGGAAGAAATGATGGCCCGCTTTTTGCCCAAGCTTGCCAGCGGTGAAGAAATTTGGTGCCAGCTCTTTAGCGAGCCATCGGCCGGTTCTGACTTAGCCGCCCTGCAAACACGAGCAGAAAAAGAAGGAGACGATTGGATCGTTAACGGGCAAAAGGTATGGACAACGGTGGCTCAATATGCCAGCTACGCCATCTTAGTCACCCGTACCGATCCCAGTGTGCCAAAACATAAAGGGATGACCTATTTCTGTGTTGATATGAAATCGCCCGGGATCGAAGTGCGGCCGATCAAACAGATGTCAGGTGGCTCATCGTTCAACGAAGTTTATCTAACCGATGTTCGTATCCCTGACAGCATGCGCTTGGGTGAAATCGGCAAAGGATGGCGTGTTGCTTTAACAACGTTGATGAATGAACGAGCCAGTATCGGTGGCGGCAATGTGGGGGCCAATTTTGAATCTGTTAAAGCTTTGGCCAAGCGGTTAGAAATTGATGGGGAACCGGCCATCGAAGATAGCACCGTGCGACAAAAACTTGCATCGTGGTATGTAGAAGAAGCGGGACTTAAATTCACTGAAATGCGAACCTTGAGCGCCCTGTCACGTGGGGATGAGCCGGGGCCGGAAAGTTCAATCGGCAAGCTGGTGGCAGGTGTTAAGGGTCAAGACATGGCATCATTTGCGATTGATTTGCTCGAGCAGCAGGGGATCCAGTGGGACCCTGAGCAAGACGAGCTTGAAGATGCGGTATTCGTTCAGAATTTCATGTCGCTGCCCGGCTTGCGTATTGCGGGTGGCACCGACGAAATCATGCTGAACATTATTGCAGAACGCGTGTTGGGGCTTCCCCCCGAGCCACGGGTTGACAAGAACATTCCGTTTTCAGATGTGCCAACGGGCATTTAGCCAAACTTAGAGTTAGATAAAATAAAAACGGCCGTCAATCGCGAATGATTGACGGCCGCAGGTCATATTGCCCTGCCCGGCAATATAATTAAGGGGCGCCTGCACCGGCCGCTTCAAATGCAGCTTCTATTTCTTCTACAGGAATTCCCAACGCTTCAGACGCTGCGGGGAAATCTGGCGGAGGGCCGCCAATTGCATCTCTGAGCTGCTGTTCGGTTACACCCAACGTTTCAGCAATAGCAGCAAAATCTGGTGGCCCGCCTTGAGGAGGTCCACCCTCTCCACCACCGCCGCCCCCCGGAGGAGGAAGCATTTGTCCCGTGCTGCACTGGGCTAAGGCATTGTCTTGCAACACGCCTGCGTAAGCTGGCCCTACATAAAACGGAAATACATCGCGCAATGTCCCATCTGCTAACTGCTCGACAGAGACATGATAGTGATAGCCAAGTCCGTCATGATCGTGCCCGTTATGCTCATCAAGATATTCGATCCCTTGGGCCGTACATGAAGCATCGTAGTAGTAATCTTCAAAGTAATAGCCAGAAGTTGTCACAAATTCGTTGCCTGACATTGAAGAGACGATTTCACTGGTAGATGGGCCGTTTGATTCGGCCGGAACCGTCCCCAAAATGATGTCGTATTGGTCAACCAGCAAACAGCTCCGTTCACCTGCAACACCACACCCGGTAGCTGAATTCGGATCGTCATAATCACGCGCCTTCCAGCAACTTTGAGCCAACACGCCTGTATCGTGCCACGGACCATAAATCGGATATCCGTCGGCCGCGAACCCATAAATCATTGAATGGCCATCCCCCACATCGCCCAATTGATCCGCTAAACACACCGGGTTTGAATGATGGTGATAGTTGCCGTTGGCTGAATGGCCGGGGCAAATGTCTAAGTCAAAAAACTCAAAATGAAACGCTTCGTTTTGCCACACTCCATCACCGTTGTACGATGCGGTGTCTGACCAGTTAAAGATGGCAACTCCGTTAACCCATGTGCCCAGATCGTTAATCCCAGTTTCGCACAGCTCACCTTCAGCATGCGGTTCTGGCTCTAGCGGGAAACATTGATCTTTTGCCTGATCGGTTGGGCATGCGGGGCCTGGAGGCCAATAGCCATATCCAGCGTCATCGGTGCAGCCAAAGTCAGGGCTATATCCAACATCAGCCCCAAAAGCGACCACTTCGCCCAGGCTAAGCGTTGTGCCACCTGTGCCAAAATCACGTGCCGCCAAAGGTCGGTCATTTAAGCTGTCAATCAGCTCTTGGGTAACTTCAGTTTGATAGCTAGGGATACCGCTGGCGGTGATGCATTGATACTCTTTGCCATCGATATTTGTGATGTACACATCCTGCACGTCCGGCACAACCGTATCAAATACTTCACCGGTTGCACCTGTTTCATTCATTAGCCAAGCGGTTGTCCAGTCTTGCGCTTGAACCGGTGATGCAGATTGATCCGGTTGAGCATCTTCTTCCGATGCCGTTTCTTCTACGGCCGCTTCTGGCTCATCCATCACTTCCGGCTCAGCCGGAACCGCAGTGGGGATGACCGTTGGCACAGCGGCCGGTTCCGCCACGTTACTTGGCACGGACTCATTGCCACAAGCTGTGACAAACAGCGCCAGTAGAGCCGCAAGAATTGTCAGTTTAAATTTATTCATTCATTCTCCTTTTTTGGTTTTGGACTGTTACTTATCTGGTTGGTTTAGGGGGTCCAAATAAAATATCGGGATGCGTTTTGCAGCGGAATTCGTTGATCAAATTCACCATTTGGATCCATGCTGAAAATCCCGTTTTTTGTGGCATAAAACAGATGCTCACCGGCCGAATCAAAACTCCCATAACTAATGATCCGCTTCACATCTGTTACTTTTTCAGCCTCACCGCCGGACAGTGGTATGCGCCACCAGTCAGAGGGCAGATTGTGGTCTACATGGGCGGATGCAACTTGAATCCCAAAGATCACCTCCCATAAATTCCGCTCAACCTTGGTTGAATGAGGCACAGCGCCAAAATAAATGTGCTGGCCGTCGGCTGAAAAATGAGGGCTATCGATGTCGAAAAATCGATTTAAAGGGATCAACTCGATCACATTTCCCCCATCTAAGTCAGAGACATTGACGGCCCTTAGGCTCGAGATCGGATCAACTTGGATATAGACCAGCTGTGTTCCATCGGGCGAAACGCGAGGCCAAATACCATCTTGAGAAATCAAATGATGTTCGGCCGTCTCTAAGTCATAGCGCATTAGCGCCACGTCTAAAGTGGGCTCCCATGTTTCTAAAACATCTTCTGGAAAGATGCGTTTGTACGACACGTAGAAAATACTTTTCCCGTCAGCCGTCCATGCCGGATTAAACACAAATTCATTGGCGGCCGTGTTTCCAAACAGAAGCTCGGGCTTGCCCATCAGGCCATCTGGGCTGATTTCGGCCAAATAAATCCCGTTGCGATCATACGGTTCACGGTCAGCCAGCTCAACCTCATCCTCAACTGGGGGGGATGCGTATGACAAAGCCACCTGCGTGCCGTCTCGGGTCACATCCATCTGGTAAATCCAGCTGTTTTCTGGGGCAAAAAATACCGTCTCTTCAACTTGGGCTTCCAAGTCATAACGCACGATCTTGTGATTTGGGTACGCACTCTCATCGATCAAGATCAAGCTTCCAGCCAAATTTGATTTTGGGGCTGCATCAGAGTCAACCTCGGCGGTTGCTACAGGTTCAGCAGTTGCTGGGGATTCCTTCTGAATTGGTGGCGGTGTGGGCACTTCGGCCGGAGGTGGCTGGCAAGCTGCCAGCCACACGGCACATCCAACGATGACATATAGACTTTGGCTTTTGGTTAGCCATCGCCCAAGATTTTTGACGATACTGTGCATTAAGGAGGTCCACCTCCCCCAGGAGGACCGCCGCCGGGTCCACCACCACCGCCCGGCCCGCCGCCGCCACCGCCGCAGGTCGCAATCCCACCATCCGACAATTGACCGGCGTAATTTGGACCCACATAAAACGGAAATACGTCTGTAAATGTCCCATCGCCGTTGTCAATCACAGTCACGTGATAGTGGTAACCCAATCCATCATGATCGTGTCCGTTGTGCTCGTCTAAATAAGCAATACCTTGTGTAGAGCATGAAGGATCGTAGTAGTAATCTTCAAAGTAGTAGCCCGATGTTGTGACAAAAACGTTGCCAGACAGCGAGGAGACTGAGTCACTCGTAGATGGTCCATTTGAATCGGCCGCAACCGTCCCTTGGGTGATATCTTCATTGTCAACCAACACGCAAGAACGTTGACCTGCAACCCCACAGCCTGTGGGTGACGAGGGATTATCATAATCGCGGGTTTTCCAACAGCTTTTCGCCAATTCTCCATTGGCGTGCCACGGGCCGTAGATCGGATATCCGTCGGCCGCAAAGCCATAAATGGGCGAATGACTGTCCCCAACATCGCCAAGCTGATCGCCCAGCGCCCATGGATTTGAGTGGTGATGGTAGTTCCCATTGGCAGAGTGGCCGGGAATAATGTCGAGGTCATTAATTTCAAAGTGATAGGCTTCATTTTGCCAAACACCTTGGTTGTTATAAGACATTCCATCGGTCCAATTGAATACGGCCACACCGTTGACCCATGTGCCGATATCATTTAACCCGGTGGCACACACATCCTCTTCAGCCACGGCCGGTTCTGGATCAAGCGGGAAACATTGATCTTTGCTTTGATCGGTTGGGCAAGCTGGGCCAGGAGGCCAATAGCCATATCCATCTTCCGTGACTTGATTACAGCTGGAGTCATACCCGATGTCTTCTCCAAAGGTGACAACTTGCCCCAACGTAGCGGTCGTTTGATCGTTGGTCACAAAGTCGGTGGTCGCTTTTTGACGGCCGTTTAATTGGTCGATTATCTGTTGAGTAATCTCCACTTCATAACTTGGTATCCCGCTCGCAGTAATACACTGATAATCTACACCATTTTCTGTTTTAGTATAAACGGTTGATACATCTACAGAGACTCCGGTAAAAATAGCAGAGGTGATCGCTCCGGGATTTACTTTCCAAGCCGCTAGCCATACTTCTTCTAATGTTTCGGTTTCCGGTGTTGCCGTAGCGGTCGGTTCGGCCGTGGGCTCAGCAGTAGCTGTGTTAGTTGGCTCGGCCGTAGGTTCAGTAGTAGCCGTCGTAGTCGGTTCAGCCGTACCTGTTACCGTGGGTTGAACGGTAACCGTCACAGTTGGTTCAGGTGGCAGAGGTGTGCTTGTTGGTGTCGCAGTCTCCCCGTCTCCATCTTCCCCTTTTACAATAACCGGTAGATACGATAGCTCATCATCCATCTGTACAGGGTTGAAGGCCCGGCCGTCTTGAACTAACCCAAGCATAGCAAGAGCAAGCATAAAAGCGGCCAAAAATATCAAAGGGTTGCGATTATTCAAACAATTATTCCTTTAGCAAAAAATGCTAGCCAACAGATCAATTTACTGGGTAAACAAATCTATAAGACAAGTCTATTAGGCTCTTTAATTACGTGATAGTGAACAATATCATGACCTGATCCTGAGATACATGATCAACAGCACGAGGACCCATGACAGTTGTCATGGGTTCCACCCAAAAGTCATTTATCTATGCACATGATCCGATTTTCAGGGTCATGTAAAATCTAATTTGTGATGAAAAACTTTATTCAAAATGATGCTCAAACATCCCAACGACTCAACATCGCCCTGCTTTTATGGGTCGGCTATTTCTTGATTATTGGGCTGGTTGATTGGTTTTTTGGAAACCTAAACCCCCAAATATTTAATTACTACGCAGTCCTTATCTCAGTAGCATTTTTAGTCCTGCTTTTTGCGCTTTTTCCATTTAACTCTTCCCGGATCGAAAATTCAAAATTACCTGTTTCCATGATTATCTTGGCCATTGTTCCATCGCTTTTGGTTCATTTAATGGCAAAGTTCACCACAAATGGGAATTTGTTTTCACCTGAGGGAATGACTATGCGCATTACCCCGGTATTGCTTATCGGTGTTCTACTCGTCTCACGGCAATATAATCTCAGGGCGGTCATCGCTTTTTGTTTAACACCGGCAATCGCAAACATCATAGGGATCTGGCTTCCCGGCCGGCCGCCACGCAGCTTTTCCCCACCACCCCCGCCCCCGATCCTGAGCGGATATTTAGTTACGTTTATTCAAACGATTAGCCTGCTTTTGGTTGGATATTTTGTGAGCCAACTGATCACCAATTTGCGCAAGCAAGGGGCTACCTTGGCAGATGCCAACTCTAAGCTTAAGCAGCAAGCCATCACCCGCGAAGAGCTGACAATCAGCCAAGAAAGAAACCGGATGGCACGAGAACTACACGACACCTTAGCCCATACGTTGACCGGATTAACCGTCCAGCTACAAGCGGTTGCGGCCTATGTTGAAATCGATCCACAACAAAGCAAACTTATGGTTGAAGACTCTCTCACTTCTGCACGAGACGGGTTGCAGGCAACCCGCAGGGCTTTAAAAGATTTACGAGCGGCACCGTTGGAAGATTTAGGATTGGTGCTAGCCATCCGTGAATTTGCGATTTCGGCGAGTGAACGAAATCCCCATTTAGAAGCGAACTTGAACATACATGAACCCTTTCCGACATTAAAGCCGCAGATCAACCAGTGCCTTTACCGCATTGCTCAAGAGGCTATTTCAAATGTTGATTACCATTCAAGCGCATCTAACTTTACGGTGTCGCTTTCTGCAACCGACCGTGTGGCAAAACTTGCGATTGCCGATAATGGGATCGGGTTTGATCCAAGCAAAATCTCGGCCGGGCATTGGGGGATTCAGGGGATGCACGAGCGAGCCAAATTAGTTGACGGGGAGCTTGTGATTGATAGCCAACCAAACGCAGGCACAACGATTTCAGTTACAATCCCAATCTTATCTGCCAAAGGCCAGAGAAAATCATGAAAGTACTCATTTGCGACGACCAAGCTATTGTGCGCGACGGGCTAGCCATGCTGTTAAAGCTCGATCCTGAAATTGAAGTTTTAGGCGTGGTAGAAGATGGGCACGAGGCGCTTTTGTTTATTGAAAAAATGCGGCCGGATTTGGTGCTGATGGATTTAA
>JAHDEN010000233.1 GCA_020628815.1 Chloroflexota bacterium | reverse complement strand
TCAACAACCAAGCGGTCGCCAAGTGGTTTCAGATTCATTTTTGAAACTCTCCTTTTAAAGTGTTGGACACAGCCTAATGAAAGCAACGCAAAATGGTCACTCGACTGTGTCACAATAAAATTTTATGTTTTAAACAATCAATTTGGGATTTAGCAGTCTAATGGTGAAGAGTGCTAATTCGGCTCGAATTCTAGCAGGGTGGATGAGGCATGTCAAGATTTTTTAGCAAATAGGCACTAAGAGTGCTAATGCGAATCTTACACCTGACCTAGAAAGCCTGTAAGCTCTGAATTTAGAAGGCGATTTTAACTTGTGAAGACTTGTAATGCGAATTCTTTTGTAGGTCTGTTACGCTGTAGAAGCATTTGATTTGGATTAATTCGTAACACTTCTGGAATCGTAGTGAGCAGCAGGTCAGCCCCAACCCCAAATGCAACCTTCCCCCCATGTGCGGCCGTCCGTTGCATCAAATTGTGAACCCGAGGGTCAACCAAAAGGCTCTTTAAACTTTCTTCACCGGCCGGAACAATCAATAATTCAGGTGGGGAGGCGCGAAAAACATCGCTAAGATAATAATCTTCATCACCAAACCCAGTCCCATATTGAATCCCTTTGAACAATGGTAGGTGCATAAGCGTCTTACCTGTCTGCACAGCCACGGCATGAAAAGCATCAAGCCAACTCTCATCGTAGCCAGCGCCGATTAACATTAAATTTTCAGCATAATATTTATGAGTTCTTGTGTAGGTAACGGGTGAGGTTTTACTGATTAATCCGTGATCGTCAGACATAATCTTAAAAAGAAAAAAGTAGGTCCCTCAGTAATTATTTATCCCTTCGAGCCCTCGTCCAGTGCGTGAACCTAACTCTAATATCCAAATTGGATTTAATCTTGATACATGGCCCTTTTCTGAGGTGGTATCTTATCGATAGCTGTAGATGATTCCCGATTTCTCGTCAAAATGTATCAGATTGGTTAGCTTCTAAAAGATTATAGTAGAACCCCCGTGTGTTGTTCTTATCAAAAGGCATGATTTCTTATCACGTTAATTTTAAGAAATATTTTTTCTGGATCATTAATGCAATGACGGCAAGGTAGCCGCCTAAAAATATCCCCATCCCATCATACATAAGATCTGTAATGTCAAACGTGCGGGTAGCAATGAATATCTGAGAAATCTCTTCTAGAGCGACAACGCAAATGACAATCATGCTGCCAAATAAAACCTCTTTATCAAACAATCTATAGCGGCGACAGTTGAGAGCCATATTGAGCAAAAAGGCCAAGCTACCAAATAGTAAGAAATGCCCCACTTTGTCAGCCATTGGGAAACGAGCAATCCACCAGATAAATTGAGAGCCCGAATTTGCCATCAAAATTATGACACCTAAAAACACGGTAAAAATAATTGATATCCATCCAAATTTATTCATAGTTGCATGGTGACAGCTTTTAAAGATTAAATAAACCCCTTAAGAGCTTGACAATATTAGGATTTTTTACCTTTTGGATATAAAATCTAAATCCCCTCTACTTAACCTCGATTCTTTCGCAGTAATCTTCCAAATTCAGGTTTCATAAAACTATTTACGTAATTCACGAAGGGCTTTTGCACCTTACATGGTTCAGCATCACTTTTTAGCGGGCTGTTTAACCTAAGAATTACAAATATGGCCGATTGCGTCGAGGGTAGAATAAAGTTATGATCAGTAGATCAGTTAGAGTTGAATATTAAGTATGATAACTCTGGAGAAGAGAGGTAAATATGATAGTTGATCTAGGACGTGAAGCTTGCGGTCGGATCGGCGTTTCATCCAATCGAGAATGGCTAGTTGCCAATGGAATTGGGGGATTTGCGATGGGGACAATTTCGGGAATGCTTACGCGGCGTTACCACGGACTTCTTATTGCTGCATTGAAACCACCGCTAGGGCGTACTTTAATGCTCACCAAATTAGATGAAACGGTGCAGTATGGTGACAAATATTACCCTCTTTATGTTGATCGTTGGTTTGGTGATGATGATGACGAACCTGGTTTAACCGAACCGTTTGGCCATTACAACCTAGAACGATTCCGTTTAGAAGGGACAACACCAACTTGGACCTATGCCTTCTCCGATGCGGTTCTTGAAAAACGAATTTGGATGGAGCTGGGGGAAAATACGACTTATATTCAATATAAGGTTATTCGTGCCAGCGACCCTATTTCTATCTATCCAAAAGCGATGATTAATTATCGCGACTACCACAAAACAACAATTGCCGAAGATTTAGAGACCGATGTTGAGATTATTGACAATGGGTTAAAAATCACGATGGAAGAAGGCAGCCTGCCGCTTTATTTGAAAGTGAGCCGTGGTGAAATCTATCCTCAAGAAGAGTGGCACGAAGATTATTTTTACAGCAACGAGGAGTTTCGAGGTCAACCCGATGTGGTTGAAGACCATCTAAATATTGCCGACTTTGCCTTTACTTTAGAACAAGGGGAAAGTGTAACCATTGTTGCCAGTACACAAGACAAAACAGATCTAAACGGTGATGGGGCTTATGCGCGCCGAGCGGCTCATGAGGCTAACTTAATCAAACAGGCAGAGCGGATCCAAGGACCGTTGGGTGAAGATATTCGCCAGCTTGTGTTAGCGGCCGATCAATTTATCGTGCAGCGGCCGCATCCAGGTGGCCCTAACGGCCATTCGATTATTGCGGGCTACCCATGGTTTAGTGATTGGGGGCGTGACACAATGATCGGAATCCCCGGGCTTACCGTTTGTAGCGGCCGGGAAGAGGTCGCAAAGAGCATTTTGCGCACCTACGCCCGTTACGTCGACAAAGGGATGTTGCCCAATCGTTTTCCTGATGTTGGAGAAGAGCCAGAATACAACACGGCCGATGCCAGTTTATGGTATTTCCAAGCGTTACGTACTTATTTTGAATCGACCAACGATATTGAGTTTCTGCGTGAGCTCTATCCTGTTTTGCAAGACATCTTGCGCTGGCACCAACGGGGGACGAGATTTTCAATCGGGGTAGACCCAACTGATAACTTGCTTCACGCAGGCGAGGAAGGGGTCCAGTTAACGTGGATGGATGCCAAAGCGGGTGAATGGGTTGTAACTCCTCGAACCGGCAAGCCAATTGAAATTAACGCCCTGTGGTACAACGCCTTGCGTAACATGTGCCATTTTTCAAAAAACTTGGGATTTTCGCCCGTTGCGTATGATGAGCTTGCGGCTAAAGTCAAAACTAGCTTTAGCAAATTCTGGATCGAAGACAAAGGATATTGCTATGATGTGATAGATGGGCCAGAGGGGAACGAAAGCCATTTACGGCCGAATCAGCTGCTAGCTGTCTCCTTATCCTACAGCCCACTTGAACCAGACCAGCAGAAAAAAGTGCTTGATATTTGTGCGCAAAAGCTACTCACCTCTCACGGCTTACGCTCACTCGCATCTGATGATGAAGAGTATATCGGAAGCTATAAAGGGGATGTGCGAGAGCGAGACGCGGCTTATCACCAAGGCACAGTCTGGGCATGGTTGATCGGCCCCTATATTGCAGCTCACCTGCGGGTATACAAAGATCCTGATATGGCGCGTTCTTATCTAGCACCGGCACTACGCCATCTGCGTGACCACGGATTAGGCAGCATTAGCGAAATTTTTGATGGGGATGCCCCATTTAACCCGCGTGGCTGCCCGGTACAAGCTTGGTCTGTTGCAGAATATCTGAGGGCATGGTGTATGATCCATAAGCTCGAAGAGAAGCAAAATTAGCTCAACTCATCAACGGGAATCAACCAAAAATTGATTCCCGTTTTTATTTTGGCAAGTTCCCTGCTTTGGCCAGTGCCAAAATCTCATCGACCGCTTTTAAAGCCAGCTCCATTTCATCCGGTTTAAGCCCTAACTCTACAAATTCTTCTTGATCTAAAACGAGCGGCTCCCTACTCCCGTCTGCAAACACCCATACGTCTAACGCGATATCATCAGATTGAAGGGCTTGGCTATCCCATGTTGCCGGCCGTGTGATATTGCAATACCACCCTTTTAGCCTCTGGCTGTCTCGATCATAAATCGCAAAAACATTGTACCAGCGGTCTTTATAAAAGGTTTCTACAAAACGATCGTTCCGTTTGTAAATTACATACCCTGCATCGTAATCGTCTCGGTTAAAGAAAGCTTCAAACTGAATCTCCGTATCAGATTCCTTTAGGATTTCCTCTACCGGATACCGCCACAACTCTTTGCCTTGATGATCGTTCTTGATTATTTCCATTGTGTCGTCCCTAACGATAAGCCAAATTAAATACCAAAAAAGGGTTGCGCCAGACGAAACATTGTCCAGCACAACCCCATTGTATCATTTTATGATTGGTTTTTACTACAGCGCCTGTGCCTGCTGTGAAAGTCCGGCTAGCTCATGATCAAGATCCATCAGCCGCTCACGGACACCTTCAATTTTGCTGCTTTCAGCTCGAACAAAGCGGGAGAATGGAGCAATCGCATCATCCAAACGCTGGCGCGACCGGCGATGCTCACGGTGAAACTGGTCACGCAGAGTCTTGAGCAGTTCGTTTTTCATTTCGGCCAACCGGTTTGAAAGATCAGCTTTGGCTTTGTTACGCCGATTGGGGAAAACAAACAATCCCAAACCGCCGATAATCATCCCGGCTAGAATACCGGTAATATCGAGCATGGCGGTGGTCAAAGCGACGGTTACGGTAGCACCGGCCGCAACACCCAAACCAGCTACACCACCAATCGCCTCGCGAACCCGAACATTAATCTGATCGATCTCATGGATTTTGTCATAGCTATCAACCGATTTACGAGCTGATTTACTGATTGAGTCTACCAATCGCTGCCGATCATACGCGAGGGTTGTTTCTTGAGCCGTACCTGCACCAACAACACGGGTATTAATTGCATCGTTCCGTTTGCTCAGATGCTCGCTCACGGCCGTCCATTGGCGTAAATCTTGCTCAACCATCCAGTCGACAAGCTCACCCACGCGATCCTCAATTTGGCGCGGAACATCTTTTAAAACTTCCGTCTCAAATTGGTCAGCCACATATCCCCGGCGGATTAGGTCAGGAATACGGCCGATGCGCAGCGTGTCGTCAAAAAATGCGTTACCCCGCTGCTCCATTTCATACAGAATCGTTTGGATTTCACTTAAGCGCGCTTCAAAGTTCCGTTCAATATCTTCGTCGTAGAAACTCATCTGCCCTTCGATGTCAGACAGCAACTGTTTGTCCTGCTCCAACATCGACCAGTCGCCACTGATATAGTCTAGACGTGATTCGACTAGCTTTTTGCCAACCCCGATAGGATTAAGCAATTTCAGGCGGAAGCGACCTCGTTCATCGAGCGTACTCTCGATATGTTTTTCAAGTGGATCAAAGCCACTGGCGTCCCAATGTTGTGGGTTACCCGCTTTGGCTTTGGCCGCCAACTTTGCAGATACCGGGAACACGTTTGGCTTTTCGCCAATCAAGTCACGGGCTTGCTCAGTCACAAATTGAATTACTTGATTGCGATCATTGTCGTCATCAAACATATCGATTTTGTTGATAACAAAGATTATTTTCTTGCCCCACTCGCCGATTTTTTCAAGGAACTGTCGTTCGCTTTCGCTAAACGGCCGATCGGCCGAGGTTAAGAACAGCACGAGGTCACTGCGTGGGATAAAGTCTGTGGTTAGAGCCTCATGTTCACGGTTGATCGCGTTGGTTCCCGGGGTATCCACGATATTAAGCGTTTCAAGCATCGGGATCGGCGCAGTCTGAACCCAAACCCCTTTTTCGCGAGGTGATTCAGACAATTCGGCCCCATGTTTTAAGAGCCAAATTTGGCTTGTCGTTGGGGTCACGCCGGTTTGCAAAAGCCCCTTTGTCCCCAACAAAGCATTGACGAAAGATGATTTACCCGCGTTGAACTCACCAGCCACAACGAGCAAAAACAGCTCATCTAGCTGACGCATTGACTCTGCGAGTGCCTCACGCTCTTCGGCCGTCGATGAAGAGCTGGCAAGGGTGTCACGAACGCCGCCTAAAATATCGCGCGTTCTTTTTAACAGGAGTTCCTGTTCATTGGTTAATCTTGCATCCATAATTTAACTTCTGAAAAATAGCTAATGCTATCGCTTAATGAATTAATCGCTATGCCTGAAACAGCATACCGGTAATGATCTTTATTATTTGTTCAAAGAGGGGTTGATTGAGGGGGATTTATGCGTTGGCCCAATTAATTTATGCCGAATTCTAAGCTGCATCTCAATTAATTGAATAGCGTAATCAAGACTGTAACAGTCAGAATTACCCACGTCAACCTGTTCAATTCTACGTTTACATCGCTGATTTGTTTCGGCCGCAAACTAAAAAATAACTGGTTTGAGGAAATTGGCGTATGTATCGGCTCTCAGTGTACTCGATTTGTAGGCTTTCTATATCCGTAAAGATGCGTAAATTTAGGTAAAAGCGGTGAGTAGTTTTGCCCCACCACTTTTACCAAAACTTTCCTGTTTAAAGCCGGGGCTTATTTTAGCCCTGTGGTTGCAATTCCGGTCGTGATGTACTTCTGCAAGAAACCAAACACAAGCGTAATCGGCAACAATGTTAACACCGTCATCGCTAAGATAAGGTGCCATTGAATGTTCAATTCACTTTGGAACGTTTGCAATCCGACCTGAAGGGTAAAGAATTCGCTTTGGCTCAAAACGATCTTAGGCCACAAAAAGTCGTTCCAGCGCCACATGATCGAAAAGATCATCAGAACGGCTAACGCTGGCCGGGCCAACGGTAAAATAATTTGCAGATAAATGCGCCACTCGCTGGCACCGTCGATGCGGGCCGAGTCGAGCAGTTCATCAGGAATCGTGAGCATGTACTGGCGTAGCAAAAAGACACCGGTGGGAGTCGCGGCCCCGGGCACAATAATGCCGATTAGCGTGTTGTTCCAGCCTACATTTGTGATGACCAAAAAGATGGGGACCAAAATGACGGAAATCGGCACCATGAGCGTACTAATCATGATGACAAAAATAGCGTCTCGGCCGGCGAATTTGTACTTGCTGAGCCCAAAGGCCGCCATGCTGTTAACCAGCAGGGTTAAGGCGGTTGCCAGCACCGTCACCACAACCGAGTTCCACAGATAGCGGGCAAAGTCAAAACTCTGAATACCTTCTCGATAGTTATTCAGATTAAACTCAACGCTCTCTATCGGCTCACGATTTTCGATATTGACCTTGATAACCTCTTCGGGGTTGGCCGGGTCAATCAGCTGTGACTCAAGCCCAATCCGGCGGATTTGCGCCAAATCACGCACCGTGCCGTCTTCTAGAGTGGCGCTATACATCGGCAGTGGGTCATCGTACCCTTCAACTACAACCATCTCTTGCTGATAAGGCAGCAAACGAGGTGGAAATTTAACCACCTCTCCCGAACTTTTAAACGAGCTAAGCACCAGCCACAAAACAGGGCCAAACATAACCAGCGTGCCTAATGTCAGGTAAGCATAGGTTAAATAATCGGTGATGTGTAAGCTCTTTTTGCCACGTGTGCGTGTAATAAATTCAGATGCGTTGGCCATGTTAATCCTCCTCCCGGTTGAGATACAGTTGCATAAGTGTGGCGATGACGAGTACGCCCGCCATCACAATAGATGCGGATGATGCGATGCCAAAGCGCCTGGCAGGGCTAGCAAAACCGATCTCATAAATATATTGAACTAGGGTCAATGTTGCGGTGCCGGGCCCCCCACGGGTGAATGCAAATATAAGGTCGAAAACCTGCACCGCTCGGATGAGTGATAGGATGACAACCACAAGCATCGTCGGCCGGAGCAGTGGCATGGTGATATTGCGAAACGCATCCCACTTTGTCGCCCCGTCAATCTGAGCCGCCTCATAGAGCGAGCTTGGGATGGCTTGCAAACCGGCCAAAAGAATCAGCGTGTAAAAGCCCATGTAGGCCCACACACTAATCATCACAACCCAAAATCTAGCCCAGGTTACATTGGTTAAGAACTGAATCTTGTCGTATCCCATCCCATCTAAAATGCCGTTGAACAGACCGTTTTCTTGCAAGATCCATTTCCAAATGAGTGCCACAACAATGGGTGACAGGAGGACGGGATAGAAAAACACGCTGCGGAAAAAACCGCGAGCAACAATTTTTCGATTCAAAATGATGGCGGTAAAAAGCGAAACCCCCACCATAATAATGACTTGGAAGAAAACATATCCGGCCGTGTTAAACACCGCCCGCCAGAAAAGGTCTTCACGACAGCTGTTCGGGTCAAGGAATGACTCACAATCAAACAGCTGGCTAAAGTTCTGCCCCCCCACATACGGCCGTTCAGTTAAAAAGAACTCTGTCCCACCTGTGAACGCGTAAAAAAAGTTTAGTATAACCGGCAACAAAATAAAGATGCCAAAAATCAAAAGGTTAGGCAGTACAAACACATAGGCCATGTTGTTTGCCCCAACCAAGCGTTGCAGCCCACCAAAAACAAAATCTAAAATATTTACAACTATTTCGTAGATGCGTGACAGGATGCGAGAAGAGGTAGTCGTCATAATAAGGTTGTTAAGTTAATTAGTTGGTCAGCAGATCTAAATGGTTAACCATCCAAAATCTACTGACCAACTGAGTTACGAGCCTACGGGATTATCCGCCTGCTTCTGCAATAGCGTCGTCGATGTCTTCTTGCAAGCCTGCAAGCGCCTCATCAATTGACAGTTCACCAGCGAGGTATTGACCGATACGGTTTGCGCTGTTGCGATAGTACGCAAACGCATATGGATGT
>JAHDEN010000232.1:3872-8816 GCA_020628815.1 Chloroflexota bacterium | reverse complement strand
GTACAATTCGCTGCGACTATGATTTGGTTGAGGTGAAATGTCCACACTACCTAGTCAACCCGTCGCGCATAGACAGTAAATAGATCCCCAAAGTTAATTGGAATCGCCCGATCTCCCAAGTTTAGGCCGTCTACAGTAAATTCGGCCAGCTTGCCCAAGGTCGGGTGGATTCCGTGTAACCGGCCGGCTAAATAGTGCAGGCGTAAAAATCTGCCCTGTGTTCCGGTCCAGATCACTTCAAACCCAGCCTTTTCTAAAAACTGCACCAATGACCGTTGGCTAAAATATTGGATATGCATCGCCATGTACCACGGCCAGCGGCTGCCCATCACTTTAGACATACGGCTGTCAACGTCCATGGTGTGCACGGCTATGGTGCCACCCACTTTGAGCTTAGCATGCGCCTTGCGTAACTCTCCCAACGGATCAGCCACATGCTCAATCACATCCCACATCGTCACAGCATCAAACGTGCCTTCTTTTAAATCGGGGTGATCCAAGGTCCCCTTTAGGATTGGGAGGCCATGCTCTTGCGCAAATTCGGCCGCCCATTCAGATGGCTCAACCCCCATGGCGTCCCAGCCATGTTCGCGAGCCACTTCAACAAAAACGCCGATATACGCACCCACGTCTAATATCTTTTTATTTTGCCCCGGCCCAGTTACCCGTTCTAGCTCATCCAGATGTTTGCTGAACGTCAGTCTCCGGCCGATTTTTTCTTCCACGTAAATCTGATCATCAACGGCCGAATACAGCTCAATCAGCTCTTCCCCATCTTGCACAGGATTGGTGTAGATGTGACCGCATTTGTTGCACTGAACAATTTGGCCATGCACCCCATAATCCGGGGCCGTACAGCGGAAAGCGGACATATCGGCCGCTTGCCCGTTCATGGTTGATGGGTGTTTGACGGTGTAATTGTCACTGCTACAGTAATTACAGGGGACGTTGATCATAGATGCTTTTTTTGTGGTCGATTACTGGTCGCTGGTAACAGAAACCATCGCCCGTTTGGGGGTATTGCCAGACAAACGGCGCAAAAATAAGCGGCCGATTGTTGCCATCCCCTTAAAAATTTCATTGCGCGAGATTTTGGTTGTACCGGCTCGGCGGTCTTCAAAAATGATCGGGACTTCCCCGATTTGAAAGCCGTAACGCTGTACCAAAAAGATCATTTCGACCAAGAAAGAGTAGCCGCTTGATACAATCTCATCGAGCGGGATCGTCTCGAGAACCTGCCGCCGATAGAGGCGAAATCCGGCCGTCGTATCCATCGCTTGCAAACCGAGCAATGTTTTCGCCACCCCATTAGCCCCACGGCTCAAAATAACACGGTCCCACGTACAATTTGCTTGCCCGCCACCCGGAACATAGCGTGAGCCAATCGCCATATGTTTGTTTTTGCTTAGCTCGATCATAGACGGGATATAGCGGGGATTATGAGAAAAATCAGCGTCCATCGTCATAATTCGCTTAACCCCAGCAAGCGAAAGCCCCTTTTTAAAACCGGCAATGTAAGCGGTGCCCAATCCTAGTTTGCCTGCTCGGTGGATGGGGACCACACGGCCGGGATGTTTCTCGGCCCAAGCATCAGCTAAGTCACCCGTCCCATCAGGCGAATTATCATCGACATTGATGATGCCGATTGAGACAGGCAGGTCGAGAATTTGTTGAAACAGATCGTTGACATTGTCCGCCTCATTATAGGTCGGCACAATAACCATTGTTTCGGGATATATCACAGATGAATCAGTCATGAGTTTTCTACGGGGGATTTTACAAGCGTTTAGCCGATTAGGTGTATGACTCTTACTTTTTGGCCCTGACACTTAAATGACAAGCGCTGGTTTCACAGATAAAAAAGTGGGGGATTTAACCCCCTGCTCATTTTTACCTAGAACCTTGCCCCACACGAATACGATTGGGCGCCGGGTTCCCATCGTTTATCACTTGGTTCACCGCTGTCTCCACCGCCGCATAAATGTCCAACACCCCATGCCCTGTCGCATTGTTTAGATCATCTCCGTCCGCACCCTCTAAACAGCTGTTGGTCACATCGATTTTGCGTGCTGATTGGCTCAAGATAGTTTCAGTCGCATCAATGTTTCCAATCAGGTCGGGTACGGCCGACCAAAGCAGCGCAACCGCCCCCGCAACGTGAGGGCCAGCCATCGATGTCCCTTGTGACTCTCCGTAGCTGCCGCCCGGTAACGAGGATAATATCTCGACCCCCGGTGCCACAATGTCAGGTTTGATAAGCAAGTCGCCATCCGTGTCAATCGCCGGTCCACGGCTGCTAAAGCCTGCAATCGCTTCGCCTGAAGGATTGAGCGCCCCCACACTATACGCTGCATCGCTCGAAGCCGGGACGTCTGTCGTGTTACACGCAGGGCCACTATTGCCGTTTGAAACGACCATCATCTGCCCGGCGTTGCGCAATTGAGAGATTCCAATTCCCACCGTGCGGCCGTCACATCCCTCTTCTGGCGGGCACCCCCATGAATTATTGGTCACGTGTGCCCCTCGCGTCGGATCACCGTCTGCAAACGAGTCTCCCCCAATCGGGAAGGGAGCAAACAAAAACTGCATACAGGCCACATAATCGGCCGGATTGCCTAAATTACGCGGCAAATTACGGCACGCGATCCATTGAGCGTCAGGAGCAACACCGATACCAAATTTACCCACAATTGTTCCAGTTGTGTGGGTCCCATGCCCACCACTATCGGCCGGGGAAGAGTTGCCGATACCGGGGTCAAACCAAGCATAATCGTGGTTATCAACGTCCCCAACATAGCTGTCTATTAAAGCGGGATGGGTAAATTCAACACCAGAATCTGCACTCCCAACGATAATGCCCTGCCCCCGTGAATTAAATTTTTGCCAAACTTCGGGTGCCCTAATTTCTTCGATTCCCCATACCGGCTGTGTGGGGGCCGGTTCGGCCGCCGACAACGTCGTCATATCGACATCGGTTACGGTGCTAAACCAATTGCGCAACGGCCGGGCTTGCGGGCTGTCAATGACCCACGCCACATCGTCACGACTGGCCAACTGTCGTTTCAAACGGGCGCTCCCTTCAACTTCAAGCCCGTTAATCAGATAAAAAGGTGTGTAAGTCCCATTGGTCTGCTCGATAACAGCGCGGATTTCCGTCTGTTCAACGGTTGCATGCTCGACAAGGGTGTCAAAAACGGCCGTCACCCGTTCATCTCGATCACTGATTTCTTTGGCAAATTCTGTGTCAGCTTGATCCACCATCACCACAAAAAAGGTGTCACGCTGCCACGGCCCACCTTCTGTGCTGGCAGCCCCAATCCCCACAACCGCTAGGGCGACAGCAAGTGTGGCCAGGCCAATAATCGGTTTAAATTGATTGGGATTGACTAAACGTGCGATCAGCCACACGGCCGCAAAAAATATCGCGGCAATCGAAACAAAAAATAGCCCGGCCGCCATTTTTAAAGAGACCTCGGGCATAAATGTCAGTTCGATCGATTCAAAAAATAGCAGCGGTATGCTTAAAAATCCGGCACAAAACGCGGCCGGTGGCAGCCAGCGATTGGTCCGGTTAACACCGGCCGACCACAGGCTGAACATGGCGATTAAAGGGACCGCGGCCAAAGCGGGGGTCACGAGCACGGCCGTCATTGTCCAGCCACCCCGTCCCGCGAAAAAGGTCGGCAGCAGGGCGGCCACAAAACCGGTAACCGCTAAAACAATCCAAAAAGGATGGTGGTATTCATCGTCATCCTCAAAAATTAGAACCATTGCGATAGACAACCCGAACCACAGACCAAACGCCACGCTTTCACCCAGCGCAACCAACATTTCAAGCGGCTCGCCCAAGCTGCCTGCAAACGCCCATGGGGATGTTGTGAGCAGCCCCGCACCTAGCCCGAACAGAGCGGGAAGCCATGCGGGCTGAAGGGCGTTTCGCCCCAGCCAAACAGCAAAAACAAGTCCAACCCCAAGCAAAACGGCCGGTGGGATCCAATCTGCAATGCCAGGATAAGTCAGCGGCGCTTCCCATGCGATTAATAATGTATTGATGCCGGTATACACAGCGGCGACCAGCAGTCCGGCCCCCACACCCCGCATCAACCAAAGGCGGGGCTGACGCAAAAACCACAGCACAATGCCCAGCAATGCCAAAAGCAACACTTGGCTACCGCCACTCAACAACGTGTTTTGCAGCACCCCACCGTCTAAAAAGCCAAAAAAGGACTCCGGTTCAAACAACCAGCGATTGCCAGAGCTGCAAATCAGCAGACCAACGATGAGCAATGCGGCACCGGTGGCGCAACCAAACCCGCTAAATTCCGGGTTTCTCGAGCGCGGCGCAGGGGCCACATCTGGGGCTTGGCCGATCAAGATCGGTTCATCGTCAGCTTCAGGGCCGTTAACTTGTTCTACTGGGTCTTCGTGGTTTTCCATTGCCATATTCTAAACGGGGTGCCCCATTTGCTAAAGTTTAAGCACAGCAGGCTTCACAACTGTTAACTTATTTGGTCGGCGCAGGGAACCGTTGCTTAAACGAAAATGCGTACTCTGTAGCCCCATGCTCGTTAAAATGGTCGAGCCGTTCAATCGCTTCGGCCGTTGTGGGGCGATGGCCGGTTGGCACCCACCACATGCAGGCATGATGTTTGCCGTAGGGCTCAAACCACTCTTTGCGCCGTTTTAAATAATCGGTGTGCATCGACTTGTAGGTGTAATCAAAAAGAGCATCTGCATTTTCCCATACTGAAATATTGATCGCCAAATACGGATCGTCAAACGCCCGTACATCCATCGCATTGCCCGAATCGGTTTGCAAGCGCCACACAAATCCAGGCGATTCGTCTGCGAGTGCGTTGATCTCGTCAAGCGCATCCATGAACGGTTTCATAACGTCGCTGTCAGGCAGGCCAAGTATCCGGCCGATATTGATTTGGGCAAGGT
>JAHDEN010000232.1:0-3772 GCA_020628815.1 Chloroflexota bacterium | reverse complement strand
ATGGCTAACCCGTCGGCCGCATCGTCCGGCTTGGGAATCGATTCCAGATCGAGCATGTTTTGCACCATCATCTGAACCTGTTTTTTGTCCGCTTTGCCGTAGCCGGTCACCGCATCTTTAATACGTGGGGGTGAATATTCGGCGATGGGAACCTTGTGATCGGCCAGACAGAGCAAAAGCACACCGCGCGCCTGCCCAACGGTGATCGCCGTGGTGATATTCCGGCCGAAGAAAACTTCTTCGATCCCGGCCGAGTCCGGCTTGTATTCAGTTAACAGTTCGGTTAAATCTTGATAGATGATTTGTAGGCGTTCCGGCATCGGCGTATGTGGCTCTGTTTTGATAATCCCGTACGCAACGGGTGTCATGATCCCCTGATCAAAATCGATCACACCGTAGCCGGTCGTTGCGGTGCCAGGGTCTAGTCCAATAATCCTCATACAGGAAAGAGCTAAGAGTAGAGAGAGAAGAGAAAAGTGGCAATCCGCTCGTCTCTTTTCTCTCTACTCTATCCTCTTCTCTCTTTGCTACTCTTCCATGCCTTCAATCACTTCGTCTGTGATATTTAGGGCAGAGTAAACATTTTGTACATCGTCCAAATCTTCAAGCTTTTCGATCACCTTCATCACTTGGATCGCCTGTTTTGTCTCCAAATCCATCGTGTTCTCAGGTTCGTAGATCAAACTTGCTTCGGTGATATTTAGCCCGGCCCCTTGAATCTCGTTACGCACGGCCGCAAAGTTATCTTTTTCCATAAAGATCGATGCGTTGCCTTCGTCAAACTGAACGTCGTCCGCACCTGCTTCGGCCGCGGTCATAAACAGCTCATCCTCATCGTCGTACCCATCTACCATGATGAAGCCTTTGCGCTCAAACTGCCAAGCCACAGCGCCTGAAGTTGCCATGTTGCCGCCATTTTTGGTTAGCGTACTGCGCACTTCTGCCACAGATCGGTTCCGGTTGTCAGTCACACATTCGATGATGACACCCACCCCATGTGGCGCATACCCTTCGTACAAAATTTCTTCTAGCTGCCCACCGTCTAATTCGCCGGTGCCACGTTTTAAAGCCCGTTCGATATTGTCTTTGGGCATGTTGGCCGCTTTGCCTTTATCGATGGCTAAGCGCAAGCCTGCGTTGAATTCAGGATCACCGCCGCCCTCACGAGCAGCAATAGTTATTTCTTTAGCGATGCGGGTAAAAATCTTCCCACGTTTAGCGTCTTGAGCCCCTTTACGATGTTTGATCGAGGACCACTTATTATGACCTGCCATGATATTCTCCGATTGACGATTTACGAATGACAACTTACGAAGTCACCAGCGACCTATTTGTTAGCTGTTAGCTGTTAGCTGAATGACGGTGAAACACCTTTATCGATAGTCGCATTAGAATTAAATTTCTTTACATATAGCCAAAAAATTATAGCACAAACTTTCTTGGCTCTAGGTGACTCTTAAACTCGTTTCCTATTCAAGCATTTTGGCTGCGATTTCGCGCAACAGTTTACTGCCAAGCATCGCCGTCATTCCAAAATGATCTCGCACCGGGTTGAGTTCAACCACGTCCGCCCCAACCAAAATCGGCCGTAAGTTCTGAATAATTTCGATCACCTGCCGTGCTGAAAAACCGCCCGGCTCATGGTGTGACACGCCGGGCGCTGCGGCCGGATCCAATCCATCCAAATCAAGCGTTAGATACAGAGGAGAGTCAAAATCTGGCAGTTTTTCAGGAGCCCAATCTTTCATCTCAATTATTTCTACCCCAAAACGCTCGGCCTGATCTCGCTGATGCTGATTCAAGGTGCGAATCCCGATTTGCACCAGCCGATCCACCAGCCCTTCTTCCATAATACGGGCGAACGGACAGGCATGGGCATGGCGGTTCCCATCCAGCTCATCATATAAATCTGGGTGGGCGTCAATTTGCAGGATGGTGAGCTTTGGGTGCTTTTTTGCGTGGGCACGGATGAGGGGCCATGTGACCGAATGATCTCCACCTAAGGACAACAGTTTAGCGCCGGTGTCTAGCACCTTTCCGGCCCCGTCTTCTATGGTTCGCAGCCAGCCGCTTGCCACCCTAAAATCGATGTCACCCACATCAAAAACTCGGCCGCAACTGGCTAGATCGATCCCATCTTCTGCATAGTAGTTGGCGCTGCCACAGTGGAGCTGTTTCCGAATTTCGGCCGGACCGGCCGCGGGGCCACGCAAAAAAGATGAATTTTCATCAAACGGAACGCCTAAAATCGCTACATCGTTTGTGCTTAAGGTTGAAATATCTGTTGGGGTTCTCATAGGCTGTGAGAGTAGCAAGCATCCCTAAAAATGCAAAAAAAGAGGCATTTCAAATTTGAAACACCTCTTTAAAGAAAGGGAAAATTGAATTTAGAATAACATTGGCAGTGCAATCAAAATGGCTGCAAACAGGATGTAGCTAATTGCTGAAAATGTTCCACTTGTTTGTTCTATCTCGTTCATATTTTTTATCTCCATTACCTTGATTGGTTAGATTAACAGCGACAATGCGATGAAAAAGCCGGCGATGACAACGGCAATGGTTAAGCTTGCAGTTTTGAATGGGATCCGTTTTGAATCTTCGGCCGGGCTTAATAGTTCAACCGGCAGTGAATATTTCGCCTCATATTCTTGATGAAGCATTTTTCCCATTTGATAATTAGCATCTGAGTATCCCATGATTTTGTTCTCCTAGTGGTAATTAGCTCGGTTACAAAAATGTATTCAACGGGTGTTTCGATGTGTTTTTATCTGCTTGTTGGTTGAATTAACCCAAGTCTACGGGACGTTCGTTTCCAATCCGTTTCCTAAAATATCTTATTTTTGAAGATGCTGAATCAATCCCCGATTTGAAGCATAAAAAAAGCACACCATATTTAAATGATGTGCCCTTGTTTTCAACCTTTGAAGCGGACTAGTACTGCGCGGCGCAAGTAACTGCCTGATTCAATTTGCACGCAGCACCCTATACAAAGGGGTGAACAACGTTTAAACACGCTCGTTATTTATGCCCCTTTGTACTAGTTATTGCTTTCTAGCCGAAGCAGCAAGTTCTCTACCTATTTGACTGCACATCGCCCCGCGAGTCTGTGGACCAACTTTTCCATCAACGTCTAGCCCATGAATCTGTTGAATAACAATCACGGCCCGTTTTGTGTTGCTTCCAAAATACCCATCAACACCACCAATATCGGGCATGCTTGTCAGTTTCAGGTCGTGGGTGAAGTACAAACCCGGATCATATTGATCGAGGATAGCCTGCTGTAGTGAAGCTACTTCCCCCCTCAAGTGAGCTTGACCCGCAGACGAATACCCCGAATATAATTTCAGTGTGTTTGAGGTTTGGCAGAATGAATATCCTGACTGGGCATGCGTTTCCGTTGCATTTACTGCAAAGATCATAAGTACAACAAAGCTCGCGGCTAGAATCCATTTTAGGTTTTTTGAAATTGACATTTTGTCTCCTTGGGAATTTATCCCATGTAAATTTAATAATTGAATTGTGTTTTGATCTCGGCCGAGAAAGAAGCACATCCCGATTATTAAATTTGTGAACGACAAAAGTCATTGGCAGCTGCGTCAAAAAAGATGACACATCAGGCAATTGCTTTGAAACTATAGTCAATTAAATTGGCTAACCAGCAAATCAAGGGTCCCATAAAGATAAATCTCCCTAAAAAGCAAAACGGCCGAGTGAAAAATCACTCGGCCGTTTGTGCCCCCACGGAGATTCGAACTCCGGTTTTAGCCTTGAA
>JAHDEN010000231.1 GCA_020628815.1 Chloroflexota bacterium | reverse complement strand
ATCTGAAAATTGATGCAATAGTGTACAATAGCGATATGGAAATCGCAAACAGTGATGAGATCGGTTATGGAGCCAATTCCTTCCAAATTTTGGAGAACGGAGATCGCCTTTGGCGGGCTAGAAAAAGCGATTTAGACCAAATAGAGCAACTGGCGGAGAGTGCGACTTGGCGCCATCGTCACGTTGATTGGTTCAAGACCGAATATTGGTTAGATAAGCCAGAATTTATCATGAGCAGTTCGGCCGATGGTGCGAATGGTTTTTTGTCGATTGCGGCCGATCCACTGCCGGGGGCATGGCTGCGATTAGCGGCTCTGGAACGGAACGGATTTAACTCTAAACGGTCATTTTTACAGCTTTCTGCGATGATGGATGCGGTGTGTGACTCACTCGCGGTGCAGGGTGTCACTGAAATTGGTTGGATGGCTCCGATCGCATGGCCAGAGCAGTGGCCAGAGAAACTTGGATTCAGGACAACTGAAAAAATCATCACCTATCAAAAGCCGACATTTAGAGTACCTGACCTGCCCGTGTTTGCTGCTCTTGAGATTCGGCCGGGCACACCTGAAGATGGTCCAAGTCTGGCTGAAATAGAGGAACGCGCCTATCCACCCCTTTGGCGACACAGCTCTGCGGGAATAATTGCAGCCATGCAGCAGGCGTTTAGTTTCGATGTGGCGTTCGTAAATGGAGTGATTGTAGGATTCCAGCATAGCGCCTCAAACCGGGGTGGGGCGGCCCACCTTGCCCGCATAACGGTTGACCCTGCTTATCAAGGTTTAGGCATCGGTAGCCATCTGTTAGCCTTTGCGATTCGAAACTACCAAAAATACGGCATCATGAACATGACGCTAAATACTGAATCTGCAAACAAAAGTGCGCAACGGCTCTACGAACGATTTGGTTATAAACCAAACGGTCATAAGTTTCCGATGCACACGATGCGTTTAGACTAAGTGGAGTTTAAATGGCTACGATTCGGCGCTTTTGGCAAGCGACTGTTCTAACCAGTTGATGTTGGCTTCTTTTTGTGGCTGTCGGGTATCAATTGCAGCCTCTGTAAAGTAAGAATGGGATTTTAAGAACCCGATTTGCTGCGCGTACCATTTTGCATCGGTCAAATCATTCCCTGTATTCTCAAGCTCAAGTCGGAGTCGGTTGCTAACATCAGGGAAGTCTGTGCGCCCCAACAAATCTAGATCTGCGTCTGCCAAGATTTGCCCCATCAAGTTGATTGGGGTTTGTGGGATGCGTGTCGCCATGATCATTTCACAGATCGCCTCGATTTGCTCGGCCGAAAAGTTGAAAGTTGGCAAATGTTTTCGAACCACATCGCACGATCTGGCTTCATGTTCCGTTGGCCCCTTTAAATAGCCGACATCATGAAAACTAGCGGCAACCCTAAGTAGTCTCTTCTCGTCATCTGACAAATTGCATAGTTCAGCCAAACGAGCTGCATTTGGCATCACATCAGACTCTGTATGGGTGATGTTGTGATAAACGTAAACGGGGTCTAGTTCATTTCGTATAATATTTAGAGCAAAACTAACAGCCCCATCAAAATCGGGTAACGATTCAATTCCGCTTTTAGCCAATTGATCTAAGGCTATATTGATGGCATCATCCAATTCCAACTTCCTTCCAGCTATCCAAGCTTGGTTCGCAACTTTGTCGCCAAGTTTGTGCTTGGCACGCTTCAATTTGTCTTCTAGCTTTTCCTGCAATACGTCTGAAAGAGGAGAATTGATTTCTTTGCGTAGGTTGTCGGCCGAACCTGCTAAAAACAGGGCCTTTTTGGCAAGGCTTTGGTTGGCAAAAAGAACCGCAATATCTTCCAGTAGAAAAGTCAGCGCCCATTTATCCCTCAAATCTTTATAAATGCCCAGGCTTTCCCAATAAATTTCACTCGCACGTCTATTTTCACCCAGCTCGCGGGCCGCATTCCCCATATTATTCAGTGTATTTCCGATCGCCCATTGGTTGCCCGTTTGCCTTTGAATGTTTAGAGCTTTTTCGTAGAAAGAAACCGCTTCTTCTGTTTCTCCCAGTTCGATCATCATGTTTGCTGTGTTGCTAAGAGAAATCGCTTCAACGGACCGTAAGCCGTTGCGTTCCCGAATCTCAAGAGATTCTTCGAACCAGCTTTTTGCTTGGGTAAAGTTGCCTAAATATTCGGCAACGACCCCCATGTTGTTCAAAATGTTGGCGATATTGGGCTCGTCATCAAACGAGCGATGAAGATCAATCGACTTTTGATAGAGTTCAAGAGCATTATTTAGCTCCCCTTGTTGTGCGTTTAGGGTTCCTAAGCACAACAGGGTTTTTGCCACAACTTGTTGATCATTGATTTCTTCAGCATTGCTGTGGGCATCATTTAAATAAGGGGCAGCTTTACCAAATTCTCCCTGTTTGCGTCGCATTTCTCCAAACGCCATTTGAGCTTTGGGTAAAAAGGTGTTGAGTGCTGGATCTTCTTTGATTTTTGCTAAAAGCTCTGTGTATAGCTTTTCCGCCTCATCCATTTGACCAATTAAAACATACACCTCACCCATTTTGAGCTCGATCTCAACCATTTCAGTCTCATCTAAAAGGGGAGATACCTGTTTGAAGTAATCGAGGGCAGCTGCATTTGCAAAAGTTTCTTGAGCCAATTCACCTGCACGCAACAGATATTTTTTCTTTTTGTCGTGATTTTCAGAATGGCTGAAATGGAATGCTAAAAGATCAATAAATTGATCTAACCCTTCTGATTGATGTTTTTCTAGATATTCCCCCGCGCGTTCGTGCAACACACTGCGCGTCTTGAATGGCAAGCTTTCGTAGGTTACTTCTTGGGTGACGATATGTTTAAATAAATAAGTTTCTTCGGGCTCGTTTTTCTCGACAGATGTCAGGTCGAGATCAAAGAGCGCTTTTAAATCTTCTTCGATCTGTTCTTGGATCGGCTGGCCGGGATAAACACCGTGAACCATAGCGGATCGAAACAACCGGCCGATGACGCTTGCCACCCTGATGACATTTTGTTGTCCTTGGGTAAGCCGGTCTAAACGACTCAGGATCAAGCTGTGGATTGTGTCAGGTAGATCAAGCTCTTCTAATGAATCAGCATCATGAATATCAATGTTTAAATCCTTGATGAAATTGAGAATCTCCTCAATATAAAAAGGATTACCGCCTGACTTTTCAACAACAAGATCAAGTAATTTCTTGGGAATGTTGTAGCTTTGGAAAAATTGCGCCAGCTTGTGGCGAATTAAGATGGCGATCTCTTCTTGCGAGAATTGATCTAAGGCCAGCTCTGTAAAGTTTGGGAGCTGAGTAAAGTCAGGAACCCGATTAACAACCTGCTGATTTGGCGGCCGATAAACCATTAAAATCATCACAGCTTCTTGCTCTAAGGCTGAAATAATCAGCTCAAGCAGATCTTTTGACAGGTCGTCGATCCAGTGGATGTCTTCAAGCAGAAGCAAGATGGGTGTTTGGCGGGCTTCATAGCGCAAATAGTCGACTAGCAGTGATTCAAGAGCCGCCTTTTTCGCTTTGGGATCGAGCGAGGCGGTGAGCTCGTTGTCGGGGATATTTATTTTGACTAACTGAGTTAGGAGCGGGAGTCGAGCCACCAAATCTGGCCCGGCCGCAGACAATTGGGATGATAAATAGGCGATTTGCTCTTCTGGGGTGTTGGCGATCGACATGCCGAATATATCGCGCCAGATATTTTCCCAAACCAAATAGCTGTTATTGGTCCCAAACGATTCACATTCGGAACCGAAGGTCTTCATCCCAAACGTGTTTGCGATCTGACTCGCTTCGGCCGCCAAGCGAGATTTTCCCATACCCGCTTCGGCCGTAATGCCTACAGTCTGACCATACCCCTGTAAGGCAAGGTCCATTTTGTCTTTAATAATCTCAAGCTCTGATTCTCGGCCGACCATCGGGAAGCGATACGAGGCATCAAAAAGATGAAACCCGCTCTTGATCATCGGGCTGATGAGTTCAAAAACTTCTGTTTTATACGATTTGCCTTTAAAGCGAACCATCCCCAACGGTTGGGTTACAAACTCCTCTTCTAGCTTTTGTTGAGCCTTTTTATCAAGCAAGATTTGCCCCGGTTTGCACTTGATCATGAGCCGCGCTGCCAAATTGACACTATTTCCCATCACCCCATAGGTAATGCGATCTTCCCCACCATAAGCGCCTGACCAGTTGTTGCCATAAGCGATACCTACCTGAACCTTCTGGTCAAATTCAAACTGATCGCTCGTTTGGATCAATTCGAGAGCGGCCGAACCGGCACGTTGGGCATCATCTTCATGGGCTCGGGGTGCGCCGAAGGAGGCATAAACATAGCTCCCTTTGTCGCCGATGGTTAGCTGGAGCAAGTTACCCCCAAAGCGCATCATAATCCGCTGCAGGTGGCACATGAACCGGTTTAACTTTTGGGATGCTTCAGGATCACGATCATAGTCGATGCCTGAAAAACGGATAAACATGGCCAATGTCGGCCGCAGTTGCGACAAGAACTCCCCATCCCCTTCGTTTAGCCGGTCAAACACACTGGGCAAAATCCACTCGCTAACTGTTTCTTGATCAATTGTATTTGGCAGCTTGGGCCAAGGGTTTTGTTCAGCAGGATTGGATAACCCTGCAATAAGAGCAAACTTTTCCCCCGTTTCTTCGTTGGTACGCCATTCGATAATTTCAAGCTGATCTTGGATCGGCAGAACAGTTTGTTCATCGAGAATGACATCTCCTTTTTCTGCCATGCTTTCGGCCGCTGTTACCCGTTCCAGAGTTCTGCCCGCCATCGCATCATGGGTTAGATATTCGGGTAGCCCCACCAAAAAGCGGCGCACCATGCCGGTTGACACCGCTAACTTAATGCCCAGTTTGACCGTTTTTTGAGAATAGGTAGTGATTTCACCTTTCTCATTCATCGTTTTTTGCATAGCCAGTGCGCTTGTGATCGCTTTCCGGCCGTCTAAGTCATTGTTGAACCAGCAGGTCATCGCGTCGCCGCTAAAGCTGACTACGGACCCTCCATAGTCGTGAAGGTCTCTAACAATACCATAAAAAATTTGGTTCAGGTGCAGCGTAAATTCTTCGGCCCCTCTCTTAGAGCCTAGCTCACGCGCAAAGGTTTCTGTTAAAGCTGTAAAGCCTGAAACGTCGGCAAACAAAACAGAACCGACCTGGTTTTCAGCTAAAACATCATCATTGGCGATGGCGACGCGCCAATCCATTGGGATATATCGATTGCCTCGATTCATATGTTGGAGGATTGAGTAAAATAAATTGTCGGACTAAAAAGAGCAAAGGTTAAATCTGACAAATCATTTCTGGAGAAAATAAATGTGACTGGTTGATCACATCCCCTTAAATTTACCTACTTGGTTAAAGAATTCAAAACTTAAACGGGGGATGGTCTTGTTTGGGCGTTTATTTAGCAAACGTCAAAATTTCGCATTAAAAAGAGCTTTCTATGCTGAATAACTTGGTCAGAGTATAGAGCAAGACAGAGGGAATCACAGTGCGAAAAGTCACAATAAAGATACTTTTGTCTTGGCCCTGATAGGATTTCCATTGAAAAACCTATCAGGGCCTTTAGGGACCTATCTGAAAATAACCGGCAAATACACCTTGTAAACGACTGGGCCAGCATTTGGAGTACTGAGGGTCGCTGAGGCAGATGCCCCTAGGTAATAGTCATCTTCCGCAAAGCTTGCGTCAACTGAATAGTTGCCTTCCGGTAATTCTTGATCAATCAGATTGTTGAGAACCGCTTGACCCGCTTGGTTGGTGTCAATGGCCGTTTCTATCGTCTGATTGGTTTCGATGTTGCGTAGCGTGAAGCGGATAAATCGTTCTGGAATCACACGCCCTTCGCTGTCCGTCAGGGTTGTTGTCAACATCCACGGCTCACCTTCTTCGATGGTGACATTGCCTTTAAAGACCAATGTTGTGGGTTGTTTGGTGACGATAAATGGCTGACGGGCAAGTGCCTCATCGAAGTCCTCTGATCCTTCGTAGTCCACTTGAATTTCAAGTTCTTCCTCATCCGGATCAGGGAGGGATACTATCGGGATGGTGATTTTTGCTTCGCCATTTAGATCGGTAATCCCATCAAAGGTTAAGTCGCCAATGCTGACATGAATCACCTCGTTTGGTAGCGGCTCTTTGGTTACTTTGTTGATTAGAACTACTTCGACCTCGATAACACCGCTAAATGCTCCGGTTGATGGTGCCGTAAACGTTACCTCTGTCTCGATCAGTTCATCAGAATTGGTTGGTGGAGCAGAAAGATCGGCCGGATCTGCATCTGGCTGATAGTAAAGACCATTGTTCGCATCGAGCGTGACTTTACCAACTCCATTGACCGCCTGGACAAAGAAGCGAACGGCGGCCGGGTCGGTGCTGCCCAGATCATTGGCTGTGATTGTGCCGCGCCATTCAGATACCTCGTCTGGGTTGCGGCCGAGATTAAGCAGCTGCCATTCACCATGCAGACCAGAGCCTTTCAGCCCTGTGTATAAAACCCACAGCTCATGCACGCCCAAGCGTGGCTCTGTCGCCTGCACGCTGAGCGAAATCGACCCGTCTGGGTTAATGTCTGACCGAACTTTAGCGATAGAAGCTGGCCCAATTAGCGCATTATCTGTTACGTCTGCATTGTAGTAAACGCGCAGATCCATATCTGCATAGGTCAACATCGTTCCCAGATAGCGGCTGCCCGCTGCTGAGTTAGAACGGTATTGAGCTGGAACAACGTTCAACCGAGTCTCACCCGTTTCATTATCGATGATGGTGCCAAAGTAGTTCAGCTTGATCTGCTTGACCGGATAGAAGAAATCGGCCCGGAACGCTTCGTGCAGCCGTTCTTCTTCAGTATTGGCTTGGCTTGTGAGCGGGAAGATGTCAGATTCAGACGTGTAGGTACCACCTCTGATCCCCACACCGCGTACCACGCCAGCTTCGTTTCCATTTGGATGGGAGATGTCGAACGAAGCGACCGGCATAATCGGGAAGCCGGAGCGGGTTGAATAGCCTGAATCGCCTTCGTAGTAAACCGCTTCCAACGGCTCGGCCGACTCATCGTCTGTCACAATCTGCAGTTCTTTTGTTTGACGTGTCAAATTAAACGGAGTTGTGACATCTGCATATTCCAAACCTGTGTCACTCCCAGAAATGCCGACCAAATCATTGGGTTGGACAAGTCCTTGCACCGCAACCGGCTCTCTCGGTACTTTGGGTGCGTCCATGGTGACTTCAAACATCGGCAAACCAAATAGGGTCGAGATCAAAATCGTCTTTTCAAAAACGCCATCAACTTCTACCGTGGTGTCTAACAGATACTCTTGCTTTGCAGCGACCAGCGCTTTCCCAATCGGGATCGGAACGCCTTTACGCATTTCCCGGGTGAAGTTGATGTACAGCCGTTCTCCGTATTCGGTTAGATCGGCGTCGCCATACTGATAACCGGTACCAGCTACCAAGTGGCCACCTTTTTGTGCAAATGCCTGAGCCCAGTCTAAATCGTAGACGATGCCCGCATGTGGGTTGACCATGTTGTAGCCAGAGTGGCAGCCGCTGCTGAAGTTGACGGTATTTGTCAGATCGAGACCTGAATCAACCAGCTCGTTGGTGGTGACTCGTGAAACGTAGTCGGCCGCATCAGCCCCCAAATGGCTAAAGTGACCGGCAAGATAGGTAATGTCGTAGCGGGGTTCTGACAGCCATTGTTTGCGCATGTCATCGGCCGACCAGACAGTTGTATCATCGGTCAGCAACGTCACACTATTGGGGTCATTCATCCCTTCAACTAGCTCATCAGCCACAACTTCAGAGCCATCTTTCAAGAACTCATAGGTTGATAAGAAGGCGTTTTCTGGGGTTAGGCCACCTTCTCCCTCAAGATATGTTTTGATCATAAAGGAGATGTCGGACGCGGTTTCAACCAAGCGGCCGACCGGCAAGTTAGGAATCGGCAGATCGTTTTCTTGCAAACGAATCGTTTTGTCTGATCCATAGGCATCTTGGCTAAGCAAGTAGTCAAAGACCAATGCAGAATACGACATGTTGTTTTGCAGGATGGGGATGTTGTATTCAGATTCTTTGCCGATTGGAGCCATATCCGCATAGCGGAAAAACGGAATCGCCTGATCGTTACCGGTCAAAACGATATATTCCGTTTCGGCCGTACTTTTGCCCCGATACTCATCAATTAATTCTTTGATCGAGGAGGCGTAAACATTTTGAGCATATGGACATTCAAAATAGGTTTCAGCTTGGGCCCGAGCGGCATTTATGCGCGCATCGTTGATGCCTGATTGGCTGAGATCGATGACCACGCCCTGAACTTTGTCTGAGCCTGCTAAGGCATTCAGCCAGTTCATCATCACACCCACATCCCCATCGGTTGCTAGGGTTGGATCTTCAGAATCAACCAAGATGATTGATTTGTACCAGCCACTAGGCACAGAGTGGGTTCGGCCGGGTAGCTGTTCAAGCGGTGTCACTTGATCACACTTGCCCGCCTCTTTACCCACTTTAAGCGTAAATGGCTTGGCCCGTTTAAACGCACCGTTTCGGCCGGTGACCATCACATAAAAATCACCCGTTTGGTTCCACGTATTCAGCACAATCTCTTCATCGCCTCGGCCGTCTAGGGCTGAAACTCCGATGATGCTTTGTAGCGGTGCATTGGTAAATGCGGATGGGTTAGTGAAAGCGGATGGATTGGTAAACGCTGACGGGTTGGTGAAAGCAGATGGATTGGTAAACGCCGACGGGTTAGTGAAAGCGGATGGGTTTGTAAACGCCG
>JAHDEN010000032.1 GCA_020628815.1 Chloroflexota bacterium | reverse complement strand
AGCTCGTCGGGCTCATAACCCGGAGGTCGCAGGTTCGAATCCTGTCCCCGCAACTAAAAAAGGCGTATCAATCTCGATACGCCTTTTTTGTTGCCTGTTTTTATGCCAAATTGGCTTAGTTGGCCCGCTCACACCTAGTTAGATAACAAACTTACCGATTGCCCGGCCGCCAAATGTGATCTGCAAACTCTGGATCAGCCAACAACTTAGCTACAGAATCTGTCATTGAAATATCGGTGGCGTAATATTCTTCTCCAAATAATCTGTGCCAGCGCTGAATCATTCCAATCGCTAATCGATATTCAACCAAAACGAGCTGAGCAAAAGGGCCGCCTTCATCTAAAAAGCCAGTTGTCACAAGATCCATCTGAGCCGCTTCACGATCATACTCTAGCCGAATGACTTCGGCCGACCAGCCTGTTTTGGCCGTCCATGTGATTTGAGCGTAGCTGACTCGAGGATCGCTATCAAACGGCAATCCGGCTGAGCCGACGTTGACCACCGTTGTGTTGTCAATTTGGCGTACCAGCGGCCGGTGGGTGTGCGCGGTGGCAAACACGGCAGGTCCCGGCCGGGTCAGACGGCGTAGGTCATCCTCTTCCGTTGTAGGGAAAATGCCCCAACGGTTGCTATCGACGCTGGCATGGGTCACAAAAAGCTGTGTCCCATCTGGTGCCTGCACGACTGCCCGATCTGGCATAGCCGCCATCTCATGTGCTCTGTGCTTAATTTGATCCCAAGCCCAAACGGCAAACGTGTGCGTCTCAGCTTCCTTTTCACGCTCAAGGGGCTTTGGTGCATAAAAATTCAACAGATACTCTTCGTGGTTTCCACGCACAAGCATCCAATTTTTTTCAATATGCTTTTGCCATATAAAGTCCCAACATTCAAAATTAGATGGACCACGATTAACAACGTCTCCGTTGACGATGACATGGTCTGCACCCCAATTTTCAATATGCTCAGCAACTGTGTGCATCCCCCGTTTGTTTCCATGAATGTCTGAAAGTACCGCAATTTTCATAAGCTGTTTTGACGCTGACAGGTAATTTGATTATGACGATGAGAAACGCTTAAACAAATCCCCTATCTCTATTTTTTGTCTTTATCCTTTTTGTGTGATTGTAAAACCGTTTGCGGTAAGATCGAAATTTTATAATACAACTGTGCTGATGGAAAAAGGGAGCTGGGATATACAAGGAAGGTACCATGTTGAGAAAAAGTTTAATTGTGGCTGTTTTGGCTCTTGGCCTTATGTCGGCCGTTGGTTTGGCGGGATGGCAAGCGCAGCCAAGTGAGGCCCAAAGTGAATTCGCGAACCCCGACATGGGGTACGGCTTTAATATGGCCGGCTGGGATATTGAACTGGTCCAAGATTTGGGGTTCACATGGGTCAAAGTGTTTAACACACCCAGCAGCCGCCTGCCGGTTAACGTGATGATTCGCATGAATGCGGACGCCAGCCACATGAATGACATCAGTGGTTTTCGCAGCGAAATGAGGAATGCGGCCCAAAACAGTGGTGACTATATCGACGCCTATGAAATCGGGAATGAGGTGAATCTAGATGCAGACTACGGTTGGCAAACATCGCCCGATGCTGCGCAGTATGTGGAATTGCTGTGCGCGGCTTATGAAGAGATTAAAGCGATTGACCCAGATGCGATTGTGATTTCGGCCGGGTTGGCACCCACCGGCCGGGTGACGGGTAATTGGGAAGGACATGCGGGTCATAATGGATTGTTCCAAGACGATCACGAATATATGCGCGAAATGTTGGATGCCATCATTGCTAAAAACCAACCCTGTTTTGATGCGGTTGGATACCACAATTACGGCTTTGATAAGGCATACGACACTTCACCCGATTGCGAAAACGGATTTTGTTTCCGTGGGGTTGAAAAAATCTATGAGATTATGGTGGATAAAGGGTATGGTGAAAGCAAGGTCTGGACGACTGAATTTGGCTGGATTGTGAATCCAAATGAGGTAGGCAAGCCGGACTGTGAGCAAACCCTAATCGATCAGGGGCGTGGTTGGCAGATGGTAAGCTTGCAGGAACAGAGTGAAAACATTGCGGGGGCATTTGATTATGCGGCCCGGAATTGGGAGTGGATGGGTGGTCTGATTTTGTTCAATCTGAACTTTAATACGGCCGGTTGGTATTCACGCTGTGAGCAGATGACGTTTTACAGTGTTGAAGATCGGCCGTCTGAAGAGATGTTGCGCAATCTGCCCAAGGCATATGCCGAGGTAATTCCAGCCCCGGTCCCGGCCGTTTCACCAAGTGGGCCAACGATCGGTTTAGCGACTGTTGATTCACCCATTGTGATAACTCGCACCCTGACGATAGAAAATTTGGGTGATGCTCCGTTTACGTACACGGTGCTGGCTCGTAATGACTTGAGTTTGATTCCGGTGATTGATGGAGAAGTTTCGGCCGTTGTTCAGCCGGGAGAGGAGACGGTTGTAAATCTAGTTGTTGATTCAAGCTCGTATGGTGTTGGGACGTATGAAGGGTTTGTGACGTTTAATGTAACCCCAGAAGATTCAGACTTCCCGGCCGAATATCCTATGCACCTGGCTGTAGCGAATGAGTTGCAGACGATTTATTTACCAGTTGTGCGTTAATTGGCAAATCTGCCATAGGGGTCGACGCCACCGGTGAGTTATTTCATTCGAAGATCGCAACTTGCAATCCGGTGGCGTCGACCCCTACAAGCCACATCACCACACCGCTACATCGAAATGGACCCTTTGCGGAAATCTGTAGACCCAATCCACGCATTTACCAAAACCGGTACACCTGACTTAGAACGCCCGACGGCCGTTTCAAATGCCTCTTGCAAGTCATCATCATTCTGAACCAGCAAGCCTTCCGCCCCGTATCCTTTGGCCACATCGTGATAAGCCGTCATCGCTAAGTCTGTTCCCAACGTGGTGCCCAAAATATCGATTTGCTCGCGCGCAATTTGGGTCCAGCCGCCGTCAGTACCAACCACCGCCATGACCGCAACTCCGTGCCGTGCAAATGTATCAAATTCCGCAATGCTGTACCCGGCCGAGCCATCTCCGTAAAGGAGCCAGACCTCAGCCTCCGGGTTATGAAGTTTTGCCGCAAGCGCAAACCCTGCACCGGCCCCCAAGGTGCCAAATGCGCCAGGGTCAAGCCAGTTGAGCGGCTTACGCGGCCGGACAATGTAGCTGGCGGTCCCCACAAAGTCACCGCCATCACCAACCAAAATGCTATTTTCACCCACCACTTTTTCCAGCTCAATGCACACATTTACCGGGTTGCAATGATCGGTATCAGCGGCCGCTTTGCCTAAAATCTCCGCGTCACGCGCATCATTCCGTTCTTTTAGTGTGCCGTGCCAATCGGCCCAGCGGCCTTCCGACTCGTTCCAGAAATTGGCCAAATCGATAAGGGCATCACACGGATCAGCCTGCACGCCAATGGCCGGTTTTTTGTTCAGCGTAATCTCTTCTTTGCTACGACTGATGCCGATGTGCATCGCACTGCTCGAAATTGAATTGCCATATCCCAGCCTGAAATCACACGGAACTCCGGCCAGCAATACCAAATCCGCTTCTTTTAACGCGTTGCCCCGTTTGTGCCGTATGTGGAGGTCATCACGTCCCAACAGCCCGCGAGCCATCCCAGAAAGGAAGGTAGGGACACCCAACTGCTTTATCGCCTTGGCTAATACATCTGCTTTGCGTGGTTGCAGCATGGCGCCTGTGCCGATGACAAAGATCGGTTTTTCAGCCTGCAGCAGTTCGTCTCGAATTTTGGTGATCTGGGATAAGTTGGCGGCCGGAAAGCTGGGTAAGCGTGGCGGTTTGGCCTGATGTTTGTTTTTGTCTGCAAAAACGTTGTTGAGGCGATTGTTGATATACCAACGGGTTGCCCGCGCCATAATCGAGTTGCCACGTGGCATTTGCCCCTCTGATTGCTCCCGAATTAATTCTTCGGGATAGAGGGTGTCAATCGGAAGCTCGACAAATACGGGTCCAGGCACACCGCTTTGCGCTTGAAAAAAAGCCTCTTCCATTGCGGGGACGATATCGCGAACTCGGCGAATCTGTTTCATCCATTTGACATGCGGTTCAATCAGCGTTTTTTGATCGATGTCTTGGAGCGACCCACGTCCCATAAGCAAGGTTGGTGTGGCTCCGCCCAGTAAAACAACAGGGGACTGAGCCATCGATGCATTTTTTAGAGCCGTTATGGTGTTGGTTAACCCCGGCCCGGCCGTAACCGCCGCTACCCCGGGGATTCCGCTAAGGCGGGCCATGGCATCGGCCGCAAATACCGCATTTACCTCGTGACGCACGTCAATCACACGAACACCTTCTTCTTCTGATCCGGTCAGAATAGGTGAAATATGACCTCCACAGAGGGTGAATAAAAATTTTACACCGTGACGGGCCAACACTCGCCCCACAAGTTTGCCCCCATGATTCATCGATTTTGTCTCGGTTGTTGGTATTTCGTCTACTACGGTTTCGCTTGAATGTTCAGTCATAAACTTCGCTTGTCCTCTAAAAAGTGCTTTCAAGAATCGCTTCGATTAGTTTCGGATCGTATTGTACGCATCATGGCAAAGATGTACAGCTTAATCAGATGCTTCTCAATTAAAATTTTTCATTCAGTGTTTGAACTGAGATCTTTTAAGACGATAATACACGGCTAACTATCAAACCCATTCAACCAGAGGCCTGATTGAGAATTTTACTGATTTTAGTGCACGGTACCGGAGACTATTCAAAAAAAGAGCTGAATCAACGAGGCGCCCACTTTGTTCGTGCTATCGTTAAGAAAAACCGAGATTTAAAAAATAAAATAGACATGAAGGCGATGCATTACTCGGACATTCTGCAAACAAGGCAAGAAGAGGTTTGGCACCGCATGCTAGATGTTTCGGGGAATTTTGGGCAACACAACTCTAGTTTACGCGGCTTGTTTCGTCGGATATGGATTTATGCACGACGGTTTTTACTTTTTAACATGGGGGATGCGGCCGTTATGAGGCATATGGCTCACCTGCCCAATTCTGTTTACAAACAGACGATGGCTCGCATCGAAGAAGAGATTCGGGACGGCTGGGGCCAAATCCCTGAAGATCAAAGGGAAAGTACGGCCTTTGTCTTGATGGCCGACTCGCTGGGTGCACATCTCATGTCTAACTACATTTGGGACAAGCAAACGGAAATAATAGATGCAGAGAACCAATCGGTTGAAGACGTTGCAAAAATTCCGGCCGATTTCGAGTTGGTATCCCTACAAAAAATGCGCCTTTTTGTCACAACAAGTTGCCCTATCTCGCTTCTGGTGTCAGGGATGGATCGAATTCAGGCGATTGATAATGATCGCTGGGGATACGATTTTAAATGGCTCAATATTTATGATCATGACGATTTGTTGGGCTGGCCGTTAACCCCATTGGGAGATTATCACGACCCGAGTCAGCGGGGTTCCAGCTACGCTACGGTTGTTGAAGATAGGCAAATAAACGCTCATGGTGGCTTGCGCGGTTACTTTTTAGAAAACTCAAAGCCGGTTTCCCATTGGCAATATTGGCATACTGGCGCAGTTGAAAATGTGGTGGCTAATTTGATTGGTGAAATCTTGAAGAAGGAGTAGGCGGGTGCAGGCAATACTTAAATTGGTGGATTAGGCGTCTGCCCAATCCACCAATCTTGTTTGTGTTTAAAACAGGGTTTTTGAAAGACCGCCATCGACCCAATACGATACGCCCGTGGTGTAAGAGGCCGCATCTGACAGCAAGAATGCGCCGGTTCGGCCGAATTCGTCTGGGTGGCCAAATCGTCCCATCGGGATCGGTTTTTCCATTTCGGTCATCATATCTTTGACATCAATACCGGTCATCTCAGCCCGCTTTTCTGCCAGCTGGTCGATCCGATCTGTGTGAATGGTGCCAGGGACAATATTGTTGATGCGTACACCCTGGGGGGCTAAATCCCGTGAAAGTGATTTGACCAAACTAACCACACCTGAACGCATCACATTGCTCAATAAAATTGTGTCGATCGGCTCTTTGATAGATGACGATGTGATGGTGAGAATTGAGCCTGATTTTTGCTCCCGCATGGTGGGCAACACGCTGCGGATCATCCGCACGGCGCTCATGAGGGTCAGCTCAAATGCGTCGTACCAATCATCTTCGCCAAAATCATCAAACCGGCCGGCCGGTGGGCCACCCGCATTCACAACCAAGCCATCGATCCGGCCGAAACGAGAGATGACACCGTCTGTCCACTCAAGAATGCTGTCGGGATCTTTGGCGTCAATCGTGGCACCTTGAACACCACCACCAAACTTGCCCAGCTCCATAACGGCTGAATCAACTTTGTTTTGGTTCCGGCTGCCGATGCACACATTGGCCCCTTCTTGAGCACAAGCTTTGGCAATGCCAAACCCAAGGCCACGGCTACCAGCCGCCACCATAATTACTTTATCTTTTAAATTTAAATCCATTTTCCCCTCGGTTTTTGCACGATTACCAACGAACGCATCGTGACTGTGTGTTAATTTTCTGCGTTCAAGAAAGAGTCAATGGCTCTGGCAAAAGATTGGAATGGCTGAGCACCAACAAACGCATTTCCGTTGATGAAAAAGGTGGGTGTCCCGGTCACGCCAAGTGCTTGGCCTTGTTTAATCTGCTCTTGAACAAGGTCTCTATATTTACCAGAATTCAAGCAATCAGCAAATACAGCTTCGTCTAACCCGATTTCAACCGCATAGTCCACAAACAGGCTCATGAACTCAGGATTTCCGTTCCATTCGGCTTGATTGGTGAACAAGCTAGCGTGCATTTCCACAAAGCCACCTTGATCATTGGCGCATCTGGCTGCTTCCGAAGCTTCATCCGCTTCTGGATGGAAGCTGAGCGGGTAATCTTTGAAGACATATTTCACAAATCCGGTGTCTACATAATTGGATTTTAAGAACGGATAGGTGTTTTCAAAATGTCGGCCGCAGAACGGGCAACCATAGTCGGTGAACTCAATAATCGTCACCGGTGCATTCTCATCCCCAATAAACAGATCACCGTCGGTGTTAATGTCGACCGGCTCTGTCGGCAGTTGAGGCTGCTGCTGTTGTTGCTGTTGAGCCGCCAACTGTTGGCGGTACTCCGCAACTTGAGCCTCATACGATTCACGGAAAATATCTTCTAATGTGCCATTCTCAAGATTGGTAACAACTAGGTCAAAGACCTCATAAGGCTGTGCGCCAGAAATAAAGTATCCACCGATAAAGAAGGCTGGAGTCCCTTGAACTTGCTCGGCCGCCCCTTCTTGGAAGTTGGCTTCGATCACATCGTCATACCGGCCGTCGCTAAGACAGGTGCTGAACGCGTCTGTATCTAAATTGAGCGTGCCGGCAAATCCGACAAAGGCTTCGGCAATTGCATCGGGCGTTAGGCCACCTTGCCCCCAAGCAGCCTGATTGTTAAACAGCGTATCGTGCATTTCCCAATACGCATCCTGCTCACCCGCACAGCGTGCCGCGGTAGCCCCTTGGCGTGCATCAGGATGCAGCTGGTCAAGCGGGAAATCTTTGAGCTGATAGCGGACTCGGCCGGTGTCGATTAGCTCTTGCATGATAATCGGCATCGTTTCGGCCGAATGGCGCGAACAGAACGGGCACTGATAGTCGGTAAATTCAACGATCAAAATCGGCGCGTCAGGATCACCCAATTCACCGGCCGCCTCGTCACTTAAAACTACCGGTTCCGGCATTTCAAATGGGGGGATTTCGACCTCATCGGCCGCTTGAACCTGCGGCTCATTGCTAGGAATCTCTTCACCCGCTACAAGTGCGCTGATGGCACGGTCAAATGCAGCGATCGGTTGTGCACCGATTAGAGGATTTCCGTTTAACAAGAAAGACGGTGTACTACCGATCCCTTTCGAGCGGCCGATATTAAAGTCGTTGTAAATCGCATCTTCATAACGCAATTCAGCGAGGCAGTTTGGAAAATCAGCATCTAGCTCGATCCCCAAGCTGTTGCCCAACTCAATAAAAACGTCTGTGGGATCGTTTGTACTCCAGCCACGAACATCTTCAAAAAGTGCGTCGTGCATGGCCCAATAGGCGGCCGGACCCGTTTCGCCCGCACAGCGCGCCGCGTTTGCAGCGGCCGGTGCCTGCGGATGGAAATCTAGTGGAAAGTCGTAAAAGACTAAAACCGCTTCTCCGTTTGCAATCGCCCCGTTCGCTTTCATTTCGGCCATGGTGGTGGCTGCAAAGCGAGCGCAAAACGGGCATTGGTAGTCAGAGTATTCTTCGATCACCACAGGGGCATCAATGTTGCCGATGTATGCATTCCCATCGGTTGTAAACCCAACCGGCAGACTGTTGTATGTTTCTTCAACCCCAGCTGCTTCTAGCCCGTTTGAAGAACTAGTTGGACTTTCAGCCACTTCTCCAGTTGGCTCAACTTCTGACTCAACTGCATTGATTAACTCATTGGCATCTTCATCACCCAAGGCGGTTTCTTCGATTGTGATGGGGGTTGAAGTGGCGGGGAACCGGTCGTCCGAGCTACTAACCTCGGCGGCTGGTTGTGCCGGTGCCTGCACGGTTTCAGGCGGTGTCGTTGAACAGGCGGTTACAACGAGCAAAAAGGCTGCACAAACCGCGAAAAGTGTTTTGTTTTGAGTCATTAAAATAACGTCCTGCGGATCATAAAATTTCGATGCTGGGCTTCCGATTTGGATTATGACGATTGGGAAACGGCATTGCAACATAACTTATCAACTATGCATCTTTATTTAAGCCCTTTTTTGACTGGTCATCATCGCTGTTAGGTAATTTGTTTGTTGGTTTCTAATGCACATCCCACCCGGGCTATGCTATTATTATGGATTGCTTGATTGTCTGGCCGATTTTCCGGTTCAGACCAGCATCTATATCACCAACCTTTTCCAAACCTAACAATTAAACAGCTTTGATGAATTTTTTGGATCGATTCTTTGATCGACAAGACGACCCTTTGGGTAACCAGCCAGTGACAGGGCGAACCTATTTAGTCGCAGGCTTGGGTAATCCCGGCCGGGAGTACGCCGGAAACCGACACAATATCGGCTTCATGGCGATTGACCGCTTGGCCAATGACAATAATGCCCGCACCGTTCGGTTGAAGAACAAAGCGATGACGGGTGATTTTCGTTTGGGCGAGCATAAAATCGTTTTGGCAAAGCCCCAAACCTTCATGAACCTGAGCGGCGATGCGGTTGGGCCGCTGGCGAAATTTTATAAAGTAGACCCTGCCCAAGTGATTGTGATTTACGATGAGCTAGATCTAGAGTTTGGCACGATTCGTATTCGTGAAAAAGGGAGTGCAGGCGGACATAATGGGATGAAATCGATAATCAAGCACATCGGCCCTGATTTCCCACGCATTCGTTTGGGCATCAGCCGTCCACAAGGAAAAATGCCTGTTAAGGCTTACGTCCTCCAAGACTTTGGAAAAAACGAGCAAAAAACAGTTGATCTTATTCTTGATCGAACTGTTTCGGCCGTCGAAACAATTGTGCGCGACGGGGTTAATTTGGCCATGACCCGTCATAATGGAACCGTACTGAGCTGATCAAGCTAGCACACTATGAATTTTTCTGAAATTATTTCAATTATCAAAAAATTGCCTGCTTGGAACTCCATGCAGGCGGAGCTTTCTGAGCGTGGCGAGCTATACCCGATCGGGCTGCCCAAACCTGCATTTGTGCCTACCATCGCTGGCTTAGCGGCCGAGCATGATGGCCCTGTTGTTTTGCTGACCGGCCGAATCGAAAATGTGCCGATCCTGACGCAAGAGCTGGGTTATTGGCTGGGTGAATCGGCCGATGTCACCCGTTTTCCCGAACCGTCACCCCTCCCCTTTGATCGTGCGCCATGGGGAGAAAATTGCCGTCAGGGACGCTTAAGCGTGTTAACCAAACTGTTGGGCGGGCAAACGCCCATCCTGCCAAAAAACCCAAAACAGCAAGTTTTTGTGGCGTCAGCCAGAGCCTTGCTACAGCAAACATTGCCCAAGCGAAACTTTATCAAGGCGATTAAGGTGTTGCGTTTAGGCCAGATTGTTGACCTGAACAAGCTAGAGGCGGATTGGATTGCGGTAGGGTATGAAAAAGCGACCGTTGTGGAACGGCCCGGGCAGTACAGCCGTCGAGGCGGGATTCTAGACATTTTCCCGGCCGGTGGCAGCGAGTGGCCTCTGCGCGTTGAATTTTTCGGCGATGAAATTGATACGCTGCGCTGGTTTGACCCTGAAACCCAACGTGCGACAGGGCAAAGCCCCGACCGCGCCGTGATTCCACCCGCTCGTGAAGCGATCCCAGAAGATGGCAAAGAACTTGGGATGGTGTTCCAATTTGACGCCCCCGAAAAGCCGGATGATCTGCCTGCATGGCAGGACGATATCGAGGCACTAGCGGCCGGGCAGCCCAGCCCACATTTAGAATTTTACTTGCCCCTGATGTATCAGCGGCCGGACAGCTTGCTCCACTATTTGCCCAACAACACCCTGCTTTTTGTGGATGATTGGGTCACTTTCCAGCAAACGATCCGAGAACTGCACATGCAGGCGGAGCAGCTTGAAGGGGAGCAGGACAGCCTGCCGACCGGCTATCGGAATCCGCTGTTTTTGTGGCAAGAGCTGATCCCGTTGCTAACTGAAAACCGTGTCATTGTGCTGGGCGATCACGTTCCGGCCGAAGAGCGGGACAGCAACATCCCCCAAACCGAATTAGCCGCGTCCTTCCATCCTGGCCCACGCTATGGCGGACAGATGAAGCCGCTCATGTTTCAGCTAAAACATGCGTTTCGCACCCAAGAGCCAACTGTCGTGCTTAGCCGCCAATCTGAACGGCTCGAGAGCATGTGGCGTTCGGGAGACACAACGTCAACCAACCGAGAGGTTATTCGCGAAGATGACGAAGATTTTGATAGCGTTAATCAATCGCCTATCTCAAACTTCGAGCTGTCACCTTCGGGCGAATTGAGCCCTTCTGAAACATCAATTTTTGAGGATGGGTCGCTTGCAGGTCAACCAGCTTCCGCTGAACCTGATCCTTCCATGGCCCAAATCGCTTTTGTGAATGGGACCATCTCCGAAGGGTTTAGCTTGGAAGATCACGAAACTGATAACATCGTGCTCAACCTGCTAACTGACGCAGAGATATTTGGCTGGAATCGGCCGGCCCCGCGCCGTTTTAATCGCAAGCGCAGCTATGCGCCCGAGTCGATGTTTTCAGATTTGGTGGCTGGAGATTATATTGTTCACAGCGAATATGGGATCGGAAAATTTTTAGGCATGGTTGTCCGGTCAATCGGCGGGGCGGACCGTGAGTACCTAAAAACCGAATATTCAAACAACGACATTTTGTACGTTCCGGTCCACCATGCTGACCGGATGAGCAAATGGATCGGCTCAGAAGATTTTGCGCCCAAGCTCAATCGGCTGGGTGACAAACGCTGGGGCGCTCACAAGAAGAAGGCTCAGCGGGACATTGACAAGCTGGCGGATGAACTGCTTGAGCTTTATGCGGCCCGAGAAGAGATCAACGGCCACGCCTTTGCGGCCGATTCTGATTGGCAGATTGAGATCGAAGCGGCGTTCCCGTATCAAGAAACGGAAGATCAGCTGATGGCGATTAGTGCCATCAAAGATGATATGGAAAATACCCGGCCGATGGACCGCTTGGTCTGTGGTGATGTGGGGTATGGCAAAACAGAAGTTGCCCTACGCGCGGCCGTTAAAGCGATCTCTGACGAGCGGCAGGTGGCGATTTTGGTGCCAACTACCGTTTTAGCCCAGCAGCATTTCAACACGTTCAAAGAGCGTTTGGAGCCATTCCCGTTCAAAGTTGAGATGCTGAGCCGCTTCCGCACCCAATCCCAGCAGGATGAGGCGATTAAAGGGTTAAAGAATGGATCGGTCGATATTGTGATCGGAACCCATCGTCTCATTTCAGACGATGTAAGCTTTAAAAATTTAGGCCTTTTGATTATCGACGAAGAGCAACGCTTTGGAGTGGGGCATAAAGAAAAACTGAAACAGCTGCGTACCGAGGTTGATGTCTTGACGATGACAGCGACCCCGATCCCACGCACGATGCACATGGCTTTGACCGGTCTGCGCGACATCAGCTTAATCGCTACCGCCCCGGCCGAACGGTTGCCGGTGCAAACCTATGTGGGCGAGATGGATGACCAACTGGTGCGTCGCGCCATTTTGCGCGAAATAGATCGTGGTGGTCAGGTCTTCTTTGTACATAACCGTGTGCAAACGATCCAGACGATTGCCCGTGGTTTAGAGGAGCTGGTTCCAGAAGCCAATATCGGCATCGGGCATGGGCAGATGGGTGAGCGGGAGCTTGAGGCTAAGATGGCTGACTTTGCGGCCGGCCGGATCGACATCCTGCTGTCTACTACCATCATTGAGAGTGGGTTAGACATACCGAACGCAAATACGATGATTGTGAACCGTGCCAATATGTTTGGGCTGGCACAGCTGTATCAGCTACGCGGCCGTGTCGGCCGGGGGGCTCATCGTGCATACGCCTATTTCTTCCATGACAAATGGGGCAAGTTAACCAAAGAGGCTCAGGCACGGCTTGAAACAATTTCTGAAGCAACAGAATTGGGCGCAGGCTACACCATCGCCATGCGTGACCTTGAGATTCGGGGTGCGGGCGACGTGTTAGGCGGTAGCCAAAGCGGGCATATCGCCACCATCGGCTACGACCTGTACACACGCATGTTGGCCCGTGCGATTAAGGTACGCAAGGCGGCTAAAGAGGGCAAAGTCATCGAGATGGATCTTCCAGATACCACGCTGATCGATTTGCCATTACCGACCTATATTCCACCCGATTACATACCAGACCCAGCACTGCGTTTGCGCCTGTATCGCCGCATGGCCGTTTTGGTAGATTTAGAGCAGGTTGATGCGATGGTCGGGGAGTTAACTGACAGGTTTGGCCCTATCCCTGATCCGGTTGAAAATCTCCTGTATCAGCTCCGGATTAAAAATTTGGCGCTGCGGGCCGGAGTCTCTTCGATTTCAACCGAGCATAAGCAAATTCGCCTGCAGCTACCCCGTTTGATGGCGATGAACCGTGAGCGGATGCAGTCTTTTCTGGGGCGCGAAGTGCGGGTTAGCCGGACTGGAATATGGTCAGATGCGACGTTGCCAACCCGTGAGTGGCAAATGTTGCTGGTGAGCACGCTTGAGCGTTTGGAAGAATATCGACGGGCGTAGGCGGGTTGAACTCAGAACTTAAGCAACCTTAGTTTGGCTTAAGCTCTGAACGTCTGAAAATAGCCTTTACAAATTATTTGGGGCCAAATATCCAACTTGAAATCAACTAGAACGGTGTCATCGGGCCTAAATGCCTTAGATGACATCGTTCTCTTGGAATACAATTTGCGTCTTGGTTCTTGTCTAAAACTGAACTTAGGCGGGGTGACGTTTACGAATCTGCAAAGAACTCGAGAATGCTGCGGTGGATAAATATGTAGCCTCCACCTGCGCGACGAAGTAGACCTGCATTCACCATTTTGTCTAGCCAGTCTGGCAGAGCAAAGGGTAGCGTTGATTCGCGGCCGAGCATCCAGCGCAAGGTCCAATGTTGAGCATATGTAATCCCACCATACCAGCTAAACGCAACCGGGAGAACGGTGGCCAAAACGATAAAGACAAAGCGGAAGTTCGCCTGATAAGCGAAGTCTAAAACACTGGCGGTGAACAGAAAGATCGGGGCCAGCAAGAGTGTTACACGCAAGGCACTGAGCAGCGATCCCCAAATCCCTTCGCCGGGATTGTGCCTCTCATCAACCTCAACCGGCGTGATTGAGGCCAAAGCGACCCAGCAGAGTAGACTTGTGATGAGGGCCGAGGGGAATATCCAGATGAGGAAAAAGCGGACAGAGACTCTTCCGGTTTCGAAGATCGGCCCGATTAGTAAAAACAAAACAGAGAAAACTACCCAGGCTTGGAGAAATTCAGTTTTAAACTTAGCTAAGTTTTCAAAAGTTGGACGTCTGATCTGAATTTTCTCGACCAATGGAATCCTGCTGGTCCAAACATTAAGCCCAACTGAAACGGTTACACCCAGCGCGAACAGCAGGCTGTAAGCCGTTTCTCCAGGTTCAAGCGGAATCGATGATCCGGTTACCGAGGCGGAGATTAGCCAGATAATGAGCGAAAATATGGCGACTAGCACCCATGTGGTTCCGGCCGTCGATAAGGCGCGTGGATAATGTTTCTCTGTGTTGGCAAACCAGCGGCTTGTGCTGCGTGCGGTTGCGATAAGCATGGCGCAGATCGCCGTGCTAAACAGCAGCCCAAACGGAATTTTAGAGCCTGCCTCATTAACAAACCCTCTGGTAAAAATGATGATCAGCGCCATGACCGGGCCATAAACGGCACAGATCATAGCGACCAAAAATGCACTGCTGTTTCCACGGAAATCTTTTTTGCCATTAGCGTTTTTGAGCCACGACCACTGCAAATCCTCGATATTAAAAACAGTGGTTCCCGCTTTTTGCATGCCGTTGGCTAAATTATTTAGCCAACCACGAGACTGCTCTGATTCTTTTGGAGGCAGGACTTGGTTGACATACCGGCCGAAGATTTCTTGCTGCCACTGCTCAAGCGAATCAAAGTCGCTATTTTCAAGCTCTTCGGCCGCGCTGGCCGGTACCGCTTTGGGGAAGAGGGTCAGCAATAATGGGGAGCGTAGCGCTTCACGCAAGCGCCAATGTTTTTGCACCAGATCATTAAGCGCATTGCGCTCAACCGAATCAAGCGTTTGGCTAATTTGACCGTTGGTAAGCGGCTGAATGACCACCGCATTTTGAATCGCCAATTTTGACTCTAGTTCTCGATAGTCTTTAATGCGGCTGCATACAACCAGTCCGGTTGGATGGGTTGTGATGTAATCGTTGATGGCATCGACGCACAGGTCTCGCTCACCGTTTTCATTTGGCACTTCATCTAGCCCGTCTAAAAGCAGTGTGTATTTGGTGCCCAACTCAAGCTGGCCACGAGTCAAATACGCAGACACACCATATTGGTTACTCGCTTCTTCGGCCAACCATGAAATAAAGTCTCCATCGTAGTGCCCAAAGGACGACAGGTTAAAAAGGAGCGGGACCGGCTCATCTTTGTTGCTACGGGCTAGCTGGATCAGCTCATTTAGCAGTTCGAGCATGGTGATCGTTTTGCCACTGCCCGGTGCGCCCAAAATAAGGAGCGACCGGCCGCTGGCATTGAACAGCCTGCTGAGTTCACCATTTTGATTAAGCGCTTGATCAAGCGTACCCGGCCGGTTAATGCGCAGCTTTCCGCTGACCGCACGCTCTTGCGCCAGTGGTAAATCCAATCCCTTTTGACCGGTCGTTAAGACTTGGCGCAACACCCCATCGATCCATGCTTCTTCGATGTTGTTGAGCAGTTTTAAAGTTCGCGGGTTAGTTGTCTTGTTTGACTCATCAACGGCCGTTTCTTCAATGGATATCAGCCCGTTCGCCCGCATCTTTTCTTGAATCAGAAAGGCTTCAAACGTCTTTTGTTCCCCTTCATACCCGCTTATCGCCAGCTCCCAACTCGCTTTCGCCTCTTCCGGCCGGTCGGTCGCCGCAGCCAAATCCCCTTTTGTATCTTCCAGCTCCGCTTTTAACCCTTCATCCAAACCATCGATTTGTATTTTGCCGATGGCTGAACGAGTCTTTTCTGTATTGCCATACAACAGATTGAGCCGTGCTTGCCACAAATAGACCCAGTCGGCCGTTTGGCCCGTTAAGCGGCCGGCCAGAATATGCTGTTCGGCGAGGCGGGTCACCTGCTCAATATCTTCAAAACTGCTTTGCTCAAAGTTGGCCCACGCCGTTGCCATCTCTTGGAACCGATTGAGACCAACCTCAACGTCGCTGATCAGGCGGTGGTAAATTTCTTCAGATTTCCAATAGGAATCATCTGTTTTCTGGGCGCAATAATCGGCCGCCCAGCCGCTCAACAGGCGGAACTGAACCTCATCCTCTTGCCAAAATTGATCAAGCAGTGGGAGTCGAGTCCGTTCATGGACGGCGTATCCACGGCCGGGAATGTGTTCAACAAAGCTTAGATCGATCAGCTCATCATAAAGTTGATCGCTTTTTTCTTCGCCGATGAGCGCAGATAAAACATTGAAGTCAAACCAGTGGGGGATGGCGGCCGCTTTGACCGCGGCTAATAAGTCCGGGTGCAGCTGAGCGAGGCTCATTTCCAAGACAATGGCTTGGCGATCTGCATCCGTCGTGGCGGCCGAAAGTTTTTGAAGGAGTGCTGGATCCATAATTAAACCGCCCATTCAAATTCGGGGCGTTCCTCCTTCACGATGTCTACAAATTCTTCTAACCGATTGTTGCGGCCTAAATAACCGACAAGCTCCCGCGCTAGCCCAGGTTTGTGGCTATGGTCGGGCAAATTCTCATAGTCAATGTCTAGATCAAAGCACAAGTCTTTCATTTCGGACAGGCTAAATGCTTCGATCATGTTCTCACGAATCCTTTTGCGCAGCTGATAAGTTGACCCGCCGCTAGGTTGCCCGCTGTCTGTTGTCTCTGTGGTGTTGTCGGCCGGGACCGCAGCCGCTTCAAGTGTCTGGACAATCGCACTGGGGTTCCCTTTTAGCGCCAAACAGATGCCCATAATCACATCGGCCGCCGGTAGCTCAAGCCCAACTTCTTCTCCCCATGCAAGCCAATCTTGGGGATCAGAAACCCCTTGTAGTTGAAGGGTGGAGATAAAAGCTTCCCATTCGGCATCAGCTTGGGGGAGTTGTTGACCACCGATTAAGACTTTGATGTTGTTAGAGTGGGCGATGCCAAACAGGAATTCTTCCCGAATCCAATTATCAAACTCAGTTGAGCGTTTTTCGTAGGTATCAATTGCCACAATCAGCGGCCGTGGGAAATTGAGCGAATCTGCAAACCAGCTGTCGGTTAGCACTTGGAAGTGAGCCAGTTTGGTAGGCAGGTCGGCCGTTTTTCCGATTTCGCGCAAGTGACGGCGCAACTTAATCTGCCACATCGCATCCGCCTCATCTTTTAAAGGCTCACAAACTAAACTGCCAACCGCTTCGTTAAACAGAGGCAGATGTTCCCGGCCGACCTTCGACCCCATCACATTAAACAGGGTGGTCACACTTTCTCCGCCGTTTTCAAGTTTGACATGGGCAGACGGGATATCTTTGGCCAGTTTTAAGCAGTGTGAAATAAAGTGAGATTTGCCGCTGCCGCTTTCACCTTGCAGCATCAAAATATTGAGCCGGTTGCTCATATCTATCAGCTGGTTGAACTGCTCGAGTTCATGGGTGTAATTGGCAATTGCGGGCGAATGCATTGGCGGGAAAATAGCACCTAACCACCAACGTGGCAAGGGAGGTGCAACTTTTTATTAATTTTTGAGTCGACCTGTGTTAACGAATCCCAGACGTAGGCCGGAATTCAGGCGCTTTCCGGACTAACGTCGCCTGTTCAAAGGCATATGCTAGGGCGATGAGGCGATCTTCTTCCCACGGCCGACCCATGAACGAAATGTTGAGCGGTAATCCTTGGGTATACCCCAGCGGGAGCGTGATGTGGGGATAGCCAGAGACGGCCGGATACGACGAGCAACCGGCCGTTGCTGAATCTCCATTCACATGGTCTGTCAGCCAGACCGGCCCGCGGGTGGGGGCGATGAGCGCGTCTAATCCTTCTAAAGCAACGTCTAAACCATTGATGCGGCTCCCCTCGATGCAGTTGAGCAGCGCTTCCAAATATTCTTTTTCTTCTAAATCTCCCTTCTCTTGCGCCATTGTGTGAATTTCTTGACCAAAAATCGGCATGACTTTATCCGCATTGGCGTCGTTGAATGCGATAACATCGGCCAGTGATTTCATGGGGAAATCAGGTCCACGGCTTTCAAGATACCTGTTTAAGCCGTCTTTAAATTCATAAAGCAAAACTTGGAATTCGCTGTCTGCCCAATTTTTGCGGGGGGGCATTTCAATCGGGTCGATGATTTCAGCCCCGAGCGATTTGATCAGCGCAATCGCTTGCTCCATCTGTTTGTCAGATTCTGGGTGTCGGCCGAAGAATTGCCGCGCTATGCCGATTTTTTTCCCTTGAAAGGCGTTCGCGTCTAAGTACTGCGTGTAGTCAGTGTGGTAATTGTCTACACCGGCCGTGGTGTCGTCTTCAACATCGCTACCACCAATCGCTGAAAGTAAAGCGGCCGCATCTGCAACGGTACGTGCCATCGGCCCGGCCGTGTCTTGCGTTTCGCTAATCGGAATGATGCCGCTGCGGCTAACTAGGCCAACTGTCGGCTTGATCCCCACAATCCCACTAGCGGCCGATGGGGAGACGATGGAGCCGTCAGTTTCTGTGCCGATGGCGGCGGCGCACAAGCTGGCTGCAACAGCAACCCCAGAGCCTGAGCTAGAGCCGCTGGTGTTGCGATCAAGCGCATATGCATTTCGTGTTTGGCCGTTTCGGCTGCTCCAACCGCTTGATGATCGGGTTGAGCGAAAGTTGGCCCATTCGCTTAGATTGGTTTTGCCTAAAATCACCGCCCCGGCTTCGCGCAGCTTGGTCACGATAAAGGCATCTTTGGGGGCAGGGGCCGCCATCATTGCCAATGATCCGGCCGTGGTTAACATCTTGTCCCCGGTATCGATATTGTCTTTGATCATAATCGGGATCCCGTGTAGTGAGCCTCGAGTTGATCCGGCTGCCCGTTCTGCATCTAGCCCTTTGGCGATTTCTAGCGCATCAGGATTCACTTCGATGACGGAATTTAATGATGGTCCATTTTCGTCAACCGCACTGATTCGGTCGAGATAAAGCTGGGTTATTTCAACGCAGGTTCGCTCGCCATTCAGCATCATTTCTTGCAGATCGGTGATCGATTTTTCTAACAGGGGAAAGGTGTCATTGCTCATGCTTGGGAGTATATAGTGAGCGATGACCGGTAGCCAGTGATTAGTAAGGCGTCTTCGGCTGGACGCCTCACTATTGTCCATTCTGGCCTATCTAGTTTGCCGAAATGCAGCTTTCATCGGACAACGGGTAGCCAGACGGTAAACTTTGTTGTTTCCGGATCAGAAGGAGGCGGAGATGCCTCTGGCGTCGCAGCATGGGTTACAGTCGGTAGTGGTGTGGCTGGCACATTTGAAACCGGTGTCGCAGTTTGTGTGGCTGCGGGGGGCTCTGGTTCTACGGTCGGGGTTTGTGTAGCTGCAGGGTTCTGCGGTTCTGCAGTTGGGGTTTGTGTTGCAGTAGGGAGCTGCGGTTCTGTGGTTGCTGTTTGTGTAGCGGTAGGAGGTGACGGTTCTGTAATTGGGGTTTGTGTTGCCGTTGGGGCTATAGGTTCTATCGTTGCTGTGGGTGCTATTGTCTGTGTGGGGATCTGGGTTGGAGTTTCGGTCGGGATCACCCCGCTGTCTATATCATCTTGAGAGATGTATTCATGGCTCCCAATGTCCCAATTTATATTGCGAGTATCAAAACTGACGCCTCGATCTGCTACCCATGTCATGCTAGAGCCTGCGTCAATCGCTGGGCTTGTGTTTTTTAAGTTAAAGTTTTGCTGGGCTCTATTTTGTAATTGTGGATTAATAATCATCGAGGTGTGGTGCAGCGAGCTCTTTTCTAACTGGATGAAGGGATCACCATTGGAACTCCAGAAAATATTACGTTCTTCAATGATGGGATCACTTGCAAAAATAGCTTTTTCTTCAGCCCAGATAATATTGTTTTTCACAATCAGAATGTTGGAGTTGCAGCCAGCCCCGCACACAACACCTTGACTCGTCGAACTGGTATAAACAACGGTATTGTTTAATACACGAGTTGTTTCAACCGGGCCAAATTTATGGCTTGCTCCGCGAGAAACGACAAACCTGGCATCGCCCAAGGAAGATACGGCCGTGTTGAATGCGATTAAATTGTTTTTCGCGACAACGGTGTCACTACTACCCATTTCTGAGAACACACGGTCTTCGATAGATGTGTTATTGAAAATTACGTTGTCGGATGCTGCATATATTTCAACCGAATTACTAGGGCGATCTATGCCATCATAAGAACACCATGCCCTGTTTCTTTCAAACAAATTATTTGAGATCGTATTGCCATCACCATTGATAAGCATGCCCCATGCGCCAAGCTCATCATTTTTGCCCAAGGTGTGCAGCTGCATAACATTGTTGTGGTGAAAATAGCTGTCTGTAACAACATTGTTTTTGCTGCCAGGCCCTAAAAACGCACCAATTGTGTTATTAAATGCCTCGACATTGCGAAAGGTGTTGAACTTGCCCGATTGTTGATCACTCGGATTCACGGTAACGGCAAATCCGACATAATAGCCTCTGGTTTGATTTTCACAGTTGGGATCGATTTTCGGGTTGGTAATAGTGGCTTTCAGGTTTTCAACTGTGATATGTGAGCCGGTGACACGCACATTGATATGATGATCGTCATGTTCAATGTCTTTCATTCGGTTCTGAATTTTCGGCCGTTCCCCTGAACCATATGCCCCGATAATGATGTTGTTTTCCGATGTGCCATGCCACGGAGCCACAATGCGGCCGGCAAACACACATTCTCTTTTTAGTAGAAGCTTGTCTCCTGGTCGTAAATCTGCCGTATTGGCCTTGTCTAAAGACCTCCACGGCTTGTTTTGACTCGTCCCGCTATTACCGTCACTGCCTGAGTTGCAATCTAAAAAATATGTTGTTGGATTCCCCTGAGCTTCTGATGTATTTCTAAAACTAAATAGTAAGCACCCTATCAATAATAAAATAAATGCACGCAAATAAACTTGATGTAGTTTTGACATAACTGTTTCCTTAGGTGTTAGTGGCTCCTCCCTCGAATTTCTGTCTGCCAATTAAGGCTAGCTTTTAATAGGTCTAAATTAAATAAACATGGTGGTGTTGGTGTTACGATGAAGTGATCGGTATTCTCCAAAAATAAACTAAGTTTAGTCAAGTTCATATCGATCACGTTGGGCCAGTTCAGGCACTAGATTGTATTTTCGATGCAAAAAAAGCAAGCAAATTAGGCAACATCAAATTGTGTTTTTACGCATTTATCACGATGAAACCAGAGTGCAAAAGAAAGGTTTGTATTTTTTTTGCATCTGTGATTCTCGAAAATTGGCCCCACAGATTTGCGCCTACACTCCCTCCTAAAATAAGCACCTGTGCAATCCCATTTTCGGCCGAAAGTTTTCAAATAACACCAAGTCGACCGGATCATTCTCGGCAATTTTGGCAACAGCGAATAATAACGACATTAATCTTTACTTGGATTATTACACAGTCGCAGGATCTACGGTTCAAGCCGAAGATAGTGCCAACTGGATCGATAGAGGGTCTGGTTTAGCCGCATTTGATGGGAATGATATCCTTTCCGCGAATAACCCACATCTCTATTGGAATGCTGCGCTGCGGCGTATTCATTATTCGAACCCTAGTGTAGATATAGTGAAGCGCTCCACCTTTTCATTCGCGGGTATTCCAATATTGCAGAAGGTCGCTGGTGACCCCACGTCGAGTAATAACGGGGACTTCTTTATTTACACTGATCATTTGGGGACACCTGCTACACTGGTTGATGGCAACTTTACGGTACAGAGTCGCCAACGGTATTATCCATTTGGTGAAACACGAACTGATAGTGGAGCAGATTTAACCAGTAGAGGCTTTACAGGGCATGTAGAGAACCGTGGGATTGGACTGACGTATATGAATGCAAGATTTTACGCCCCCTATCTTAACCGGAAGCTTACCGCCGATACCATTGTACCGGACCCCAGCAATCCGCAAAGCTTCAATAGGTACTCGTATGTGTTGAACAATCCTGTAAATTTCACAGACCCTACGGGCCATTATCCTGTGTCTTGTCGATCAGAATTTTACGGAGGCGGAGGCGGATGCCCTGACCCCTTGGTAACATTTAGTGAAGCTGATGGTGAAAATTCTGAATGGACTGTTCAAGAAAAGACAGCAATTATTAGTGGGGCACACCAAGTCAACAATAAATTGAAAGGGCATGGAGGTACATTTCTAGATGTATACGGTGGACCAGTAAATATTTATCATGATTCTCAAACCTGTAATAATGCACTAGGGTATGACTGCTGGGCAAGCGCCACCGGTAGTCAGGTCACTGTGTATGCCAATGCAGGAAGTGTTGATTCTTGGTTGATAATGCATGAATTGGGGCATTCATTTAATGCGAACACTGTGCTAACAGAAGATGATTTCTGGGGAGAAGGATATAAAAACCTAGCTCAGGAAGGAATTTATGCTCCCGATGGCAGTCGAATCGCAGGGAATACAAACCCTGTTTCCTATTCGGATAATAGTACTTACCAAAGAACTGATTTTGGTTATCAGGGAACAGCTTTAAATCCATACCCTTATAGGCAACATGCAGATGCTCTGACAGTTGAAGAAGATTTTGCTGATATGTTTATGAATTATGTAAATAACAGCTTCACAACAGATGATGCTGGTGTGGCAAGGTATAACTGGATGGACTCACACATGTCTACATGGATTACTATTGCTACTCGTAATAATCAATAGCCAAGTAATTCTTTTGACCTCAGTTTGAGAAAAACCAATGGAAAGTAAAAATTTAATTTGGATATTTGGGCTAATTCTATGTTTATTATCCGCTTGTCATCCGGATGGTGGAAATTTAGATGAAGTTGAAAGCGTTACTGAATTTACTCCTCAAATAAAAACAGAAGAAAATGAAATACCAACTTTAGTAGCCGAACCTTCTCCGACTATCGGTATTGTCCCAACTCTTTCTATTCAGGAATCTGAATCGTTGTTACGAGAGTTATTAGCAGATAATAGAGGATGTGAGTTACCATGCTGGTGGGGAGTTTCCCCCGGTGTCACTACTGAAAATGAAGCTCACGATTTGTTCTTGTCGATGGGTATGAGGGAATGGAGCATATCCGACAACGACTTTCGAACTGTTTCGCTTGGGTATGAGATCCCCGATGATCCATACTATAATCCTAGTGTTGGTATGAGACTATGGATTCAGGGGGATTTAGTGAAATACATTCATGTCAGCGCTACAAGGCCAAAGCATGGTCTTGAAGATAAGTTTGTTACTGATTGGCAACACTACAGTTTTTCAAAAGTACTTGGGCAATTTGGCCAACCTGCATATGTACGTGTAGAAAACATATCCCGAGGAAGCCCAACTTATGTGTTCGGATTATCCTATCCAGAAATAGGAATGGAAATAAATTACCTATTTGATGCTGAGAATTTAGGTTCTCAACATCAAATTTGTCCAAGTTTTGATTTTCTTAAATTTGTAAATTTGAGTTTCTATCAGATCGAAATAGAAAAAGAAGTTCCTGACTATCTTATCGTGAATAATCTCGATAAATATGTTTCTTGGCAAATAGCTACAGGGACTGGCCTTGATAGTTTCTACAGCACATTTAGTGAAGCAAGCAACCAAGATTGTTTTACTCTAACTCCATAATGATTGTCTCGCTGTGAAATATCTTCAAGGTTTTTGCGGCGTACGTTCTCTGAACGTGCCACATATTTTCTCACCCTTCCGTCTCCTACGCGGAGGGCGGTCGGACTCGCCCGACAGGCGAATGTAGGCTTCCGTCGCATCGGTCGCTTTGCTTACAACACCAACCAATGCCGCTGCGCTTCCAAAATTGGCTCAGGCTCCCTCATTCACCACGCAACTATCCGGCAGGTGGGCCAATTGCAGCGAGGTGCTGCATCATCTGTAGCATCTCATCTCGCATGGTGGTCCACGTCTGGTGAAACTGCTCTAGCGACGGTGCTTCGCCCAGTTCATTCATCTGTTTCCAGCAGTTTTCCAAACGGTCAAGGTTCTCGTTAATGGTGTCGTTGGGTCTTGAGTGAATGACTATGCTCCTTCATCCACTAATCATCTAGACTGCTCGAAAATCGATCCCCTAAATTGGCGATTGTAATCCCGCCTAGAATAAGCACCAGCGCAATCCCCATTTCCGGCCGGAATTGCTCGTTGAGCACCAAAACCCCGGCAATGACCCCGGCGATGGGGATCAAGTAGATGGTCATTGATGCGGTTCCGGCCCCAAGCTCTTCGATGAGGAAAAAGTAGGTGACTGTCGCAAGCCCTGTGACCCCAATCCCTAAAAAGACTAGGTTCCAAATTGTTTGGACAGACGGTTGAATGGCCAGCGGATCTTCTAAAATAAAGCTAGCCGGTAACAGTACCACAATGGCCATAATAAATTGGGCGGTTACCACCCGCAGGCGCAGGGGCCAGCCGCTCATATCGGCCGGTTGTAGCGGGTAGACAAAGCGGGCATAAACGGCACCGATGGCATAGAGCAGAGACGAGCCAACAACCGCAAGCTGAGCGATGACGTTGATCCCCATCCCCTGAAATGCAGAGGGGCCGATTAGGATGACAATGCCGATGAGGCCGGAGATAACCCCGGCCGCTTTCCAGACTGTGAGCTTCTCGTCGGCCGTAAAGAAGGCGGCAAACATCACGGTAAACAGCGGCATGACGGCTAAATAAATAGAGGCAAGACCAGCTTCGATATGGGTTTGCGCCCACGACGACAGCGCAAACGGGACCGCTTGATTAAACAGCGCCATCAGCAAAAATGGGAACCAATCCTTTAAACTGTTGGGCAACCGTGCGCCGACGGCATAACACAAAATCAGGAGCGCAAATGTAGAAATAACGCTGCGCAGCAGGGTCAGGGTGACGGGGGGAACGTCACGTAGGACGACTTCTACTGAAATAAACGAGATTCCCCAGACGACGCCGGGGACAAGTAGCAAAATGCGAGCAAGATTTTTCATGGGATTGCCAGTAAAAAAGGTTCGCGCGGGTGCGAACCTTGAGGTTTTTTAGAATTCTATTTTGTTTGCGCCAAACGGCACAGGCATTTAGTCGGCCGGAACCGGAACCGCTTTGGTTTCTTGTGGTTTTAGATCAGGCAAGAAAAAGTATGCGAGGGCGAATATGACGACAAAAAGGACGCCGGTTAGCCCGAGCGTGGCCCGAATGCTGTAAACGGCCGCAAATCCGGCCGCCGCCAGTGGAGCAACAAAGCGGCTGGCTGAAACAATCGCTTGGTCAAAACCGTACACGCTGCCTTCTTCGCCAGGTTTTGTAAACGTGGCTAGCAAAGCGGTTAAGGATGGGATGATGCCACCCATCGCCGCCCCAACTAAGATTTGCAAGATGAGCAAATGCCAAACTTCGGTGACCCAGACGTGGGCGAAGTAGAAAATGGCGGCCGCGATAACACTCACCAACAGCACAGGGCGGTGGCCGATGCGGTCTCCCATCTTGCCCAAATAAACTGATGTCAAGACGCTGGCACCGCCGCCGATACCGACGATGAGGCCGGTCCAAAAGTTAACCGGTGCATTTTGTGGCAGTAGCGAAAGCACAAACAGGGGGGCCAGCGGAACCAGGATCATTTGTGACATCCCCATCAAAAAGCGAATGAGGTAAGCCGGTTTTACCCCTTGGGTTGAGAGAATATCTTTCCAATCTTCCCAAACAGAGTTTTGGTGTCCGGCTTTGTCTGTTTCCGGCACAAAATTTTCTTCCACCAGCCACCATACAAGGATGCCTGCAAACGTCAGCAATACGGCCGTGATAATAAACGATAGCTCATAGCCAAACGCATCTGCCAGCAGTCCGCCCATGAGTGGTCCAACGGCGACCCCGGCCCATAGCGCCATCTGCATCAGCCCCATGGCGTATCCCATTCGCTCACGTGGTACAACGGCCGCGATGAGCGCGTTGGCGGCCGAGACGGTGCCCGTTACCGCCCCTTGAATCAGGCGCAAAAGCACCAGCGCCTCACCCGTATTAACAAAGGCCATGAGCAGCACTGTGATCGCACCGCCGAAAGTGGCCCGTGCAATCATTAGTTTGCGGCCGTATCGGTCTGCTACGGCTCCCCAAATCGGGGCTGCAATCATCATCGATAGCCCTTGCATTGCGTAAACGAGGCCGGACATCATTTCGTTGCTGATGCCATAAATCGAGTCGAGCGAGCTGACATAGAGGGGGAGGAATGGAAAAATCATCGAGAAACCGACGACGTTGACCAGTTGGGCGAAGAAAACGATGTAGAGCGTTCGCTCCCAACTCTTTAGATTTTTTAGTCTGTGCAGAACATTATCTGCCATGAAAATTAACTCCTGTCCATATCGGATGGTTCGTCGAGATGGACGCGGGTGGGGCCATATTTATAAACGTGTAAATATGTGTTGGTTCGGGTACTAACTACGCCTGGGATTTGGTAAATGGTTTTGGTGATTAGCTCTGTAAGGTGCTCCCGATCACGACAGCGAGCGTCGATCATGATGGGATACTCACCCGTCATCATGGCGACAAAGCGTACTTCCCGAATTTCTGACAATTTTTCGGCCGCTTCTTCTATCAGATTGGGTGGCTCGATGGCGATTTGGATCAAAGCGGGGGCGTTGTAACCAACCGCCCGGGGATCAACCCAGCCAATGATGTTTAAAACCCCTGCTTCTTGCAGTCGGGTCACTCGATTGCGTACCGTATTTTTGGCAATGCCTAGCTGATTGGCGATGTCTGTAAACGACTTCCGGCCATCTTCTTGCAAATGGCTGATGATTGCTTTGTCAGTTTTGTCGATGTCGATCATGCAAATAATTGTATGACTAGAGAACTATCGGTCAATTAATTTGATGCAAATATGCACATAGTTCATTTTTTCCCCTTATTTTAAGTCAATTGTTCAATTTGGATGCGGTTGAGCATAGGAGATGTAGGCTAATATTTTCACAAATGGCTCCCGAAAGCTTTTTGGCTCATAGGCGGCCGCGCTTTTTTAGGTGTGCTTCGATTTCTTGGTGATAGGCAAATAGGGCCGGTACACCGCCGGAGTGAACCAGCATCACATGATCATCTGGCCCCCAACGGCCGCTGGCATGATGGTTTAAAAAAGCTGCAAACACTTTGCCTGAGTAGACCGGATCGAGCAAGATCCCCTCTGTTTCTGCCATGAGCAGCACTGCATCCAAGCACTCTTCGGTGGCGTGGCCGTATTCCCGGCCGATGAATTCATCATGCAGGGCAAAGTCCCCTTTTTGCTGCGCCGGATCTTGCTCTAAAAGCTGGCACAACGCTTGCCACCATTTTGTATGATACGCCTCCATCTTGGGTAATCGGCCGTTGACGCTGATGCCGTAGAATGGGGCCCAAATCCCGTTTTGTCTAAACGTTAGCAGCATGGCGGTAAAAATCCCGCCAGTGCCGAAGGGGGTATAAACGCCTGTTAGATTGACCTGCATTTGATCGAGCTGTTCAACCATTTCAAGCCCGCCGCTGACATAGCCCAGGCAGCTGTGAGGCGTTGTGCCGCTGACCGGAATATAGTGGGGCTTTTTGCCAGCTTGCTTTAGCTCTTCGCAAAATCTGAGCACATGTGATTCCAAATCCCAATGATCTTCAACTTCGACCACACGTACCTCGGCTCCCATTAAGTGCACGGTTAACAGATTGCCTTGAATTTGGGCATAGTTGTCTTGGCTCATGACGATGGCGCAGTCAAAGCCTAATTTGCGTGCTGCGGCCGTGGTTAGCCGGGCGTGGTTGCTTTGCATGCTGCCGCAGGTAACAAGGGTATCTGCGCCGTTTAGCCGGGCCTGGGCGATTTCGTATTCAAGTTTGCGCGGCTTGTCTCCACCCAAAGTTAGGTGAGTCAAATCTTCTCGCTTTAAGTAGACGTTTGTGTTTAGTTTTTGGCTAAGATGGGTTAAGTGCTGGAGCGGGGTTGGGCCGTCGAGCAGTGTTTCTTTAGGGTATTTGGCAATCAGTTTTTTTAGTTGCATAAGTTAGAGCCTGAGTTAATCACATTATTTTGACTCATTCTCTAAATATTTAACAACTAAATTCAGGGAGATCTTTTCGAACGTTATTTGTCGCGGCAGTGATTCACATGCGATTCGATTCCCATCCTGATCTAGACGATGAATGTCCCGGCCGGTTCTGGCTAGGCACAGATCGTGCAATGCCTGAGCTTCTGCCTGCGTGTTAAAGTCTCCACAATTGCACGAATCACTAGCACAGTAGTTTGGTGCACAAGATGCGGCCGTTGGCGTGGCTGTTGGTGGCGGAATGGGGGTAGCTGTGGGCGGAGCAGGCGTCGCTGTTGCAGTTGGTGGGATAGACGTGTTGGTTGCTGTAGGGATCTGTGTGCTGGTACTGGTTGCCGTGGGGCTTGATGTTGGGGTGAATGTGGAGGTGGGTGTCGGCGTTGGTGGCAATGGCTTTTTACGAATCGATGGCAAGAACAACTTCCAAATGATAACGCTCGGTGGTGCAATATCGGTCGGTTTCGGTGCAATGGTGGGCGTGTTTGTAAGATCGGCCGTGGGGGATGCGGTGGGCGTACTTGTCTCAGTTTTTGTAGGCACCTCAGTTGGTGTGATGGTTGAAGTTGATGTTGGGGTTCTGGTTGGGACGGTATCGGAGGACAGAACAATAGTTGGACCTGATCCAAGTTGAAAGAAGGCAACCATTGCCAAGATAAAGGTGCAAAACAAACTATATTTAGGCATGAGTTTCATGAATTCTCCAGTAGGCAGTTTTTGTAGGGAATGCAGCTCCTACAGTTCACAGTAGAGTGATTTTATCAGACACGATGAAATTAATCATATTGCTGACTAATTTAATTTTTCGAATGTGCCGGTGTTGTACCCACGCATCATCCCTTTGGAAACTTGGACGGGCATCTAGGGCAAGCTTAGCGCTGGATTCCTGCCTGCGCAGGAATGACGCTGTTAAACGATTTGTGACTGGCGCAGCGATTACGGTGTATGCAAGTTGCTGATAATTGGGAAGTAAATTTCAGGAGCTGATTCTGGTTGATTTGGATCAAGCGTGGCCGCTGGTGCTGTCAGCGTGGGAAACGGCGTCTGTGTCCGAGTTGGAATAGTTTCTGGAGGAAACGGAGTCTGGGTTAGCTCTGGATTGCACGGATATGGGGTCCGTGTTGGAACTGTTTCTGATGGGAAAGGAGTTCTGGTAGGAAGAGTTTCAGACGGAAAGGGTGTCCGGGTTGGTATAGTGCCGGAAGGGTCTGGGGTTCTGGTAGGCAGCGTTTCGGATGGAAACGGGGTGCGTGTCGGGATAGTTCCGGATGGATCAGGCGTTCTTGTCGGCAGGGTTTCAGAAGGAAACGGAGTTCTGGTTGGAATCGTGCCCGAGTGACATGGATCGGGCGTTCTGGTAGGAATCGTACTAAATGGGGTTCTGGTCGCAATCGTCCCTGGGTCGGCCGGTGTTCGGGTTGCAATTGTCTGGGCCTGCAAGGCAAAGTCTCCGCTGTTCATGCGGCGGATAGACCAAGTTTGGATGGCGATAAACAAGATCAAGATTGCGAATAGTATTTTTGTGACGTTCCTCGTTTTTTCCTTCATGTTTTCTCCGGTAAGGTGTAGGGCAAGTGCCTCATTATGTCAATATAAAATCGATTATATCTGAACCGGGGCAATATATCGAGAGTTGCGAAAAAATGAAGATCGGCCGTAAAATCTCTCTATGAATATTGAACCTTTTCTCTATCAAATGGAGCGAAATGGGCTGGCGATTACATGGCTAGTCCGTGATATGTCGGAGGAGCAGGCAAAGTGGCGGCCGGATCCTGATTCTTGGTCGATTCTCGAGGTGATGTATCACTTAATTGATGAAGAGCGCGAAGATTTTCGACAGCGGCTCAACTATCTTTTAAACATGCCGGGTGAACCGTTTCCATCCATCGACCCACAGGGCTGGCCGGCCGAACGGCAATACAACGACAGAGACCTGATGACGGCGATCAAAACGTTTATCAACGAACGGGCCAGATCGATCGATTGGATGCGTAAATTACAAACCCCAAACTGGGAAAACACAACGGATCATCCTGAACTTGGCACCCTCTCGGCCGCCGATATGTTTGCGTCTTGGGTGCGTCATGATCATCTGCATCTGCGCCAACTGAACGAAATATTGATGGCGTGGGGCGAGAAAGAACATGCTGAACAGCGGTATCAGTACGCGGGTGAATAGTCGATATCAAACATAAAGTTGGGTGTATAAGCCCTAAATAGGAAAATTTAAGATGGAAATCAAAATACAACAGGGCGATATTCGGGGGGCAGCGGCTGACGCCATCATCATTAATTTGTTTGCAGATGTATCTAAACCGGCCGGTGGCACCGGAGCGGTAGATGCGGCGCTAGACGGGGCGATTCAAGAGGTTATCGAGTCGGGCGACATCACCGGAAAACTGGGTGAAACGTTGGTGCTGTACCCACGTGGTGTAATTCCCGCCAAGCGGATCATTATTGTGGGATTAGGCTCACGCGATGGGCTTAACCTCGAATCGGTGCGCGAAGCGGCCGGTGCTGCGATTAAACAAGCGCGCGATGTGGGTGCGCAAGATGTGGCGACGATTGTGCATGGAGCTGGTATCGGTGGTCTGACTGTTGAAGGAGCGTCTCAGGCTGTGGTCGAAGGCAGCTTGTTAGCCCTGTACGAGTATGATGCACCCAAAACAATCAATAAAGGGGATGGGAAAGCGGTTGAGACGTTGACATTGCTTGAGTTTGATGCGATGAAAATCGATCAGATCGAAGCGGGTGCGGCCGATGGTGAAGCGACGGCCGAAGGGGTTTATTTAGCCCGCACGCTGATTAATCAGCCCAGCAATGTGGCAACACCCAGTGCCATAGCAAATGCGGCCGTTAAAATGTCACGCTCTGTTGGAATTCAGGCAACGGCCCATGATGAAAAATGGATGCGGGAACAAAAAATGGAACTGCTTCTGTCTGTGACCCAAGGTGCGCGTGAACAAGCGAAATTTATTGTCATGGAGCACAAGCCGAAAGGGGCTAAAAATCGCCAGCCGATTGTTTTGGTCGGTAAAGGGGTTGCGTTTGACACCGGTGGCTACTCGCTCAAGCCATCTGCCAGCATGGTTGGCATGCATGGAGACATGGGTGGTGCTGCGGCCGTTATCGGCGCAATGAACGCCATCGGACGGATGGGATTGCCGTTGTACGTGATCGGAGTTGTTCCCACGGTTGAAAATGTGGTGAGTGCCACCGCCTATAAACCGAACGATGTGTTTGTTGCCAAAAACGGTGTCAGCGTTGAAATTATTAGCACCGATGCTGAGGGGCGTTTGATTTTGGCTGATGCTCTGTGTTATGCAGACACACTTGAGCCACAAGCGGTCATTAATTTGGCTACCTTAACGGGGGGCAAAATGGTCGCTCTGGGGCATCGGACACAGGCGTTATTCTGTAACGATGATGATCTGTGCGCGGGGCTAATCTCGGCCGGTGCTGAATCGGGCGAACCGCTGTGGCGCATGCCTTTGGACAGTGCGTATGATCGTCAGCTGAAAAGCTTGAGTGCCGATATCAAAAACACCGGCGGCCGGATGGCTTCGAGCGTGACCGCCGCCCGTTTCTTAGCACACTTTGTCGGGGATTGGCCTTGGGCCCATATCGATATTGCCGGTGGTGAGAAGTGGGGCAATACGGCCGATGAAACCGACCGCAGCTATCTGACCAAAGGTGGAACCGGCGTGATGGTTCGCTCTCTGGTTGAGTACGTGCGTCGTTTAGCATAGATTTAGACCCGTTACGTGGTGCGTGAATTCTTGAACTTTGCAAGTTTCTACGCACCACGTTGCACGATTTAATCCGGCTAAAACCGGCCGAAGAAATCCTCTTTATTTTTCTGAAAGATGGTGTAGACCGCCATTAGTAAAAACGAGCCCATCATGACAAAGACAATCAGGGTCATCAGCCCCATCACGGCCCAATTGTTGCTTAAGAGCCCAAACGTCAAACCTGCCACCATAAAAACAGCCGCAACGATGAGCATATAGAGCCCAACTTGCCACGTGCGCCGCATCGATGGGATTCTTTCTCCCCAGCCTTGTCCGGTGGTGGCGTTGATAAACAACATCCGTTTTCGATCATCCTCATCTTTATACCAAGTGCTCCAAACCGGCATTAACAGTTTGGTCCAATTTTGCTGTTCAATTTTGGGTGCCCAATTAAAGTTGCGGATGTGGTCGGCTCGGCAGGCGCTCTGCACATCGTCTTGAGCTAGTCCCATCAGAGATGGGAGCATGTCGTTCACCGCATCGGCCGGAATGCGGCTGGGGAGCAAAAAGGTCGCTTTTTCTGCGGTTGTGGCGTTATAAGGCTCCGCTCGATGCAGCAATTTATGCTGGCTAGGGGTAAGCCTAACAACTGGCCAAAAATTGAACTCTCGTTCAATTGCATCGGCCGGTATGTTTTCATAGTTTAAATTGATGGTTCCCGCACGCCCTTCCCAATCTTGCTGAATCCGTTTAACTTCAGTTGTTGACCATGTGCTACCACGCAGCTTTTCCTGACTCGAGATCACTTCGTAATCAAAGCCGACGTCGGCCGCCCATTGTGTATTTAGCCTCGTATCCATTAGCCAAACTGGCACGTACATTAGGCGAATGCGAGACATAAGCGTGGGTAGGCTTAAATCGGCCGGGGGGAAGAAAAAGCGGCTGTACCAGTTAGAGAGCTCTTTGTGCGCCTTTTTCTCGTCCACTTTGGTGTTGAGTATCAGCTCAGGTGGGGCCAAATGTGGGGGCTGGTCTGCATCAGGATCAAGTTCTTCGATCAAGTAAGAGCCACAGTGAACACAGGGCTGATCAAACATGTCGGCCGGTTGCATAATGCCCAGCCCGCAGTTGCTACAGGCGGCTAGTAAAAGCCCATCTTGCCAGCCGAGCTGGGCCAGTTGAGAAGCATGATCACTCATTCGTTTTCTCCCCCAGATTTTGTTTCAAAGTCGGCTCCGGCCGAAAGTTCGTCGGCCCAAACCTCTTTTTGCAAATTGAACCCCATAAAGATTAGGACACCCGAAAAAACAAGTGCCGCGAGGGACAAAAAGCCGCCGACAGCAAACGCGCCGCTCGATTGATCACTGAGCCCCATAAACGACAATATCGCTGCAGTGATAAAGGCCAGGATTGGGGGGATGGCGGATAGCAAACAGGCGTTGCGCACTTTGCGCCAATCAACCGGCCGTTGGCCAAAAATCGTGCCGGTTTGCCCATTCACCACAATCCGATAGGTTTTATTATCGAACTGGTAAGATGCCATCAGCACCGGCAATAAAATGTAGCGCCAAGACTCTTCAGAAAAATCGAGCGTCATACTGAAATTCCGAATTTTTCCACTGCTCGCCTGTCTGCGGCACGCTTTGCGCGTGATTTCGCGAAAGTCATTCCGGCCGATGCGCCACGCCGTATCAAGTTTTGTGTCGTATGCCTGCGCAATGCTACCGGCTAAAAAGTCAGGGTCGTATTGGACCAAACCGCGCATGTTGTAGTCGCCCAAGTTAGATGTTAATTCTTTGCTGATCCGTTTTGATCCCGAGACTAGATGATTGTCAAAAGAAAGATCAACGTGTCCGCTTTCCCAGCGCCAAACGGTTTTGGTGCGCCTGTTTTTGCCGCTCCCCGTTGTGACTGTGTGCCCGACTTCGGCCCGCCAATCTGCACTGCTGCGGGCGTCAAACGTCCAAAATGGCAAAAAGACACGGTCTGGTTCTACGTTCGCCATCAAATTATTAAGTTTGTCCGGCAACAGCCAGGATGCTGTAAACCAATCATTCAAAATTTCTTCCAGCTGCTGTTGATCGATTTCGACCGGAATAAGGGCTGACGGCCGGAGAACGTCCTGAATCGTTTCCGCTTGAACCACCCGAGAGGAACCGCAAAACGCACAGTTGTGGGTCAACATGTCGGCCGATACCGATTCGCGCGTTCCGCAATTTTGACACACCACATCTTGCCGGTCATTGGTCCCCCAGCCTTCTTTGGCAGCTGCAAGCGTGGTTGCCCTAAACATCTGCTGGTCCGCCCCTCGGCCGACTTTAGCCCCGGCCGGAACCTGCTGATACCCGCAAAACTTGCATTCCAGAACGCCAGATTCTGCGCTGAATGCGGAATCCCCGCTGCAGCGGGGGCAGTTAAATTCAACAACCTTCTGATGGTCGTTGTGATTTTCAGGGGCGGGGATATAGATCGACACCCCCTCTTTGGCACTTTCGGCCGGAACATACCCATCTGGCGGGAAAATGTTAAAAAATGCGGCTTTGTTGTCTAAAATGGGCTGAGGAGCTTCTATAGATTTTGGAGCGTTTGACATGAAATAATTTATTCGAGTAGGAATATTCTACAAAAATTAGCGGGAAGAATATAATCGTATAAAACTCTATCTGATGTAGAAAATTTTTCAATTACATCTGCGTTATTCTTAGTTCTATTTTCCAATCAGTTTTTTAGCCACATAAATATTATGAATATATCAAAATCTGTTGAACTGTTTGCTGAAGCCCAGCAAGTTTTGCCCGGTGGCGTTGACTCGCCCGCCCGTGCGTTTCGGCCGGTAGGCGGCCAGCCCCTATTTATGGACCGTGGTGAAGGGGCGTATCTGGTTGATGAAGATGGAAATCGGTTTGTCGATTATGTGTTGTCATTCGGCCCGTTGGTTTTAGGGCACGCTCATCCTAAAGTTTTGGCAGATTTGGCTGCAACGGCCGCTAAAGGGACCAGCTTCGGCGCACCAAGCAAGTTAGAAACGCAGCTGGGTAAATTGGTCATGAGCTTTATGCCATCGATCGAGATGATTCGCTTTGTCAATAGCGGCACAGAAGCGACGATGAGCGCCCTGCGTTTGGCCCGCGCTTATACCGGCCGGAACAAAATCATCAAATTTAAAGGGAACTATCATGGACATGCTGATATGCTGCTTGTACAAGCTGGCTCAGCTGTGGCGTCGCTCGGTTTGCCCGATTCTCCGGGGGTTCCACCGGCCGCAGTCGCGGACACTCTTGTGGCCCAATTTAACGATCTTGACGGCATCGCTGAAATGTTTGCGGCTTTTCCAGACGAGATTGCCTGTGTAATTTTAGAACCTGTGGCAGGCAACATGGGGGTTGTTCCTCCTAATCCCGGCTATTTGGCTGGATTAAAAGAGCTGTGCCATAAGCACGGCGCTTTGTTGGTATTTGACGAAGTGATGACCGGTTGGCGCGTTCACTTAGGTGGCGCACAGACCCTTTATGATATTCAACCTGATATTACGGCGTTGGGTAAAGTGATCGGTGGCGGGTTGCCGGTGGGGGCATATGGCGGCCGGAAAGAGATCATGCAGCAGGTTGCCCCGATCGGCCCGATGTACCAAGCGGGAACACTGTCCGGCAATCCTTTGGCGATGCAGGCTGGGATCACTACCTTAACAGAGCTACAAAAACCCGGTTTGTTTGATCAGATGGTTGAGACAACCACAAAAATCGCTGAAGGGGTTGCAGAGGCGGCCGCGCTGGCTGGTGTCCCCATCACGCAAAACCAAGTTGGCACGATGTTTTGTTCGTTTTTCACCAACCAGCCTGTCACCGATTGGCCATCGGCCGCCAATAGCGACACCGATGCGTTTGCACGCTTTTTTATGGCGATGCTTGAAAATGGGGTGTACATGGCTCCTGCTCAGTTCGAAGCTGGATTTGTTTCGGCCGCACATGATTCTGAAGCGGTAGACAAGACAATTGCGGCCGCAAGAGTGGCCTTTAAAGCCGTTTAAGGCTGATCAAGAGGATTTAAATTATGAAACCACCCAAGTGCGATCTATGCAGCGCAAAATTCGACCCTAGCGAGGAAGGTGGAACGGTACGCTTTGCGAACTACGAATCATTGCCGGAAGGAATGGTTGGCCATCCAAAAGGACTGCTGTGGTTTTGCGGGCAACATTTAGACGACGCAAAATCGCGTAGTCATTTAGATTCAAAAGAAGCGATTGATGAAATGTGGGTTGAACTTAGTAGTCGAGGCTGTTAACAGTTTGCTCCCAAATGGAACGGCTTTCAACATGATTTATCATGTTTTTCCTAATCGCTGAATGATTGCTGCGGATTGCGGACTTTATGCAAAAGGGGGCGCTGGCGATTCACTCAGCGCCATCTTTTAAAGCGTCGATGTCATAGATGATAAATCGGCCACCATCGTTTTCTAGAATCCCTTCATTTTTGAGCCGCTGCATCGCCCGATTTGTGCTTTCTCTCGTTGCTCCGATTAAGCTCGCAATTTCAGTTTGGTTCAAGCTAATGTCGATTAGAATCAACTCGCCGCGGCTTTTTCCGTAGTCTGTTGCAAGTTTGTAGACGAGGCTTATCAACCGACTGTAGACCGACTTGCTCGCCAAGCTCTCCATTTTCGATGTTGAAGAGCGCATCTTTTGAGACATTTGCCGAATGAAGTTGTATGCAAGCCGTGGAATGCCTTCTAGATGATGGTTAAAGTGATCGCGGGCCATGGTGTAAACAACGGTGTCTTCAACCGCTTTTGCGCTGGCCGAACGGGGTTCACCGTCAACAATGGCCAGTTCACCAAATAAGTCCCCTGGCTTGCCGATAATCAAAACAGATGTTTCTTGCCCGTTTTCCCGGCCGCCGGTGTAAATGCGAACAAGCCCTTCTTTTACTAAGAAAAGCTTGTCACCTGCCTCCCCTTCCTGAAATAAAATTTCCCCAGCTTTGAATATGCGGCTGCGTAGAGCGCCGACCACACGGCGTCTCTCTCTATTGTTTAACCCTTCAAAAAGCGGAATCTCGCCGAGTGGTTGAGTACTGAGTGGTTGAGTCATGATCATGGCAAATATTATTCGAAAAAATAAAATTGACTTTCCATTATCCCTACGCTTTCATTCCGTTTTCTACACTATCCATCGTAGCCCAACACCCATGACGGTTGCAAGAGCGATACTTCCTAGCAATTTAGTCAGGTAAATTGCGGTTTCTTTATTTTCGACCACAGACTCTCTTTCTAAGTAAAGGCGGGGAGCGGTGATAACCGGTATCAACATATATTGCCCTGAAATAACAGAGGTTGTGATCAGGAATCTCTCAAGTGATGTCACATATTTATTTGATGCCCGTTGAAAATTGGGCGGAGATCCATTTGCCAAGCCATAGCCGGTAAATTCTAAAACGACCCACGCTGGCATAGCGAGCAGGGTGTAGACGAGAATGATCATGAGACCCGGCCGGTTTCCCATTTCGATCAGTGCGGCTGGCCAAAACGCACCCATTTGAAAATACCCGCCCCAGTAAAGAGCCAGTGCAATGACCATGATGTGCAGAAGCTGGTCCGCTGTAAACCGAAGCAACGGGTAAACACCACTTTTCGGTTTTTTTGTAATTGGTAATTGAGTAAGGTCTATAAATAGATGGCATGCGCTAATAAATAATGCCCCTTGCCACCAGAACCCCTCAAATGGCAAGACAAACAAAAACGTCACTGCGGTCACAATTGAGCAATGTACCAATACCCCTGCAAGTTTCTGGCTTTTCCATGCAGCAAGTGAATCCCACTGCAAAATATAGTCGCCCACTAAGTGAGCTAAAATCATAGACATGATCATATTAATTTAGTCTTCCTTTTTTTCTTCGATTGCCAGAAGCTCAATTGCATTTAGTTTAGACCTTTTCCAATAATCTTAAACCGTTAGCATACATGATTGAACTTAAAGTGGTTCTAGCAAAATCGTGCTTTTTGGTGTGTGCGGGGGCAAACCGAGTTTTCCTGTGGTCTCTATTATGCCCCTGTTCTGACACCATGTTACTGTGCCTAATACGTTGATACTATGAGATTTGTCACACAGAAATCGACCAATATGGGAAAGAAAAAAATGTTTACAGCTGACCTGTAAACTATTTTATTCTGTTGTGTTAGCCCTCTTTACATTTCAAAAATTAATTTATAAAAGAGGTAAAATAAATTTTCCCGATGCTACTTCTTTTTATTTAAAAACCGGTAAGTCACTGTTATTTGGAGGAAATTCTAACCGTATGAAACCTAGAGTGATTTTGTCTGTCTATAACAAAATGGGGTTGACCGGCTTCGGCCGCCAACTGTCTCAATTGGGCTGGGAGCTTGTTGCAAGTGGGGGAACCGCGCGCGAATTAGCCGGCATCGGATTAACCGTTAGAGAGGTATCCGCCGTGACGGGGGCGCCCGAAATGTTGGGCGGCCGTGTTAAAACATTGCATCCGGCCGTCCATGGGGGGATTTTGGCCCGGGATATTCCAGACGATGAAGCTGACTTGGCCGCAAACGGAATCAAAGCGGTTGATATGGTTGTCTGTAATCTCTATCCGTTTGAAGAGACAGTTGCACAGCCAGATGTGACGGTCGCTGATGCGATTGAGCAAATTGATATTGGTGGGGTTACCCTTTTGCGGGCTGCTGCTAAAAACTTTTCACGGGTGACAGTTATCTGCGATCCGCTAGATTATGGCGTTGTGCTCAACGAGCTTAAACAAGATGGGTCGATTTCGGCCGCTACCCGCCAGCGATTGGCCCTAAAAGCGTTTCAGCACACGCGCGACTATGACACAGCCATATCTGCTTGGATGGCTAGTTTGGGCGGCGAAGATGAGCCGGTTCCGGCCACCTACTCGCAACACTTAGTCAAGACTCAGTCGTTGCGCTATGGGGAAAACCCGCATCAAAGTGCAGGACTTTATTCGGCCGACCCAAATGCCGGACCGCTGGGTGGGCAGCTGTTGCAAGGTAAACCGCTCTCGTACAACAATCTGCTCGATGTAGATGCGGCATGGCGAGCGGCCGAAAGTTACTCAGGACCAACGGTTGTGATCGTGAAACACTTGTGCCCGTGCGGCATCGCCACGGCTGATTCAGCACCTGGCGCATTTCCGGCCGCGCTGGCTTCTGATCCCGTATCGGCATTTGGCGGGGTAATCGCCGTTAATCGACCTGTTGATAGCGAATTTGCCGAGAAAATACGTGAAGCAAAACTATTTGTTGAAGCTATTGTGGCTCCTTCTTTCAGCGCAGAGGCCAAAACCTATTTTGCCGAGAAGAAAAAGAACTGCAGGCTGATCGCGTTGGGCGACCAAGTTCAACCAGAGGCTGGATTAGAGATACGTTCTATCAAAGGGGGTGTGTTGATCCAAGACCGTGATATGGGTGATCCGGAATCAGCTACTTGGACCGTTGTAAGCGAGCGTCAACCTACGGCCGCAGAATCCGCATCCCTTAAAACCGCGTGGGCGGCGGTAAACCATGTCAAATCAAACGGGATTGTGTTTGCGCAAGGCGATGCCACAGTTGGCATCGGGGGCGGCATGAGCAGCCGCATCGACGCAGTGGAGCTGGCGGCCAAAAAGGCCGGAGATCAGTCGCAAGGGGCAGCGATGGCTTCAGACGCATTCTTCCCCTTTGCAGATGGGATCGAAGCTGCGGCACAGGCTGGCGTAACTGCAGTTGTGCAACCAGGCGGTTCGGTTCGCGATGATGAGGTGATAGCGGCCGTCAATAAACTGGGGCTGGCCATGGTTATGACCGGCACCCGTCATTTTAGACATTAGGTTCAAAATCCGGTCTGGTTTTTAAAACCAGACCGGTCTTCGGTTACTTTAATTCTAGGAGCCCTTTGGGAGTGTCTACTGTTGCAATTAACTGAACAGAATCCCCTTTTTCGACTGGGCAATCGACGCCCAACGTCGCCAGCATGTGTCGCACAGGCTCAGGTTCTGGGTGAGTGGCGCGAACAGAAACCAATGTGCATCCGGTCGGATTGTTTTTAGCCGGATGGGGGGTGTTGCCCCAATCGATCAAGAATGGGATCAACCAATTTCCGGGGGGATTGTCTCCCGTAATCGCCTCATCCCTTCTGGTAAGCTTCCAGTTCATCATCGACCCATCGCTGCGTGCCCGTGCACCATCGTACGCTGGCCCAGGGTCGTAGCCGGCACCGGTGGCGTTTTGAATCGATTGGTTGATATCTGTTGAAGTGACCGCCCATGTGACCAGTTTGGCTTTAGATAACCGATCCATCCCAAATGAGCGTGGCTGTGGCGGCGTGGGCTGTGTCGGATCGGGAGCGATGATTTCAAGATAGGTTGAGTCACCCAGAGATAGCAGGGCGTTGTGACTGCCCCGGCCGGGGTGCTGCCCGCCAAATTTCGGCCGTACTCCCCAAGTTGATTCAAAGTAGTCGGTTGCTTCTGCTAAATCGGGTACAAAATAAATAATGTGGTCGGGTAAATGCATGACCTTTCTCCGTTTTGGTTTAAGAATTAAGGTTCGAGGATAGTCACCTTTGGCAGGTTGGGCAAGCGTTGATTTTGAGAAATGGGAAGTGCAATTGCTAGAACTTTGGAAGAAAAAGGGTGGAATCTTTTTTTCTCTAAATTCTATTCAGTAGAATAGGCCCACTATGCCTGAAACCGGCCAGACCAATCAACCAAGCTTTATCCATCGCAAACCAGCCGAGCTTTCGGCCGAAATTTGGGACCATGTTATTTCTGTCGGCCAAACGGCCGGGCTAGACACAACCAAATTTGGCGAAGATCACAAAGAGATCGTCGGCCGGGTTGCAGACTTTTTAACTACCGAGCTGCCTGACCCTGATCAAAGCCTTGAGCAGAAAAAAGAGAATGCCGGATGGGGCAGCTTTTGGTGGAACAGGGCGGAAAATGATTCAGTTGAAACCGCATTGTCCCCCATTGTGATTTGTGGGGTGCCTGGCACCGGGAAAACCACATTTTTGTATGTGTTAGATCGGGTACTGCGGGATAGGTTGGGATTGCCTGACGCCATCAGCCCAGAAATGAAAAACTTTCACGAGCGAACCTATCAGGTGCCAAAACGGATGTTTTGCGGCGGTTCAGTCAGCTTATTGTCTGTTCGTAAATGGTCAGAACTCCACCGGTTCTATGCGTGGGACATTACCAATCATCGTTTTGTACGGCCGCGGCTCGAGGATTTTATTGATCGCACGTTAGCCCCGATGCGGATCGTGTTTGCAGACGAGGTGGAGCCAAGTGGTTATTCCCCCACATTGCCCGACATGACCTCGCGCAATCTGCTGGTGATCGGGACATCAAACCAGTATGACTTCCCGCAGTTAGAGTTGGAGGCAAACTCCCCAATTATTTACCGGTTCGAGGGGCCAGACTTGCGCTCGGGCGACCCGGCCGATTCTGTCATATGGCCGTATGAATCTGTCTGGGAGCTGTTCGATAAGCTGGGGAATCAGCCGGTTTACAGAGCGGAGCGTTTGCCGTACCAAACGTTGCTCGATGTTGACTCTTTAGTGATTATGGTTGATTTTCGGGAGGCGGTGCAGGCCCCGATGTATGAAACTGAGTGGTATCAGTTTTTAACCAAAGCGTGGGACGAACTTACCGGCCGGCCGGGCAGCTTACAGCCTGATTCTAAATATACATTGCTGATGCAGGGTTTTTCACTGGATGAATTGCGCACCGACTACAACGCAATCATCCGTTTTGTTTGGCTGTTTGATGCGATTGAGCAGTTGGGCATTGGGGTCTTGGTACGAAACGGGGAGCAACCGGCCGAACTCACACGTGAAGCCTTTAATCATATGAAGGTCACGATTCACACCTCGCGTAATGTAACAGATGAAGTTCGTGAGCGTACTTTAGTTGGAATCGACCGTGTCGTTTCCCGTATCGGCCAAGCTGGCATCCGCGCCCGGCAGATATATGGTTTAGATTAAAATCAACCACCTGGTTGATATAGGTTCAACCTTTTTTGTCATTACGGGTTCCTGCAAATTCGGTATTCTATCTCTATCAATTCAAACAAGTTCTTTCGATCCAAACCGATCAGAAAGTAGATAAATGGAGATAGTGACATGAGCAAAGAATATATTGAAACCCTAAAAGCTGAAGAAAAAGCAAACCAAGATACCGACCTAATGAGTGATGAAAAAGTTTATGGATTTTTAGGCGGGTCTGTGGTGATCTTGATGGGGCTAGCGTTTCTAGCAGCAATCAATTTTGGATTTTCAATGGGACAAGTCTGGCCCATCGTATTTTTTGTCCCAATCGGTGCGATGACGTTTAAGACAGTTCGTTCGATCAGGAACGGCGAAGGGGTTGATATGTCATCAGTTATCGGCGTACTCAGTATGGTGCTGATCGCTTCTGTCTGGTTCTTTAATTTGAACTGGGGCAACATCTGGCCCATCTTTATGATCTTTGGCGGACTTTACGCACTCAGCAATACGCTACAAGATAAAAAGTAAATTCTTTCTCCCCTGTTTCATCGCCCCCAACAATCTATGATTGTTGGGGGCGTTTTTGTTTTATCGGATCTTTCCGGTTGCGTGCCTTTCGGCTTTGTTTAATTCTCAATTTTGGTTGCACTTCAACTGTCGGTATAATTGCATACACCATAGAGGATTATGTTAACCAAACAAGGAGCAAGAGATTGGTAGATCTCCGGCCAATTACTCAGCAGAACTGGGAGGATGCGATCAAGTTAAACGTGATGCCTGATCAACAGTCGTTTGTCCCGTCTGTCGCAATTTCGATTGCCAAAGCCTATATTCAGCCGGATGGGGTGCGTTATGACCCGATTGGGATCTACGATGCAGGTTCAGATGAATTGGTTGGCTTTTATAGCTTTATGCACCGGCCGCACAATCGACAAGTTGTTTACATTAGCGGCTTTCTGATCGATCAGCGGTATCAACGCAGCGGCTATGGGGCTGCTGCCATGAAACAATTTTTGCAAAAAATCCATTTAGATGTGCCAGAGTGTGAAGGGGTTTATTTAACCGTTCACCCAGACAATGTGGCGGCCGAAAAGTTTTATTCAAAATTTGGTTTTTCTAAAACAGGGTTTGTGATCGATGGGGAAGATGCGATGGGGATGACTTTTTCAGATGCTGATTCCACAGGGCAAGAGGAGGGGGACTCATCGGCGAGCAATTAATAAAAAAGTCTGATGTGGTTCATCACATCGTTGTTGATATCGAGGCGACCTGTTGGAAAGGTTGGGAGAATGCGGCCGAGATGGAGACGATTGAAATCGGGGCGGTTAAGCTTAATGCGGCTCTGGAAGTTGTGGGTGAGTTTTCAATATTTGTCCGGCCGGTGATTCATCCTGTGCTGAGCGAATTTTGTGTCAAATTTACTTCGATCACGCAATCAGACGTTGCCGCGGCCGATCTTTTCCCCGTCGCATTCAACGCGTTTTTTGAATGGATTGGGCCAGAGCCGTTTATCTGGTATTCATGGTCTGATTATGATCGCAAGCGGATTATGGATGATTTGACCTTCCATAAACAATCCATCCCACCAGAAATGCTAAACCACAAAGATTTAAAAATGTTATACGCAGAAACTGAAAATCTGAAAGTGCGGGTTGGGATGCGCCGCGCTCTGAAAAATTTGAATATCACGTATCAGGGGCGCCAGCATAGAGGGATTGACGACGCTAAGAATACGGCTGAGATTCTGAAACACGTTTTAGCAAAATAGAAGTTTTAGACCAAGGATTAAGCCTTACTCCAATGTCTCAACCAAAACAACGGTTCGGCCGCTGATCATGTACGAATTAAACTTGTCTGGGACAAAGTTTTGATTAGTCGCCCCCTGTAGCTGGATCACATAGTTGCCACCGGCCGGAGTTATCGTTTGGCGTGTGCCATCTGAAAAGATAAGCGTGGCGGAGCTGTCAACGGCCGGAATAATCACTGTCTGCTCCCCTTCAAACCTATTCCACAATCCAACCAATCGCTGTTTTGTATCCAACCGATAGAGCCCAATGATTTCAATCGGCTGGCCGAGTGGGGTCGCTTCCCCTTGGCGCGAGCGCCAATATGGGACAGCTTGCCCAACATCATTGGTCAAAATCTGAAATGCTGCTAAAGCTTCCGGCCGAGCTGTCCCTGGCTCTGGATGCTGGCTAAAGCAAATACTGTCGGCCGGATTCCGAAACAGTCCGTAGGCATCCCCGGCACACGGCTTTCCGTTGTAGTTGCCACTGCCGTCACACAATTCTCCATTGTGCGGTCGAAAATCGGTAAAGGCGGGCTGGTTGCCACAGCCATCATATAGCTGAAAGTGAAAAATTGCGTCTGCACCCGCGTATCGGGCATAAAATGCGGACTGAATAATGTAATCTCCCGCTTCAGGCACCGTTGACCTGAATTGGCTTTTTGAGTCCCAAACCGGCCCTGGGTAATCGTCCCAAGCTGGAACACCCGATTCATTGAACCAAACATCTTTGGTTAGCCCATGCTCAGCCATATCTCGCTGCGCTTTCCAAACATGGAACCATGACTGCCATGAATTTGAGTAGCTGTGGGTTGCAAATATATCGTGGAAATAACCGTATTCAACAGCGTGAGGATCTTGTTGAATGATGTTGAGAAGCTTTTCGTAGTAATCAGGGTCATCTACATTGGCTAACCCACCGCTGAGAACAACTGCATTTGGATCAGCCTGTTTGGCCGCCATGTACCCAACTTTGAGCAGGCGGGCAAAATCTTCTTGGGTCCCATCCCAAAAAATCGCAAAATCCGGTTCGTTCCACATCTCCCAGTGGGTAATGCCAACCCCGGCTGGCCAACTGTTTTGGATGGCTAGCTCTCCTCCTGGCTTGTAGCGGGTAACAATGTTGAACACATATCGGGCCCACTTGTTGTCTGGGTTGATTGTTTTACCCTCACCAAACGTATCTGAACCATCTGAAAAGATGGGATCATGCACCCCGCGTGGGGTTGCGGTTTGGATCGATTTGAGCTGGATCGGTCCGTTGGGGTTAAGCCCTACTTTTGTTTCCGGCTTGCGGCCGTTCAGATAAAAGCCCGGGGTCCCCAGCAGGATCGCATTTATTTCAAATCCGTTTGCGAGATCGTCGCTTACTACTGCATCATGCTCACTCCAATCAAATGAGCCTTCACTGGTTTCAATACGATGCCAATAAAGCGGCCACCGATTCCAGCCAGCACCGGTTGATTTTCCTGCGGCGAATTCAACATCGTCGGCCGGGTGATCAACTGAATTGATGAAATTTACCCCCCATGCGATAGGGGAGGGTTGAACATTTGGCGCGGCCGAGGGGAGCGCAAGGGCTGGTAGGTACAGAACCGTTTCGTTTTGTGCGCTTACTTGTGGCACATTTGATTGAGGTTGAGCGAAGCCTGAGAAAATCAATAGGCTGATAAAGACAATTGCAGGGACAGTTAGATAGCTTTTTTTCATGGTGGTTCGGAAGTTGGGTTAAATCTCTGTCAAGCACCCCTTGAACAGAGCGCTGAGCTTTTCTTGTCCAACCCAGTGTTGGTTTTAGACAGACATTTACTTCCAGCCTTTAATGTTATCTTTTTCTTAAGAGAAAATTATAAAAGGTTCGTGAATGACAAAGGAACCAAATTGAGCACTTTGCTGTGTACATGGGTCATTTACTTGTGCATATTGCATAGTTGGACTAGAATCTC